>NZ_CP066171.1:1207316-1509145 GCF_028867705.1 Thermoleophilum album | reverse complement strand
AGGCGCTTCGACCTGCCCGTAGACGGGTCGTCGACGGCCACGTGCGCCTCTTTCCCTTCTGCGATCTGCGCCACGTCGACCGTGTCGCCATGCGCCTCAAGCCAGGCGCAACGCGGACAGTATGCATGCTGTGCAACGAGAGCGATCGGCAGCCGCGTGTCGGCGCTCACCCAATGTCAACTCGGATCCCCGTCTCGAAATAAAATTTCACCATTTGCTTAGTCGACAAATTACGTACTGGGAAAAGGACGAGTTCTCTGACACCCAGAGCACGGAGTCGCTTCCGCGCAGCAAGATTCTCCCGACTGCGGTTCTCACCGTTGAGTCCAATGGTCAACTCCCGTGCGACCCCCGCAAGATCGGAACTCATCAGAAGCGCACGGAGGCGGGCGAAGGTTGCAGGACGTCCCAGTATCGGAAACACTGCAGCGTCGGGCCGACGTGACGCGTCGGCCCGGACGATGGCGGGGGTGAGGGATACGCCTCTCGAACGTTGGGCGACGGGCAGAGCGGCGAGCCCGATCCCGGCCAAAAACTCTGCGGTTACGTCGGAGGGGGACTTGGGCGGCGCCCAAGGTGACTCGGCCCCGTGCTCGCTGCGACCGTTCTCCCACAAGTCCGCAGCGAGAGCTTTCACGCGCAGTTCGCGGAAAACCTTGCGCACGAGGTCTGTGCTCTTGTTTATCACTGCGCCATCGAAAGCCGTGGCACCGACGCTCGGATCGAACTTGGTGCCCCGTTCCTGAGGCAGCCACGTGACCGGGGTGCCAAGGCCTTCACAGAGCGCCGTCGCGAGGTGCGCGCCTGGGCCGTGCCGTTCCAGCAAACCTCGTATGAGACGGTGCCTTACGATGACTGCCTCTCGTGCCAGATCCGGGTCGCCACCGTAGGTGTCGCGCGCACGTATCGTCGGTTTGCGTTCCCCTCGCGACTTTGCCTCTCGGTCGTGTTCGAGAACCGCTTCGATGTCCTCGATAGCGGCCTCGAAGACGGCCCGAACCTCGCTCCTCGGCAGCGCCGTGGCGAGATAAGGCTCGAATGTGAGTGATGCGTTCTCGTGCCCGACCCGCACGGTCTCGTCACCGTAGGCATCGAGAATCGTCGCAAGGCCCAAAACCGCGAGGTGCGAGACGAGAAAGATGCCGCTCACAGGGGGCTTGAGCACGGTCACCGCGTCCGTGCTCTCTAGTGCGGTGTGCGCGACTGAGGTCACGCGCTCACCCCCTCGGGAGCTTCGACCTCTTCGCGCGAGATCTGCGAGTCGGCGCATCTGAGCAGAGCTTCGAGGTACGCGAGCCCGTGCACGCCGAGCTGCCTTTGCAACCGCTCCCGCTCAAGTTCGTACGTGCCGGAAAGGCCGAACAGCTGCTCGGCGGCAGCGACGACATCCGCGGGGATTCCTTCCCACCCGTCGACCAACTGCTCGGCTAGCCGATCGAAGAGCGGTCGTCCGCGGCCGTGGTGAGCAGCGATCAAGACGACCGTTAGCGCGCTGTGGCCGTGCGCCCGCGCGACCGCGGCGCTCAACTGTTCGTGACGCCACCCGTCGCCGCGATCGTTGGGGGCGCCGGGGAGCGCTTTGGCCACTGCGATCGTTGGATCGGGATTGCCCATGCGCGCTTGGAAACGGGGATGTCGCTTGCCTTCGTCGTGAAGCCGTGCCGCCGCGATCAGCGCGTCGTGTAGGTGCCCGATGTCGTCGCCGACCCCTTCGAGGACAACGTCGTTTCCGACGATTTCGCTCGTGAAGTCTTGGCGGGCCAACGCGCCCAGGATCTCCTGCAGGCGCCGCGCGACGCGCTTTTGGTGTGCGTCGACGAGAACAGGATCCTGGCGCTGAGCTTTCACGACGATCGGCGCTCGCCTGCGGGTCTCGGAGATCACGAGCAGCCCGTGTTCACCTTCCAGCGGCTCGCACCACGTGATCGCGAGATCACGGAGCGGGCGCTCTGCGACGACTTTCGCGAGCTCTAGTTGATCCACGCTTCGAAGGTGCTGGGCGAGCGCTCGTCGAGCGGCTCGCGTTCCGAGCTCGGGATCGGCTTCGACGATTGGTGCCATCGCGCCCGCCGGGGCGCGCACGATCCAGTCGCGCGACCGTCCCTCGGGGGAGCGCTCGAGCACGTCCTCGATCTTCCCGCCGGCTGGCCGCCGCGAAGAGCGACCGAGCCCTAGCACCCGGCCGGTCATCACGGGTGCTCCGGCAGGGAGTACCACCACGTCACCCGGTCGGATCGACCTGCTTGGGTCGCGTGCTTGTCTGTTCGCCCCGTCGTTGTCGCTTGCGCGGAGGTCGAGCGGGACTGCACGCAACGAGCCCTCTTCCTGTCGCAGTATCCATACTCGGTCGACGCTCTTGCTGTCACCGAGGCGTTTGACGAGCTCTTGTGCCGCCCAGATCGGCAGGTTGGCGATCTCGTGATCGCGGGGCGGACACTCCCGGAGGGCTTTCGCAACGACCTCGGTTTCTAGATCCAGGTCTTTCCGTGCCGCCACCGAGACCTCGGGCTGCTCAAATTCGCTCGGCTCGGATACGTACAGCTCGGGATCGGGGTCCGCGCTGAGCGCGATCGACGTCATCGCGCAGGTGTCGAGTTCGACTGGCGTCAGCGGTGGCAGATCCGCACGGGGCGCCTTCGAATACGAGGCGAGACCGGACTCGGCGATCGCGCGAGGGCTGGCGTTACCGGTGCCGTGGCGTGCGCCGAGCTTGTCCGACAACCATTCGCGCGCTTTGGTCAGCTCGTCGCGATCGTAGGGTCCGGCGCCCTCGATCTTGTTGTCTTTGGCCTTCTCGAGATCGGGCGGAACGACTACGACGAGAGTGGCGACGTCGTCCCACCGTCCGGTGCGGTTGAGCCGACCGACTCGCTGGCTGAGGGCGGGGGCGGAGGCGAGAACCGACACCATCGCGGGGACGTCGAGGTCGACGCCCACTTCGAGCGACTGGGTCGAAACCAGGTAGGCGACGCGCTTGTCGCCGCGCGGGGTCAGCAAATCGGGGTACTCCTCTCGCAATCGATCGACATCGGCGGGCCGCATTTGGCCGCATACGACGACCACCTCGCCATCGCCCCTTTTTTCCAAGAGCGAAGCGACCCCGAGAGCGTTGTTCACAGTGTTCACGAACACCGCTACGGTCAGCGGCTTGTCGCCGGGCTGGGCGTCGTTACCTTCGCTGCCCGGCGCACCTTGCTGGGCGAACAGCTGCATCAAGCGGGATCGTTGGTTTGCCGCCTCGCGCGCGACAGCTTCGGGGATCTTCTCTCCCTTCGCTAGCTCCACTACCTTCACCGGCTTACGTGCGTCGACCCGCCGTCGGAAGGCTTCGATCGCGAGGTCCTCATCGCTGTATGTGATCGCTTCCGAGTGTTCCTGAGGTGACTGGTCGATCGCCTGGGCGGGTGTGGCCGACATGGCGGTCACTTGCAGGCCGGCGCGGGTTCGCGCCTGGCGGGCGGCGAGCCGCGCCGAGTCAACTAGACGCGTGTGGAGGTGGGCCTCGTCGATGACCGCGACGGCGTCGTGGGCTATGAGCCCGGTCTCCCAGTTGCGTGCCCGGGCGCTCGTGCCGAAGCCACGGAAGAGCAGGCGCGAGCCCCACATCAGCGGAGTTGCCGCTATCACCTGGCACACCGACGGGTCGAGCCGCCAGCCGTTCTCGCTGTCGATCCCGCCTCTGAGCCGCCAGACGAGCAGGGGTCCTTCCATGGCCGGGGCACGTGCGGACACCCCCTGCTGCAGGGCAAGTGCGACCTCGCGGAGCGGTCCGTCCCTTTGCGTCTCGAGCGCGTCGGTGAGCGCGGCAGCGAGTCTCATCGCCCGCTCGTACTGGTCGTCGACCCAGCACTCGGCGCGGCGAGACGAGAACCAGGCGGCGCGGTGGGCGTCGTTCGAGCCGGCCCGCGAGGTACTCCGCGTTGAGGAAGACGTGCACGTCGACGACGCTCGACTTGCCCGCACCCGTGGGGGCGACTATCTCGCTCGGCCAGCGCCCGCAGCTCGCGATGTGTTCGGCGAGCCGCGTCTGCCAGGGGTAGGGATCCGAGCCGTTGAAGGCCCGGAAGAAACGAGCGAAGCGTTCCCTAAATCCGCTGGGCGTGGCGATGTCGCTCACGTCGCGCTCCCGTTAGGTTCGAGGAGTCCGCCGCCCACGTGCCGCGCCTTGCCGAGCGCTAGGAACCCGCCCGGCTCGGGCGCGAGAGCCCCGAGGTCGACGACGCAGTTGACAGCGACGATCAGCTCACCTTCGCGCGCCTTGTAGAAGTAAGGCGCAGGCGATTTCAAGACTCGCTTGACTCGTGCTCGCACGCCGCAGTGCTCGCGCAGATGGTCGACCAGCTTGCGCCGGAACTCCCATCCGGTACCCCACTCGAGTTGAGGGACATCTGAGCTTGGCTCGGTGTCTCGTCGCTCGAGCACGCCCCGCATCGCATAACCGATCGAGCACAGCGTCGCGTCCTCGAGAGTCCACGGGAATTTGCGCGGATAACCGGGCGCGTCGAGAACGACGGGGACGCTGCTCTGCATCCAGGCGTCGCGAGTGCTCCAGAAGGGCAGAGCGCTTTCGCGAACGGGAGGATCGAGGACGATCTTGCGTTTGGCGAACGCGACGACGAGCCCATCTTCGAGCGCTTCGAGCAGCACGGCGCGGTCGGCGTCGGAAACGTGTGCGGGTATAGCTAATGCCACCAGCGCTTGGTCCCTGCGGCGTAGCGGCTGGATGGCCAGGTGACCAGGGCCCCGCAGCGGGTTCTCGCCCTCCTTGCCGCGGACGAACTCGGGTACCGCGCTTCCGATCCTCCGCACGATCGCCTTGTGGATCGCCGCTGCGAAGGGCACTCGGTACTCGCGTCGCAACACCCAGTGCTGCGGGCTCAGCTTGAGGGGTAGCGCGAGAACCTCGTCGTAGGGCCAACGGGCGGCTCCCCGCAGAGGGGCAAGGCGCCGCTCGCCGGTTCCGGTCAACAGCGGGGATGTCACGCGGTCCGCCGGTCTCGATTTTGACTCCTTGCCGTGTTTTCCCGCAACGCAGGTCAGACGAATGTGGTTGAGCAGGAGATTGTCGAGCCGACCCTGTTGGGGGACGCGGACGATGGTCCCGCGCCCGCGCGTGGTGTGCAGGGCGAGGGCGTTCGGCGATGCCGGGTCGAAAGAGCCGGATCGCACCGTCACGATCGCGATCGAGTCGGCCCGCCCGACATGGGTGATTTCGCGCGCCAGCAGGGCGAGTCGCTGCTCGACTTCGGGCGGGGCGCTAGGCCACGCGTACTCGATCACCCCTGGCACGGCTACGCGCGGCTCGAAGTCGTCCGGTTCGTTGGAGATGCCTGCTTTGACTCGGTACCTGTTGACCCGCTCTGGCTGGCAAGGGCGAGGTTCCGCTCCGGGCAACGACACTCCGAGCGGCTCGTGCTCCTCGAGCCATCGCAGGGCCGCGATGTCTTCGTCCCGCGGCGAGAGGACGGTAGCTCCCTTCGGAACCTTAAGTCGGCGAGCCTCCTCGGAGCTGACATCGATGGGGGCGCTCACTGCGTAGGGCCCGGCTGCGGCTGCCGCCACGAACGCCTCGAAAAGCCGCGCCGGTGACGGCAGCAGCTCGATCCTGCCCAACGCGGCTCCCTGATAGATGCCCAACGGGAACCGCACTTCGATGACCAGTGCGGGCGCCTGTCCCATGGTCGCCAAGCCGCGTCGCGGCTGCTACTCCGTGCCACTCGATTCGGTGCCGCTGTCTTCGACGGCCCCTTTAGCGAGCTCGGGATCGCCGTCCACGACCTGTTCCTGCCCCCGCCAGGCGAGGCGCTCGGGCAGCTCGCTGATCGCGCCCTCGAGGAACTCGGTGCAAGCTTCGACCGACAGGTCGAGATCGTCCCTTTCCTCGTCGTCCAGCAACACCCGCGTGCGGGGGGTGCCGACGTCGCAGTAGGCGCGGATCTCGGGGTTCTGATCGGCGTAGGCAGCGCCGAGAAGGATCATCGCGAGCAGTGCGGTTCGTGCCTTCACGTCGTCTTCGTGCGAGCCACCGAAGCGCAAGCGCCGAAGGCCGGCGAGCGAGATGGTGCGCACCCGGCGAACCTCGGGCACAGAGACGCCGAAGGGAGTTTCGGTGCCCGGCGGGATACCGCCGAGACCGAGTGGTGCCGCCGAGATGGTCGGTTCCTGACCTTCGCTTGTCTTGCTCTTTTTCTCCTGATTCTTGATCTTGCTCTCGAAGTCAGCGAGCGTCTTCGGAGACATCTCGCCCTGTTGCGTTTGGGCGAGCCTTCGCGCTGCCTCGGGCGTCAGGTAGATGTTTTGACCCAGAGGGTCGAGACGAGCGCCCGACCGCCTCGAGATCGGGTCGGCATCCGGACGGTCGTCGACCACGCCAAAAAGCTCTGATACGTATAGGCCGCGGAGCCGCAGCTGTCGCTGCTGACGGGAGGAGTCCCACGCTCCGAAGGCGAGCGACGTGGGGGACGTCGTGAACACGGCGGACAGATCATCGTGTTGGGAGTCCCGCAACCGCTGGTACCACTCTTTCCTCACAACCGGCTCGCCGTTCTGGGTCGCGAAACGGATGTGCGCGTCGAAGGCGCGGTGCGGGAGCTCGAGGTCAGTCAGCTCGCGGTGCGGATACCTCACGCGAATCGTGGGTATCAGACGCGCGGGGCCACCGACACGGCGTGCGAGTAGAAGCCCCTCCTCGGCGCGGTTTGACTGCGACTGTTTGGAATCGATGAGGACGGTGCGACGGAAGTCTCCGTCGACGAAGCGAGTCTCGAACACAAAGGTCGCGGCGCCCCGTGCTTCATACCGCGCGGGCGCGACTACGGCGCCAGGCTGCACGGGATAGGTAGCGGGCAAGTTGAGCGTGGCGGCTCCGCCAGCCTCGAGGTGCTCGCTAAGTTCCATCAAGCCGTTCATGAGCCCTCCTCCTCGGGTCTTTCAGAAGGTCGGGGTCGAGTGGTTTCGCGCAGGCGCTACATCGTCGTCGCCACCTCGCGCAGCCTTAATCCACGTCGTACGGTGACCGGCGTTCCTGACACGCGCAATCACCGACGCGACGTGGAGCCTAGCTCTGGGGTTGGACGGACTCGGACGCGTGACCGAGGAGGTACGGGTATTCGGTTCGGCACTGCCCAGCCAAACCTAAGGCCGCGGGCGCGTGCGACCGACCCGTGTGTATGGGAGTCGCAGTAGGTACACCTCAGGCTTATGCCGCAGTGTCCCGGCGCACCGAGTTGGGCAGCGTCAAGCCCCGCAGCTTTCCTGCTTCCGAAGCAACGATTCGACAGTCACCGCATCGATCGCCTGCGCCGATGCTTCGGCTAGCAGATCGAGCTGCCGGTCACGCCGAGCGCTGAACTGTCGGCGAGAACGGGACCGTTGAGACGAGGAGAAGCGTTCGCTCGAGCCAAGGCCGTCGCGCGCAGACGCCCATGCGAGAACCACCCCCCTCACCTCATCCCCCTCGAGCACCCCGTGCCACGACGTTCCGACCACCGCGCCGACCGCGCAGCCGTCGGGCTCGCCGTCGTGTGAGACGAAGACGGGTAGCGGCGCGGTGGTGGTCGCGGGGGCGGTGCGGATGTCGGCGCTTTCGCTCGCGGCGCGGTGCGCCGGCGGATCCAGGCGCGCGTTGCGTGGCTCGCCCGCAGCCCAGATCGCGCTTGGCCGCGGCCTCCCATGCCTGATCTCGTACCCCTCGGCCGGGGCGCCACCAAAGAACGGCGAGTGGCCGCGGCGGCGGCGGACGATCTTGTCGCGCTCGAACACGGTCTCTACCGGCAGCAGACCGAGGCCGGGCACGGTTCCCCGCTGCGATTCGACCTCGTCGACGATCCGCTCGCCGAGCATCTGGTAGCCGCCGCAGATCCCGAGGATCGGGCGCCCGGCGTGGGCGCGGCGCACCAGCGCGTCGGCGAGCCCATCGCGCCGCAGCAGCTCGAGATCCCCGACCGTCGCCTTCGTTCCCGGCAGGATCACAAGATCGGCGCGCTCGATGTCGGCCGGCGAGCGCGTGTAGTAGAGGCGCACGCCCGGCTCGAAGCGCAGCGGGTCGAAATCGGTGAAGTTGCTGATCCAGCGCAGGCGCACGACGGCGATGTCGAGCGCCGGCGCTCGGTCGGCGCCGCTGCCGGCCGCGGCGCCCTCGCCCGGTGCGGCGCCCTCGCCCGCCGCGGCGCCCTCGTTGGCCGCTCCGCCCCAAGCCGGCGCCGCCACTGCGCCCGCTACCGCGTCCGCGCCCGGTAGTGCTAGCGAATCCTCGGCGTCGAGCCACAGCCCCTCGAGATAGGGCAGCACGCCGAGCACCGGGCGGCCGGTGCGCTGCTCGAGCCACTCGAGCCCTGGGCGCAAGACCTCGGGGTCGCCGCGGAACTTGTTGATCACGAAACCCTTGATGTGCTCGCGGTCGGCCGGGTCGAGCACCTCGAGCGTGCCGACGATCTGCGCGAACACGCCGCCGCGGTCGATATCCGCCACCAGGATCGCCGGCAGGTCGGCGGCGCGCGCAAGCCCCATGTTCGCGATGTCGTGCTCGCGCAGGTTCACCTCGGCCGGGCTGCCCGCGCCCTCGCAGATCACCACGTCATAGCGCGAGCGCAGATCGGCCAGCGCCTCGAGCACGATCGGCATCAGCTTCGGCTTCAGCTTGTGGTAGCTGCGTGCGTCGGCATCGGTGAGCGGCTTACCCATCACCACCACCTGGCTGTGGCGGGGGCCCGACGGCTTCAGCAGGATCGGGTTCATCGCCGTCTCGGGCTCAACCCCGCACGCCGCCGCCTGCATCGCCTGGGCGCGCGCGATCTCGCCACCATCGGCGGCGACAGTCGAGTTCAGCGCCATGTTCTGCGCCTTAAACGGCGCCACGCGCAGCCCCTGACGCGCCAGCCACCGGCAAAGACCGGCGACAACGGTGGTCTTGCCAGCGTCGGAGGTGGTGCCGAGGACGAGCAGCGCAGGTGCGGGCACGGGGGAAGGGTAGGGCGGCGCACGGCGACAAGGCGTGCTGCCCGCCCGTCAGCCGGCCCGCTACTGCATAACCAAGGGACCCGCCGCTACCGGCGCCCGCGCAACGGCTTTATCGTTTTTAAAGGCGCCCGACCGACATCCGATAAGTGCCGCCCGCGCGCCCAGCTCGCACCTCGATGCGGTAGGTGCCAGGCAGCAGTCCTAACACGAACAGGTAATCCCGCGACCCCCGCCGACGCGTGCGGGCGAGCGGTCTCCGGGAATCGGGCTCGTACAGCGCGATGCTCATCTCTGCCCGCTTCGGCCCGTTCAGCCTGATCTCGAAAAACGTCGGCATCCGGACACGGAAACGGTGGACTTTGCGCGAGCCGCGACGTGAGAGCCGACCCCTAACCTTCGACGTTCGCGGGAGCAGCGGATCATGGATGTCGTCGCTCAGTTCGGAGAGCACGTCCCCGCTCGGCGGCGGTACAGCTGTGATCCGCCCCCAACCGTTCGAACCGGCGAGCACCGCGAAATCCTCGGCATATAGCTCGGCGAGTTGGGTTTCCCAAGGCGAGCCAGCAATGCAATCAAAACCTGCGCTAAAGATGTCGTCACTTAACTCGCGGGCGATGAACCAGCGCCGCGATCCGTCACCAGACCAATCGCTGCACACCACCGACAGATGGGCGATGTTGAGAAGCCGGTTGTCCATGTGGTGGCCGTACTCGTGGGCGACGGTGTGGGGTAGCTCCGGATCGTCCCAGCCGACGATCATCCATCCGTCGAATGACCGGTCTGGATCGCGCGGTAGGTAGCAGGCTTGTGCGATCTCAGAGCCGCAGTAAGCGGGCATGTCCGCCAGATTTACAACAAGCACCTCAAGGTGCTCAATCTCCCAGCTGTGGGGAACGGTGCTGAGCAGGCTGGCGACCCGGTCCAGAGCCTCTTCCGGAGCAACACCGGGGTATGTTTGGATGCCGAACTCGTGGCCGTGCGCGTCGGTGTAGGTGTAGCGCACCATTTCCGCGCTAGCAGCGTGCACGCGTGCGGCGAGCGCAAGCGCGCGTCTCCCTCGCACGACCACGTCGCGCGTCGGGCCGGTTCCCGGTCGCATCGCGGCGAACGCCGAGCGCGGGGCCGGGCGGACGCGGCGCCGTGCAAACCGCTTTAAGGAGCGCGAGCGCATCCAGCTGGTCTCCGCCGCCCGAGCGAAGACGACGTCCCGCGAACCGGGCTTGCCGCGCTTTTCACCCTGAGTGGCCAGCTCGCCGGCGACATGTGAGGTGCTCTCCTGGGCGCTTGCGGCGGGTGCGAACACGCCAAAGCCGAAAAGTGCGAGACACGCCCCGGTTGTGAGAAGCCGGTGCGAAGAGAGCCCTCTGCCGACGACGCGTAGAGCCCCCACACCCGTGCCCGTGCCGTGGCGTTCGCCGCGACCGAACAAGCGAGCGCAGGGAAAAAAGGGGGAAAGGAGGCGGTGCTGCAAAGACCACGCTGGCTCTGTCACGCTCAGTAGGTCGCTACCCGAGCTGGTTGTCTGACAAAC
This sequence comes from Thermoleophilum album, assembly GCF_028867705.1. GTDB lineage: Bacteria > Actinomycetota > Thermoleophilia > Solirubrobacterales > Thermoleophilaceae > Thermoleophilum. The sequence continues at coordinate 1,498,656 of NZ_CP066171.1, read as the reverse complement.
GCAACCTCTCGCTGGTCACGAGCGGCGCGCCACGGGTGTCCACCCGTAGCACAAACGCGCGGCCAGCGAACGAGCACGTGCAAGGTCGCCGACCGTCGGGTCGCGCCCGTCGCCGATCCACGGCCTGGGCGTGCGCGCGCCGAAGTAGCTCACCGGACCGCCCAGCCGGACGCCAAGCGCGGCCGCGAACGCGGCCTTGAGCGGCCCGGCGTTGGGGCTCGGGTGGCGGCGAGCGTCGCGACGCACGCCCCGCAACACAGCAGCCGGCGCACTGCCGAAGCGCCGTGCCTGAACGGCGACCAGCAGCACACCGACGCGCGCCCCTGCGAACCCGAGGAAGTCGTCGAGGCGCGCCGCCGCCCAACCGAACCGCTCGTAACGGCGGTTGCGATGGCCCCACATCCCATCGAGGGTGTTCGCGGCGCGGTGCACTGCCGCACCAGGTGGGCCGGCGAGGAGCGTCCACACGGCCGTCGACAGTGCGGCGTCGTTGGCGTTCTCGGCCAGCGACTCGATCACCGCGCGCGCAATACCCGTCGTGTCGAGCTCGTGGGGGTCGCGACCGCACAATGCTGGCAGACGGGCGCGCGCGCTGGCGAGATCGCCGGCGGCGAGCGCACGCTCGATCGCCTCGGCCTCGCGCAGCAGACTGCGGCTGCCGAGACAAGTCCAGACGATCGCTCCGCCGCTTGCGATCCGCCACAGTGCCGAGCGGCCCGTCGCGCCAATCGCTGCTGCCGCACCCCCGGCGCCGGCGACGAGCAGCGCTGTCGCGACGGCGCCCCGCCTGCGCGACGGCGACCACCAGCGGCGCTCCACCGTGCTCGCGAGCCGGCCAAACCCGGCCACGGGATGCCCACGCGAGGGATCGGCGAGAAGCTGGTCGAGAGCGACGCCCACAGCGAGCTGGGCGAGGCGCACCGCGACCGCCGCGCGCGCCCGCCGCCACGCAGCACGCTGCACGCCTACCCGCACGTCCCCTCCCAGCATCCCGCGCCGCGTGACCCGCCCCCCGTTCCGGCCGCGTGCTGGGCGCGGCGGCGCCACTCGCCGATCGCTGTGCGCGCTCGTTGGCCGAGCGCTAGCGCTGCCGCTCCACAGCGGTGGGCGTGGCTTCTGCGTGTTTGCTTGCCGCTCGTGTCGAGCCTAGTCGCGGAGTCGACAGCTCGGCGAGCGACGACTCGACCTCGCGGCGCGCGTCGAGATCGCTCGTGGCCGCTTCGTCCCGTCCCCGCGTCGCTGTTAGCACGCGCCCGAGCGCCAGCGCCACCAGCGCACCCACAACCAGCCACAGCACAACTGCGGCCGCGAGCGCGGCCAGCGGGTCGCCGAGGAAAGCCACCGCGACCATCGTCCCCTGCGCAGTGTAGGGACGCGACCAGCGGCAGAGCGGGGTAAGTTCGGCGCGGTGCGGGCGGTGCGGCTTCCACGTGTGGCCAAGACCGTCAGCGAAACAAGTTGCGCGGCGCCTCCCGCGACGGACGCGACAGTTCGGGGAACTCCTTGAGCCCGACTCCCTCGATCGTCCCCCGCACCGGATGGCGGGCGAAGCGGGGCTCGAGCTGGCGCCACCAGCGGCTCGCATCGCCCAGTCGGTCGCGGCTCGCGAGCGTCACCCCGACGACGAGATCGGCGATCTGCAAACCGGTCGAAAAGTGCGAGGGGCTGAACATCAAACAGTCGACGAGGCGATCGAACTGCAAGTACTCGGTGCCCTCCTCGCGTAAACGCTCGAAGAAGCGGCGGGTGCGATCGTCGAGCTCGGGTCGGCGCGAGTCGAGCACTATCAGCCCGTAGCTGCCGCTGTGCGCTAAGAAGCGTTGGAAGCGCTCGGCGAGAAGCATCAGCGCCGTGGCGTACGTGTCTTCCGGTGTGGCGAACATTTCTGGGTGGAGGCGCCTACCGGCAAGCGGGCGCAGAACACAGACGAAGCAGGTGAGCGGTGCCGCGGCGAGCTCGGCGAACACAGCGTCAGCCACGGCTCCCGGCACTAGACCCCGGCGGATGCCGTGCCACTTGAGCTCGCGCTCGAGCGGCCAGCCGGCCGCGCTCGCGGCGTGGACGAGGCGGTCGCGGACTACGCGCCACTCGTCGGCGCGGATAGCTACTCCGCCCAGCGCGAACCGCTTCTCGTCGGGCTTTCCTGACTCATCGAGAAAGAGCAGGTGCATCGCCGCAATCTTCGCTGAGGCGGCGGCGAGCGAGCAGCGTCGCGCGGGCGTCAGGCGGCGGGTGGGTAGTGCTGCGCGCATGTCGGCCGGCGGGCGGCTAGGGCCGTGCGCCTCAGCGGGTGAGCGCAAGCGCGTCGCAAGCCTCGCGCACCACTTCGAGATCGGGGTCGAGCGGGAGGCGGCGAACGACGCGCACCTGCGCGAGCGCCCGATCGAACAGCGTCACACACGTCCACGACGCCTCGATCGTCGACCACCAACGCAGGCCCGCGGCGTTCGGGTAGCGGCGGAAGAGCTCGCCGGCGATCCGCTGCGTGACGACCCGTCGCCCGGTTGCCACCTGCGAAGGGCGAAGCCGCTCGCCAACCAGCGTGCGCGGGTCGTCGAGATCGAGGAGCTCTGCCCGGGCGTCGAGAGCGAGCTCGCACAAAACCAGCCGCCGTCCACCGCGCTCGAGCATCCGCGGATCGAAACGCCCTGTGCCGCGGAACGGAGCGAGCGTCTCGGCCACCGCTGTCGTCGCTTCGAGCGCCGCATACAAACAGCCGTACAGCTCGGGGTTGTCGTGGCGTCCGGCTCCCTGCAGCTCGCGCGGCACATAGAGCGGGTGGCCAGGCTGACCGCGACGAGCGCGCGGATCTACCGGCACGACACGGTGGAGCGAGAGGTCGCCCTTGGGCACCGCGCGGGCTCCCGCCTAAACCAGAGCGCCCGTGCGCTCGGCGGCGATCGCGTCTAGCACCTCGGCGGCGCGCCCCTGGCGGATCAAGTCGACTGGCCGACGGTCGCCGAGGTGCGGGTTGACACCCTCGAGCCAGCGCAACGCCAGGTCGCTCGGGTAGAGGCGGAGCAGCTGGCTCATCACGAGCTCAAGCACCTCGACGCGCGCCGCGTTCACCTCGTCGATCCCCTGGCCGCGAAGCCAGCGGCTCACCTGCGCCGGATTGACGCCAAGCAGCTCGGCGAGCCTGCGCTGCGAGCGCAAGTCGTCGGCCAAAGCGCGCACCTTTTCGTGTGTGGCGACAGGCACAGCGCGAGCTTAGCGCGCAACGCGAAATGTTGCGCCAACCGATGGCGTTCGCGGTGCCGGCCGGGAGCTCGAGCTCGCCGCGTCAGCGCAGCTCGATCCGCACGCGGAAAGCGCCGCTGCCACCGAGTGAGCGCAGCGAAAGCTGGTAGCGGCCGGCAGGGACAAGAGCGGCTGCACGCTCGCTCGCGCCGCTGCCGCTCGCGCCTGCGACGCGGCGGCCGCGGCGTGCGAGCGACAAGGCAAGGCGCAGACCCCTGCGCGCCTCAGCCGTCGCGCGCAGGAAAGTGGGCGCGGTGAGCGCGAGCGTGCGAACAAGGGCACCACCCGCCGCGACGCGCCCACGCCAGACAACGGTTCGCGGCCGGAACGGCCGCGCCAAATCGGCGCGGAGCGCGGCCAGCGTGGCGCGCCGCGGCGGCGCGAAAAGCCGCAGCTCCCATTCGCGGATGCCGTTAGCGTACGCATAGTCCTCGGCAAAGAGTTCGGGCAGAAGCCGCCGCCACGGTGTGCTGGCCGAGCAGCCCACGCGTCGGCGCGCCACGATCTGGCTCTGGCGCTCGCGCGCGAACAGCCAGCGGCGCGAACCGTCAGCGCCAACAGCACAGGAAAGCTGGCCGAAACGCACCCCGCGCCCGAGCCCGACGAGCTGGTTGTCGAGGTGGTGGCCGTACTCGTGAAGGAGGGAGTGGCGAATGTCGCGATCGCTTGCGGCGACGTTGATCTGCCCCCAGCCGCTTCCGTCATCGGCCCCGTAGTAGCAAGCGGCGGCGCCGCGCCCGCACAGGTCGACGAGTTGCTCGTCGGTTGCCACCAACACTTGGACGCGCTCGATCTCGTCGCCGTGGATCGTCGCCGCGACGATGCGCGCGTAGCGCGACAGGTCGATGCCGGCGATGTCGCTGCCGACAGCGAACGTGCGGCCGTGTTTGTCGGCGAAACGCTCGACGCGCGCCGGTGTGAGGTCATCGATGCTCGCTGCGGCTGCTGCCGCCGCCGTCCACGTCGGTTGCGGTTGGGGGTTCAAGGTCCGGGCGGCGCTGGCGAGCGGTAGCGTCGCGGCTGCGGGGGTAGTGATCGCAACCCCGGCGAGAAGCGCTGCGCGCCGCAGGCGTCGATCGCGCGAGAGGGGCGCCTGCCCCCATCGGCGAGCCCAGCATGCAGGGGGCATGAACCCGAGCGTAGGGACGGTCCGCTGCGGCGACAAGCGGGGGCGGCGCAGGCGGACAGCGCCGGCACAAGCGCCGAGTGCCGTCTAAGGGCAGCGCCGCCGCCTCGCGGCACCGCCGGCGCGCCCATAGCGCCAACCTAGGCGCCCGGCCTTAGCGCGGGACAGCGCCCCGGCCGCCCGCGACCTCGCCGGATCTAGATGATCAGCCGCCGCTGGAGCCGCGCGATCGCCAAACGCCAGGTGATCGCGGCGAACATGAGTAAGGCCGCGACATGGACGAGGTCGCTCCCGTCGAGTCCGAACACGGCCGCGCGCACCAGCTCGACGCAGTGGTAGAGGGGGTTGGCGAGCGACACGGTCTGCAGCGCCTGCGGCAGCTGGTCGATCGGAAAGAAAGTGCCCGACACCAAGAACAGCGGCGTAACCAGGCCGCTCTGCACGTAGTTGAAGTGGTCGATCTTGGACGCCGTTGCGGCGACGAAAACGCCGAGACCGGCGAACCCGAGCCCGGTAAGCGCCCCGAACAGCGGCACCAGCAGCATCCCTGGCGCGGGGTCGAGACCGAACAGCATCGTCACGAGCAGCGGCGCGCAGCCATACACGCCCGCGCGCAGCCCGAGCCAAAGGATCTCGGCCGTCGCGAGCTCCTCGACATCGACCGGGGCAGCAAGGATGGCGTCGTAGGTGTGCTGGAAGCGATGCTTGACGAAAACCCCGTACATCGCCGAGAACGTCGCCGAAAAGAGCACCGCCGTCGCCACCATGCCCGTGCCGACGAACTCGACGTACGGCACCTCGCGACCCGCGACGACGATCCGCTCGACGAACGCCCCCAGCCCGAGCCCGAAGGCGAGCAGATAGATCGTCGGGTCGAGCACAGACGAGAACGTCGTCGTCTTCCAGAAAGTGCGGAAGTTGGTGATATCGCGGCTCATCACACCGGCGATCGCGGCCGGCTCGAGGCGGTGTAGCCGCCGGCGAGCCGACCCCGCAGCCGGTGGTTTCGGCGCCGCGTTTGCGGTGGCAGCCTGTGTCGCGCTCACTCGACCTCCTCGCCGGTCAAGATGACGAAAACGTCCTCGAGCGAAGCTGCGCGCCGCACACCTCGGGGCAGCCAGCCGTCGGCGCGCTCGGCGCCGAGGATCGCGAGCGCGGCGCCCGTGCGGCGCACGCGCAGCCCGCGCGCTTCGGCGGTTGCGCGCAGCTCCTCGAGCTCCGCGGGCGGGCCGTACACCTCGAGCGTCTCCTCGCCGGCGTAGGTGCGTACCAGCTCGGCTGGCGGTCCCTCTGCGACGATGCGTCCCGCCGCCATGATCGACACCTTGTCGGCCAGGCGCTCGGCCTCCTCGATGTAGTGCGTCGTCATCAGGATCGACGTGCCCTCGCGCCGCAAGCGGTCGATCAAAAGCCACAGCTCCTGGCGAACTTGGGGGTCGAGCCCCACCGTCGGCTCGTCGAGCAGCAACAGCCGCGGCCGGTGCACGAGCGCGCGGGCGATCAAGAGCCGCCGGCGCATGCCACCCGACAGCCGATCCACGAGCTCGTCGGCGCGATCGGTCAAGTTGGCGATCGCCAGCGCCCGCTCCACGGCGGCGCGGCGCTGCGACCGCGGCACGCGGTACAGGCGCGCGAACACCATCAGGTTTTGGCGCGCCGTCAGCTCGACGTCCAGGTTGTCGAGCTGGGGTACAACGCCGCACTCCATCCGCGCCTGCTTCGACTCGGCAGGCACCCGGTAGCCGAGCACCTCGATCTCGCCCGCGTCCGGGAGCACCTGGGCGGTGAGCATCTTCATCGTCGTCGACTTGCCGGCGCCGTTCGGGCCGAGCAACCCGACGCACGTTCCCTCGGGAACGTCGAGGTCGAGACCGTCGACGGCGGTCAGCGCTCCGAAGCGCTTCACCACACCGCGCAGGCGCACCGCCAACCGTTGCGGCTGGGTGTGAGCGCGAGCTGGCTCTTGCGAGCGGGCACTACGAGGCTCCGGCACCGGCCAAGGATGGCGCATCGAGCGGTCATCCGTCGCGCCACGCGTCGCGCCACGCCGCAAGCGGAGACTGTCCCGAGCCGGGGGACGTACGCGCCCTAAGCTGCCGAGTCGTGGCGAGCGAGCCGGCGCCCAAGGAACATCCACGGGTGGCGCGACCGCGCACGCCCGAGGGCTTCGATCCCTCGCGGCCGCACGAGCGTGCCGCGGATCCTGCTGGCTGGCGGCTGTCCGAGGGGGTGCGAGCAGCGCTCGCTGAAGTGATCGCCGCGCGCCGCGATATCCGCCGCTTCCGGCCCGATCCAGTGCCCGACGATGTCCTCGGCCGGCTTCTCGCTGCCGCCCACCGTGCGCCGTCGGTCGGTCTCATGCAACCGTGGCGGTTGATCGTCGTGCGCTCGCTCGAGACGCGGCGCGCCGTACGCCGGATTGCGCAGCGCGAGCGCCTCCGCCAGGCGGAGCGGTTCGTTGGTCGCGGCGACGAGTTCCTCGACCAAAAGATCGAGGGCATCGTCGAGGCACCGCTCGGGATCTGTGTGTGCTGCGACAACGGCGAGCCCGGGAGCGAGGTGCTCGGTCGCGGCACGATCCCCGAGACCGCCCAGCTGTCGGTGGCTTGCGCGATCCAAAACCTGTGGCTTACGGCGCGTGCCGAGGGGCTCGGGGTCGGCTGGGTGAGCTTCTACCGCTACGAGGACCTGCGCGCGTTGCTCGGGATTCCCGAGCGTGTCGACCCCGTCGCGTGGCTGTGTGTCGGTTGGCCCGACGAGCGTCCCCCGCGTCCCGGCCTAGAGGCCGCCGGCTGGGGCAAGCGCCTACCGCTCGATGTGGTGGTGATGGAGGAGCGCTGGGATCGCGAGCGCGGCGAGGCTGCGCGCGCAGCGATGCGCCAACAGCGGCCGGGACCGACCGCAGCGAGGCCGGCGGCGGTTGGCGCTGGCGCTGGGAACGCGGCGGGGCGGAGGGCTACCTCCCCACAGCTGCCTGACGGCGCTGCCCAAACGGCGGTGCGCGATCTTCTCGACGAGCTCGTGAAGCCCCCGGGCGGTCTCGGCCGTCTCGAGGAGCTCGCTTTGCGCTGGGCGGGGATCACCGGCGCGCCACCGCCCGAGCGGCCGAAGTGGGGCGTGCTCGTGGCCTGCGGCGACCACGGCCACGTCCGCCACGGCTCCTCGCTGTTCGAGCAACGGGTTTCGAGCGAGGTAGCTGCTGCCGCCGCCCGCCGCGCAACCGCCGTTGGCGCGCTCGCCGCGGCGCTCGACCACGAGCTTTTGGTTGCCGACATCGGACTCGCGTTGCCCACCCCGCCCGGCGTGACGGACACCAACGTGCGGCGCGGCACGCGCGACATGACCACCGGTGCCGCGCTAACCAGCGCCGAGGTAGACGAGGCGATCGAGTGTGGTCGCAGGCTCGCCCGCGAGCTGCTCGGCCGTGGGTGCGCGGCACTCGCTCTTGGCGAGATCGGCATCGGCAACACCGCAACGTCGGCTGCGATAGCGGCGCTGGCGCTCGCTGCGCCCGTGGAGGCGGTCGTCGGTCGCGGAGCGGCAATGGACGCTCCCGGTCTCGAGCGCAAGCGGCGCGTCGTGGCCGCGGCCGTCGCTCGCCACCAGAGCAAAGCCAACGACCCTGTCGCGCTGCTCGCCGCTTGCGGGGGGCTCGAACACTGCGCGCTGTGCGGTGCCCTCCTCGCCGCCGCCGAGGCACGGGTACCGGTGCTGCTCGACGGCTTCTCGGTCGGTGTTGCGGCCCTCGTCGCCTGTTCGATCGATCCGGCGGTGTGGGAGGTGTTGATCGCGAGCCACCGTTCAGCCGAGCCCGGTCACGGTCTCGTGCTGCGCGAGTTGGGTTTGGAACCGCTGCTCGAGTTGCGGCTACGCGCCGGCGAGGGCGCGGGAGCGGTTCTCGCCGCTCGCCTCGTCGAAGCCACAGGTGCTGCGCTCGCGCGCATGGCGACCTTTGCGGGCGCCGGTGTTACGCGTTCGCTCGCCGCCGAGAGCGCCGCTCGCTCCGAACGCGTCGATGTTCCCCACGTGCCCCTCGCCGCTTGTTCCGAACGCCACGGTGCTAGCACCGAGCGTCCAGTCGGCGCCGAGCAACCGGCTGCCGACCAGAACGCAGCGCCTCCCCCGAGCGATGGTTGACGGGCCGGCTTCCGAGCGGCCGGACGGCGCCGGGTCGGCGAGCGGCGCCGGATCGCCCTGCGGCGCCGGATCGGCGCCAAGCGGCGCGGGCCCCGTCCGCACCGTCCTCGCTCAGGTGCGAGCAGCGGTCGCGTTCGCCACGATCGTGCCCCTGCGCGGCGCGCCGCCGCCCGCAGGGCTAGCTGTGGCGCTGTTTCCGCTCGTCGGCGCTGCGGTCGGAGCGGTCGCCGGGGGCGTGCGCTGGGTGGCGGAGGGAGCGCTCGGTAGCGGCGGTGCAGCGCTCGCCGCCGCGCTGGTGGTGGTCGTTCTCACCGGCGCCCTCCATCTCGACGGGCTCGCCGACTGTGCCGATGCTGTCGGTGCGCGCGGACGCGACCGACGCCTGGCCGTCTTGCGCGATCCGCGCCTCGGCACGTTCGGGGCCGTGGCCGTCTTCGCGTGGCTAGGGGGCGTACAAACTGCGCTTTCCCGCCTCGACAGCGCGGAAGCGCTAGCCGTGCTCGTGGCCGTTGCGGGATGCGCTCGGTTCGCGGCTGTCGCTCAGGCCGCTGTTGCACCCGCGGCACGCCCCGAGGGTCTTGGCGCTAGCTTCGCTCCCGGCGCCGGTGTCGTCATGGCTTGCGGCTGCGCTGCGCTCCTCGCAGCGCTCGCGCCTGCCCTGGTGGCGCCTTGGGGGTGGGCGCTCGGCGTCGGCTTCGTCGTCGCTGCTGCGCTTGCCGGCAGCGCCTCGGCAACGGTTGCCGTGCGGGCCGTCGGTGGCCGCACCGGTGACACGCTCGGTGCCGTTATCGCTCTCTTCGAGGTGGTTGCCCTCCTCGTCGCGGCTGCTTTCCTGGGATGAACGGCCGCAGCGTCTTCGGCTTGGGCGGAGAAGCAGAAGGATCGGCAGCGTTCTCGCCCAGGCGAAGCCGAAATGACTCGCCGTCAAGTGCTTGGGGTAATTGCCGACTTGTACCCCATGGCGCAAGCGTCCCGAGAGCCGCCCGGCGGTTCGCGCCCGGAATCGCCTGCTCACGACGTGGCCAACGGCGAAGCGTTTACACCACCCCTGGGCGGCAACCTTGGCACACCATTGCGGCCCAGCGCCAAGGCCCCGCAGCCCGGATGGGACAGCTCTTCGCAGGGCGCCGTTCCCACCGCCGAGGACAACCGAGCACGCCCGCGGGAGGCTCGCTCGGGCGGGGCGGTAGCGACGGTGTTCAAAGCCATCCGGCGCCTCATCGGCTGTGCGGGTGAGGATCCCGTGGCGCTTCGCGGCAGCCTCGTCGAGGTGGCGCGCGATCTCTTCGCGGGGGCGTGGGCGGGGCTTGTCGCTGTCAGCCCGGGGGGCGAAGAGTGGCGTGTGCTGGCGTCGTCACCCGCCAGCGACCATGTCTCGCTCGCCGGCGACGCTGCGCAGCGAGCGCTGGCCATTGTCGACGGGCTGCTCGAGCCTCGCTTGCTTCTTGCCGGTGAGGGGCGCGTGCTCACCGCGACTTTAGGTGTCCATGCGGCTCTCGGCGGGGATGCGCGCTTGCTGGCGGTACCGATCGGGCGCGCCGAGCCGGGGCGGCCCCAGGTCTTTCTCTTCGTCGATGCCGGCACGGTCGACGAGGTGTCGGCCGTCGCGCTCGCGCGCGAGCTTGCTGACATGTTTGACACGGTCCTCGGCCAAGCCAGCCGAAACGCCGAGCGAGCGCGCGAGATCGCCCGCCTCTCGGCTCTCTTGCGAGCGGCCAAGCTTCTCAACGAAAGCCTCGACGTCCCGCGTGTGCTTACCCGCATCTGTCGCGAAGCGGCAGCGATCCTCGACGCCGACACAGCGGTCGTGTTCCGCCTCACCGCAACGGTCGACGATCGACACAGCGAGCTCGACAGCGGCTTCGGTGGACCTCTGCCCGCGGTTTCCCCCGGATTCGACAGACAGGGTGAGCCCGTGCCGGCGCTGGTGCTGGAGGCTGCCCACGGACTGCCGCCCGAGGCAATCGGGCTGCAGCTAGCCGTCGGCGAGGGCGCGGCGGGACGCGTCGCAGAGAGCGGGGAGCCGCTCGTCACGCACGACTACCCGACCGAGGTAGGCGCACCGCGCGACGTGTTCTCGGACTTGCGGGCCGGTGTGTCGGTGCCGATGCGCTGGGGCGGGCGCTTGCGGGGAGTGCTGAGCGTCGGCTTTCGACGCCACACCCGTCTCGGCCGCGACGAGGTCCGTTTGCTCGAGGCGTTCGCCGAGCTCGCGGCGGTCGCTTGCCGCAATGCCGCTGCTCACGAAAGCCTCGCTCTCGTCGCCCGCACCGACGGGCTGACGGGCTGTCTCAACCACGCCGCCTTGCACGAAGCGCTCGGCCGCGAAGTCGAGCGCTGCCGCCGCAGCGGCCATCGGCTGTCGCTGCTGTTGATTGACCTCGACCACTTCAAGCTGGTGAACGAGCGGCATGGCCACCTTGTCGGCGACGAGGTGCTGCGCACCGTGGGCTATGCCCTGCGGCAGTCTGTCCGTGGTTTCGACTTCGTCGGCCGCTACGGCGGTGACGAGTTCGCGCTAGTTGTCGTCGACGCGACCGAAAGCGAAGCGCGCAGCGCAGCGCGGCGCGCTCGCGACCGTGTCGAGGCAGCGCTCGCCCAGCTCAAACTCGGGGAAAAGGTGGGAATGACGGTGGGGCTCGCCGAGTGGCGCCCGGGCGAGACGGCGTCCGACCTCGTCGCTCGTGCCGATCGCGCCCTGCTGTACGGCAAGTTGCGGCTCGGGCGTGGCGCAACCGTTGCCGCTGGCGAGGTGCCGCTCGATTTCGCCTTCGACGACTCGCCGCTCCCGGCTGTGCGACGGATGTCGCACAGGCCGTCCCTCGAACCAGCTTTCAGCGACGACGTCGCCGAACAAGCAGTTCGGCTGCGCAAGCGCACCCGGCAGCTAGCGCTCGCTGCCGAGCTAGGAGCGCGGCTGGCGGCGATGGTCGAGCCGGGCAGGATCGTCGAGACCGCGGCGAGCGAACTGCATCGAGCGTTCGGTTTCCACTCCTGCGCGGTGCTGCGCCTCACCGACGACGGCGATCTGTCGATCGTCGCCACCCGCGGTCGACCGGCGGCGCTGGCGGGCGGGCAGCCACGGATCCCGCGCGATGCGGGGATTGTCGGCAGGGCGCTGCGCGAACGGCAGGCGCTCGTCGCCAGCGACGCCCGCGCCGAGGGCAACGAGTTCGCGCTCGAAACGGTCGCCGACTGGGACGCCGCCCGCTCGCAGGCAGCGGCGCCGGTGTGGGCGGGGGGAGAGCTGTGGGGCGCGTTGTTCGTCGCCGAACGCGCCGCCGGCGCTTTCGACGAGGACGACGCGCTCGCCCTGCAAGCGGTCGCCGACCTGCTCGGCGCGTCGCTGCGCTCGGCGCTGCTCTACGAGCGTCTCGACCGCGCCTACACGGGAACCGCCGAGGCGCTGGCCGCCGCCCTCGAAGCCAAGGACTCCTACACCGCCGAGCACTCGCGTTCGCTCGTCGAGCACGCCGAGGCGGTGGCGCGCAAGCTCGGCCTCGACGAGCGCGAGGTGGAGCGCGTGCGGCTCGGCGCGATCTTCCACGACATCGGCAAGATCGCTGTACCCGACTCGATCCTCAACAAGCCCGGGCCGCTTACCGACGCCGAACGGCGGGAGATGGAGAAGCACACGATCGCGGGCGAGCGCATCTTGCGCCCGATCGAGTTTTTGCGCGACGTGCTGCCGATCGTTCGCCACGAGCACGAGCGCTGGGACGGCCAGGGATACCCCGATGGCCTCGCGGGCGAGGAGATCCCGATCGGCGCGCGCATCGTGCTTGCCTGTGACGCCTACGACGCGATGACGAGTGACCGCCCCTACCGCCCGGCACTACCGGTCGAAGTGGCGCGGCAGGAGCTCGCGCGCAACGCCGGGACGCAGTTCGACCCGCGCGTCGTTGAGGCGCTGCTCGAGGTTCTCGCCGAGCGCGGTCGCTAGCGCTCGAGCCGCGCCAGCCGTCGCGGCAGCTCGTCGAGAAAGCGCGCCACGAGGCGGCGCACCTCGCCGAGCGGTCGCGAGAACGCGCGCGCCACGAGGTGCTCGCCGCGCCCGCGCGGCTCGCTACGACAGGCGGCGAGAACGAGCGAAGCCACCGCGGCGCGGCCGCGCTGCTCCTCGAGCGTCGCGCACAGCGCGAAACCACCGAGGTAGGCGTCGCGCGTGGAGGGGGGCAGCGCGTCGAAGGGTCCGTCGCGCAAACGACTGGCGAGGGCAGCGAGGAGTCCGTCGCTCTGGCCGGCGAGCACGGCGGCTGGACCCTCGAACAGCCAGCCCAGGCGGCGCAGCGCCCCGCCGCTCGTGGCGGTGAGCGGGGGCGGCAGAGGCCAGCCGCTGGCCGCGGCCGCCGCCTGCACGTAGAGGCGGCGAGCGGTGGCGCGCAACGCCCGTTCCGAGAGCGGTGTCGCTGCGGCCCGGCGGCGCAGCGCAGGCGCAGCGAGCAGGTGCAGCTCGCCGCTCGCTGCCCAGCCCGCCAGATAGCGGCGGGCATGGCGGGTCTGCGCCGCTCGCCACGCTGCGAGCGCCGGTTGGGCGGCGAGCAGGGACAGCTCGTTGGGGTGGAAAACGATGGCGATCTCGCCGGGAGTGCGGAAGCCGAGCTCGGCCAGCTCGAGGCGGAAGCGCTCGAGGTCGTCAAGCGTGCGCTGTGCGCTGTCGGTCTCGGCGCGCTCGTGGCGAGCGCTGAACGACGCCGAGTAGCTCTCGGTCCAAGCCACGCCGGCACGCTACCGCCGCTCGACCGCAGCGGTGTGCCGATGGGCGGTTCGCGCCGTCGCTCCGCTGGGCGGTTCGCGCCGTCGCTTCGCTGCGCGCTTCGCGCCGTCGCTCCGCTGCGGGCAGCGCCCCGGAGCTCCGCTGCGGGCTCGCGCCCCCACCGGCTAGGCGCGGTGCGTTTTACCGGGCGCGGAGAACCTTGGACCAAAGTTCGATTGCAGGCGCGCTCCAGCTGCCGATAGTGGAACCAGCACGTGCAGCCGTCAGGGAAGATGGCCCCTCTCACCGACGACACCCGCGCCAGCCGATCGAGATCCGCGACGACCTTCTACGCGGCGCGGCGCTCCCGCAGGCGCGGCGCTGTCGGCGACGGGCGCGGCGGTCTCGCCAGCGAGCGCGGGTGGGTGTTGGTCGAGGTAATGATGGGCGCCCTGCTCGTCGCGATGGCGGCGGCAGCGCTGCTCGGCGGTCTCGACAACTTCCAGCGCGCCAACACCGTCAACCGCTCCCGCACCGTCGCCACCAACCTCGCCGAGCAGGACATCGACCGGATGCGCAGCCTGCGCAACGACCAGCTTCTCAACCTCGACCAGACCCGCACCGTCCAGGTCAAAGGGGTGACCTACACGATCCGCTCGCGCGCCGACTGGCTGTCCGACTCGGGAACGGACGCCGGCTGTTCTGCGCCCAACGTCCAGGCGAACTACATGCGCCTGACCTCGACGGTGAGCTCACCGGCGCTGTCGACGCCGGTGCGCATCACCACCCTGGTGACGCCGCGCGGCACACCGCTCGACGCTTCGGGCGGTGCGATCGTGCTGACGGTGCTCGACCGCAACGACCAGCCGCTCCCCGGCGTGACGGTGCAGCTGTCGGGACCGATCAACCTCACGGCGACGACGAACTCGCAGGGCTGCGTGTTCTTCGCCGGCGTGCCCGGTGGCGACTACAACGTCACCGCGCCTGCGAGCTACGTCGAGATGGACGGTACGAGCCCGCCCACCGACGTCGTCTCGCCGATCGCCGGGCAGACGGTGAACAAGACGCTGAAGATCGACCGCCCCGGTCGTATCACGGCACAGATCGCGACCAAGGTCGGTGGCACGCTCTACCAGTCGCAGGCGCAGATGCTGTCGGTGGCCAACTCGAGCCTGCCGTCGCCGAACTACAAGACCTACAACCTGTCGAGCCCCGCTACCTCGATCACGACCGGCGATCTCTTCCCGTTCCCGTCCGGTTACGGCGTGTTCACCGGCGGTTGCGCCGCCAACAACCCGACCGTCTACAACGCCTCCTACTACCAGTCGAACCCGGGTCTCGCGACGTTCGACCCTGGCCAGACGGCGACGGTGACGGTGATCCAGCCGGCGATCAACGTGGTCGTGCGCGATAGCAGCAACCAGCTCGTGGCGAACGCCGACGTGGTCGCCTACTCGCAGGACAGCGGTTGCTCGCAGACCTTCCGCAAGCTGACGAACAGCCAGGGCCGTCTGTCCGATCCTGGCTTTCCGTTCGGCACCTACCGGATCTGCGTCGACAACAACCGCTCGGGCTCGAGTGCGCGCTACGTCTACGTCACCGGCAACGTCGCCAACACCTCGCCTGATGGCACGGCGACGATCAACGTGACGATCCCGAGCAGCAGCTCGGCGAGGGGGTCGTGTCCGTGATCGCCCGCGTGCGCACAGACGAGCGCGGTTTCACGCTGGTGGAGCTGCTGACGGCGATGCTGATCGGCCTCGTGATCCTCGGTGCCGGTCTAGCCATTCTCGACCGCTCCTGGAACGCGTCGGCCGAGGTGAGCGACCGGGCGGCAGGTCTCGCCAGTGCCCGTAGCGCGATGGCGCAGATTACCCGCGACCTGCGCAGCCAGGTCTGTCTTGGTGCCAACACCCCGATCATCTACGGCGACCAGAACCGCGTGCGCTTCTATGCCGACATCTCCGACGGCTCATCGCGCAACGCGGTCGAGATTCGCGAGATCGCCTACGACGCGTCCGCGCGAACGCTCGTCGAGCGCGTTTGGCGGCCGACCGGCGGCACCTACCCGAACCTCACCTACCCGACCCAACCGACGGTAACCAACCTGCTGCTCGAGCGAGCCTGGCCAGCGAGCTCGGGGGCGCCGATCTTCGACTACTACGCCTGGGATACCAGCGACGGTGGCGCGACCGTGCGCCTCGGCACGCCGCTTTCGGCGAGCGACGCCGCCCGCACGATCCGCATCGTCGTGAGCTTCCAGTCCCGCCCGTCGAACAAACCGTCAGCGGCCCGACGGGCTTCGGATCTGCAGAACGAGGTCTTTGTCCGCTCGGCCGACAACACCAGTGCGACCGGAGGTCCCTCCTGTGCGTAGCGGAGGCTGGCGACGAACACTGCGCGCGGTTCTGGCTGTCTGCCGTGGCGAGCGCGGCTTCACGACCGTCACGCTGATGGGCGTACTGCTCGTTGGCGGCTTGCTCGTCGCCGCTGCGTTCGCTGCCGTCGTCCCCGACATTCGTGCCTCGGGTAGCGACCTCCAGCGGAAGAAAGCATGGGCTGCGGCCGAGGCTGGCGTCGCCTACTACTCGTACCGCCTCGCCATCGACCCGAGTTTTTGGACCAAGTGCGACAACGTGCCGCCGCCCTCGCCAGGCGACGTCAACCCCGTGAACCAGCCTTGGAATGGCACCGGCAGCGACCCGCGCCGCTGGCGCACGATCCCCGGCGACACCGCCCAGTACACGATCGAGCTGCTTCCTGCGCCGGGCAAGTCCGCGTGCGATCCGAGCGATCCGATCGGCTCGATGATCGACACCGCCAGCGGCACCTTCCGAATCCGCGTCACCGGCCGCGCGCGGGCACCGCGCACGAACAGCGACCGTCCGGTCAAGCGCAGCATCATCGTTCGCTTCAAGCGCCGCAGCTTCCTCAACTTCATCTACTTCACCGACTTCGAGACCCGCGACCCCGCCGTCTACAGCGGCAGCCAGACCCAGGCACAGGCGAGTGCGCAGTGTCAGCGCTACCGCCGCAACGGGCGGCCGCTCGGCGACAACGACACGCCGTGCACACCGATCTACTTCATCACCGGCGACTACGTGCGCGGGCCGATGCACACCAACGACGGCATCTACGTGTGCGGCAACCCGGTGTTCGGGCGCAACGCCAACGACCCGGTCGAGATCTCCGAGCCGGCGCCCGGCTGGCAGACCAGGAACTGCTCGGGCTCGCCTGTGTGGCAGGGCGCCTACCAGCCCGGCGCGCCAGTGCTCGACATGCCGCCCACAAACGGGCAGCTGAAGCAGCAGACGGACCCAACCTACCTGTTCCAGGGACGTACGGTGATCACGCTGAACGGGACGTCGATGACGGTCGACAACCCGGCGAAGTGCTCCTCGCTCGGTCTGTCGAACCCCTGCACGATGTCGCTGCCGTCGAACGGGCTGCTCTACGTGGACCGGGCTAGTGGCGGTTGCCCGACGCCCTACGACCAACGCCGCCAATATCAGAGCGCGACGAGTTGCGGCGAGGCGTGGGTGCGGGGTACCTACGCGCAACCACTCACGATCGGTGCCGCCGACGACATCGTGATCAACGGCAACATCCAGCGTTCGGGCGACGTCTTGCTCGGGCTGATCGCCAACGAGTTCGTGCGCGTGTACCACCCGGTCACTTCGTCGGGCGCGAACGCAGCGGGATCGCTGTCGAACCCGACGATCGACGCAGCGATCCTGGCGCTGTCGCACTCCTTCCTGGTCGACAACTACGACCAGGGCTCGCCGCTCGGGACGCTAACCGTGACGGGCGTGATCGCGCAGCGCTTCCGCGGTCCAGTTGGGACGTTCAGCGGCGGTTCGCCGGTGACGGGCTACGCCAAGAACTACACCTACGACGACCGCCTGCGCTTCCGCAGCCCGCCCTACTTCCTCGACCCGGTGCGGGCCGGCTGGAAGGTGGTCGAGCAGCACGAGCAGGTGCCGGCACGCTGACCGTGGGCGGCCTACACGGGGCTGCCTACGCAGCTACGGCGAGGCGAGAGCAGTACGACGGCGACGCTAGAGTGCCGCAGCCGCAGACCCGATGCCGGCCGCGATCGCTTCGATCTCGGCCGCGGCGCGCTCGAACTCCTCGTCGGCGAGCACCGGCGTGCCCTCGAAGGGGAGATCGCGCTGGATCTCGATCCACGAGCGACACCCCTGGTACTGGGGCCGCACGCGCACCGTCACCGGGCGCGGGATGCGGTACGTGCGCAGCACGATCACGTGCAGCGGAAAGCGCGGCTTCCAGTTGAGACGCTTCTGCGCGTAGTCGGGTGTCCAGACGTGGTAGGGCGTGAGCGCGTCGACCACGCGCGGATCGGTGACTAGGTAGCTCGCCGCGACCTCAGCGAACGCGCGGATCCGCACCCGATCGGGCTGGGGCACACCGCCGTCCTCGATCAGCTCCTCTGGCGCCGGCTCTGCGCCCTCGGGCCAGACTCCCTCCTCGAGCGCGCGAGAGAGTTCGGGCAGGTGCGACTCGCGTACAAGATCGTTGCGCTGGTGGTCGAACGTCGGGTAGAGGAAAAAGCGATCGTGCTCGAGCTCGAAGTGCTTGCCGTCCTCGCGGATGCCTCCCTTGCGGAGGGTCAGCAGCTGCTCGCCCTCCGCTAGAGCGCGCACTGTGATCGCCCACTCCTTGAGTGCTACAGGCATGTTCCTTGGCCTTCGCGTGTCGTGTCGCCAACGATCGAGAGCCGGCCGCTGCTCGGCGGGCGGGCCCGAAGCGGCTGCCGGCCCCTGGCGCCTGCCGCTCGAGGCAGCGGCGCGCTGGAGCGGGGATTTTTGCGGAGAATGTCGGATTTTTCAAGTGTCGCTTCGAGCCTCTCCCATCGGTCGGGCGACGACCTCGCGCACGGCGGCGAAATCGCGGTCGCCGAGTCCGGCGGCGACGGCGCGGGCGTAGAGGCGCTCGGCCACGGTCGCCAGTTCGAGCTCCACGCCCAGGGCGCGCGCTTCGGCGAGGCAGTGGCGAACGTCCTTGAGCATGTGCCGCAGGCGGAAGAGCGGCGCGTAGTCACGGGCGAGCATCGGCCGTGCTTTGAGGTCGAGCATGCGCGATCCGCTCGAGCCCGCCGCTGCTGCGTCGAGCCAACGCTCGGCATCGAGTTGGGCGCTCGCGACCGCGGCGAGCGCTTCGGCGACGGCGGCGGCGTTGATCGCCGTGACGGTGTTAGCGATCACCTTCGCGAACGCACCGTGCCCTTGCGGACCGACGTGCACCACAAGCTCGCCCATCGCCTCGAACAGCGGGCGGGCGCGCGCCACGTCGCGCTCGTCGCCGCCGACCATGAAGGTCAGCGTGCCGTCCTCCGCCTTCGGGCGCGACCCCGTGACCGGCGCGTCGACGAGTGCGATCCCGCGCTCGCGCAGCTTGGCGGCGAGCGTGCGCGAAAACGACGGTGCCACCGTCGAGCAGTCGACGACTAGCGTGCCCGCTTCGAGCCGCTGGCACGCACCGTCCGCCCCCAGGAGCGTGCTTTCGACCTCGGGCCCGTCGGGGAGCATCGTCACCACCGCGTCCGCGCCCTCGGCGGCGACCGCCGGTGTCGGGCAGGCGATGGCACCGTGCTCGCGCGCGAAACGTTCGGCCTTGGCGCTCGTGCGCGTCCAGACGCGCAGCGCGAACCCCGCGCGGGCGAGGTTGCGCGCCATCGGCCAACCCATGATCCCCAGTCCGGCGAAGGCGATCGTGCGCATCGCTCGGGAAGCTAGCGCTGCTGTGCGGGGCGGCCGTAGCCGCCACCGCCCGGCGTCTCGACACGCAAGCGGTCGCCCGGGCGCAGCTCGCCGCTCGCTTTGGGCGGTAGCTCGCGCCCGTTCAAGAGGTTGCGGCCCGGCGCACCGGGAGCGCCGCCGGCAGCGCCAGGCGGGCGGTGGCGGCGGCGTTCGGTGATGAGTGCGAACCGCATCGGCGCGAGCGCCTCGAGCTCACGCACGACACCGTCGCCGCCCCGCCAGCGGCCCGCACCACCGCTGCCACGGCGCACCGCGTAGCGCACACAGCGCAGCGGGAACTCGGCTTCGAGCGCCTCGACCGGCGTGTTGAGCGTGTTCGACATCGACACGTGCACCGCGCTCGGACCGTCCCGGTCGGGACATGCGCCCTGCCCGCCGCCGAGCGTCTCGTAGTAGGCGAAGTCGTCGTTGCCGAGCGTGAGGTTGTTCATCGTGCCCTGGCCGAGGGCGCGACCGAAGGCGCGCAGCACGAGGTCGGCGACGCGCGAGGAGGTCTCGACGTTGCCGGCCGCAACCGCCGCCGGCGGCCGGGCGTTCAGGATCGATCCCTCGGGAGCGATAACCCGCACCGGCCGCAGCGCGCCCGCCGACGCTGGCGCGTCGGGATCGGTGAGCACGCGCACCGCGAACCAGGCGGCCGACAGCGTGACCGCGAACGGACAGTTGAGGTTGCCCTCGTGCTGGGCGGCCGATCCCGAGAAGTCGAGCTCGAGCTCGTCGCCGCGCACCGTTGCGCGCAGCGCGAGCTCGATGTCGCCCTCCGGCGCCTCGAGGAAGTCGCGTGCCGTGCGCACACCGTCGCCGAGCCGTGCGATCCCGGCGCGCGTGCGCCGCTCGGCGTAGTCGAGGACGTCGGCGAAGGCCCGTTCGAGGCGGTCGCGGCCTACGCGCTCGGCGAGCGCCCGCAGGGCCGCCGCGCCGTGGCGGACACAGGCGATCTGGGCCGTGAAGTCGGCGCGGCGCTCGCGCGGCCGGCGCATCGCGCGCAAGAGCGCAGCGAGCCGCTGCTCGTCGATGCCCCCTGGCCCGGCGACGCGTAGCGGTGGGATCACCACGCCCTCCTCGGCAAGGGTTCGCGACAATGCCGGCATCGAGCCGGGGTAGGGTCCGCCGACGTCGGCGTGGTGGGCGCGCGCCGCCGCGAAACCGAGCAGCTCGCCGTCCGCTGCGTAAACGGGCGCGACGGCGGTTATATCCGGCAGGTGGGTGCCGCCGCGGTAGGGGTCGTTGAGGATCCAGACTTCGCCCGGCCCGGGCCTCTCGGCGATTACCGCTGCCACCGCCGCGGGCATCGCGCCAAGGTGGACGGGGATGTGCTCGGCTTGCGCGACGAGCTGGCCGTGGCGGTCGAAGAGGGCGGTCGAGCAGTCGCGCCGCTCCTTGATGTTCGCCGAGTGCGCCGAGCGCACGAGCACCGCCCCCATCTCTTCGCAAGCGCTGCGCAGCGCACCCAGAAGGAGGCGCAGCTCGACGGGGTCGAGGCGCGCGCTCACGCGCGGGGCTCCTTGCGCTCGACGATCACGGCAGCGTCACCGAGTCGCGCCCGCCAGCCCGGGGGAACGAACAGTGTCGCTCCGTCGAGCTCGGCGACGAGCGGCCCCTCGCCGGCGACCGCTCCCTCTGCGCAGCGCGCCACCACCGTGGTTCCGCGCCAGCGCACCGGACGCTCGCCCCTGATCGTGCCCGCCGCCAGGTGGGCTGCGCCGACGCCAGCAGCGGCGGGGGCGATCGCGGCGGCGCGCACCGTCACGAGCTCGATCGGGCTGTCGGGCGCGCTCCAGCCGTAGCGTTCTTGGTGAGCGCGGTCGAAACGCGCACGCAGGTCGGCGACGGTGGCGTCGAGAGCCGTCTCGACCGGCACCTCGAACGACTGTCCCTCGTAGCGCACCTCGCAGGCGAGCTCGACCGTTCCCGGCTCGCCGCCGAGGGCGCTGCGCGCACGGTCGGCGACAGCGGCGAGGGTGCGCCGCAGCACGCGATCGTCGAGCGCGTGGTCGCGCAGCAGCACGCTTTCGACAGCGTCGCGGCGGCGCTCGGCCGTCGCGAGCCCGAGCGCCGAGAGCACGCCGGCCGCGGCGGGCACGACGATGCGTGCGATGCCGAGCTCCTCGGCGATGCGTGCGGCGTGTAGCGGCCCCGCCCCGCCGAAGGCGCACAGGCAGAGCGTGCGCGGGTCGATGCCGCGCTCGACTGTCAGCACGCGCACGGCCTGGGCCATCTCGGCACAGGCGACGTCGATGATGCCCTCGGCGCACTGCTCGGTCGGCATCGCGAGCGTCCGCGCGAGCTCGGCGACCGCCCGGTAGGCGGCGGCTGCGTCGATCGCAAGCTCGCTCCCGAAACGCTGTCGGTCAGCCAGGTAGCCGAGCACGACGTTGGCGTCGGTGACCGTCGGCGCCCGGCCGCCCCGGCCATAGCAGGCGGGACCGGGTTCCGCACCGGCCGACTCGGGCCCGACGCGCAGCGCGCCGCCCGGGTCGCGCCAGGCGATCGAGCCGCCGCCGGCGCCGACGGTGTGCACCTCGACCATCGGCAGCGCGAGCGGACGGCCGGCCACCTCGCCACCGAGCACGACGCGCGGGCGACCCGCGCGCGCAAGCGAGACGTCGCACGAGGTTCCGCCCATGTCGAGCCCGACGGCGTCGGGGAAGCCTTCGCGCGCCGCGAGGCGGGCGCACGCCACAGCGCCCGCTGCCGGTCCCGAAAGCACCGTCCAGGAGCCGTGAGCGGCCGCGACGCGCGCGGGCGCGACGCCGCCGCTGGAGAGCATCACCTCGGGCGCCGGCAGGCAGTGCGCGCGGGCGCGCTGCTCGAGGCTCTCGAGGTAGGTGCGCAGGCGCGGCGACACGGCGGCGTCGACGATCGTCGTCGCGCAGCGCTCGTACTCGCGGACGACGCGTGCGGTCTCGCACGACAGCGAGACGTGGGCGTGCGGCAGACAGTCCCGCACGAGCTCGCCGACGGCGAGTTCGTGCTGAGGGTGGCGAAAAGACCACAGCAGGCAAACGGCGACCGCCTCGGCGTCGACGGCGCGCAGTCGGTCTCGCAGCGCGGCCCGGTCGAGGGCGCGCAAGACGCCGTCCGGCCCGGTTCGCTCGGGCACGCCGATGCGCAGCGCGGGCGGGACAATCGGCGCTGGCGGGTGTTCGCAGAGGCGGTAGAGCGCGGGGCGGTTCTGGCGGCGCAGCTCCTCGAGGTCCTCGAAGCCCTCGGTTGCGAGCAGCGCGGTCGTCGCGAGCTTGCCCTCAAGCAGCGAGTTGGTGCCGACGGTCGTTCCATGCACGAAGCGGGCGACCGCGGGGGGCTCCAGCGCGAGCGCGGCGAGCGCGCGCTCGACCGCGGCCAACGCCCCCCGCGACTGGTCGGCGGGCGTGCTGGGTGCTTTCGCTTGCGCGACCTCGCTGCCGCGCACGACGACGGCGTCGCTGAACGTCCCGCCGACGTCGACGCCGACGATGCAACTCTCGCTCTGTGCTGCTGCCACTGCGCCGGCAAGCTAGCGCCCGCACTGGCGGCGAAGCGCCCGCAACCGGCCTTCCCTCAGGCGGCTACGGTCTCGACGCTCTCGAAGCGCTCCTCGAGGTGTTTGTGCGAGGGGCAGTAGCGGCTACCCGGAAGCGGCACGCGCTGGCAGGGCGTGCCCTTGCGCGTCGTGGCGTGACAGCGCAGCGGGCTGCCGTCGAACGTGACGCCCTCGCGCCAGTGCTCGTCCACGTAGGCGGTCGCGACCGCGAGATGCCGCTCGATCACCCGCCGCACACGGGCCTGGGCGCGCAGCGGAAAGAGCGTGCGCACCTGCTCGAAGAGGAAACGCGCCGGTTGGCGGAAGTAGTGGCGATCGGTGGCAAGACGCTCGACTGTCGCCTCGCACGCCTCGAGCAGCGTCCGCCGCGCTCGCACCGTCCCGCCGAAGGAGCGGTGTGCGCGAACGAGCGGCGCAAGTTCTCTGTAGATGGCGCGGCTGAACTGGTACATCGTGTCCGTTCCCCCTTGCGGGGCGCCGGGTCGCCGGCGCCACCGCACCAGCAACGTCGGCCGGCCGCAGACACCGGCCGTTCGTTCCTTCACCAGTTAGGAACGTGCTCGATGTTGATTTCGGGTTAAGGAGCGGATCACGGGCAGCACGGGCACGCCCGGGCGCTCAGCGTCAGGCACCCGGTTGCAGGAACCAGTCCATGCGCCGACGCGCGTAGAGCAGCGGTTCTCCGTCAGCGACCTCGATCTTTTCTGCATCGCCGATCACGAGCGAGTGATCGTGGTGGTCGAAGGTCGCCGAGCGGCGGCAGCGGATGAACCACAAGGCGTCGCGCAGGCGCGGCACGCCGTCCTCCCAATCCCAGGCGACGGCGGCGAACTTGTCGTCGTCCTTGGTCGCGAACCGCTCGGCGATAGCGAGACCGTCGCTGGCCCGCAAAAGATGCACAGCGAAGCGTTCGCCGGCGGCGATCGCCGCGTGCGAGCGCGCGCTCGCTGCGATCGACACCACGAGTGACGGCGGCGCGGTGCTGAAGGAGGTGACCGACGTCGCCGCCAACCCGCGCGGCGCTCCCGCGCGATCGCGCGCGGTGACGACGCACACGCCAGCCGGCAGCAGTGCCATCGCCTCGCGGAAGCGCGCAAGCGTGCTGTCGGACACAGGCTGGTCCAAGGTGGCGCGATGCTAGCCCGCCGCGTGCCGATCCTGGCGCCCTTCCGCTGGCCGCGGGTCTCCACGGCGATCGCGCCCGCACGCGGCTCGCGTGGCGGACAGTGGGGGAGGCCCCGGGGAATCTTTCCCCGGGGCCTCCAACCCTGCCCCCTGTGCGAGTGCACCCGACGGTACGTGGTTGCGCTGTCGGGCGCTACCCGGACCCCGGGACGCTTCCTGCGCCCGGGAAGCTTTCAAGCCTTGGATTCGTCTGCTTGCGAGCGGCGTGAAGAGCTGGAGGGCAACGGACCGTGACGACCGTCGGCGGCGCCCACCACGGTTCGCGCGAGCTCCCGGCGCCGCCGGTGACTGGCTAGTCAACCAGTCAACCGTTGTGGTCCACGTTACCAGGTTTCGAGCGATAGATACCCCGTATCTAGAGAGGAGCTAGGATCGTCGACCGTCTCGCTCGCCGGCACGAACACGAAGTGGCGGCGGTCGAGACGGTCGTCGGTGCCGGGACGGTCACGGCGACGGTGCACGCCGCGGCTCTCCGCTCGCTCCGCCGCGAACTGTCCGATCAAGCGCACCAGCGGGTGGGGGTCCTGCGCGAGCTCGGCCAAGCTGGCGGGATCGCGCACGAGCCCGGCACGCTGCCACAGCTGCCGGCGGCTCGCTTGCGTCGGGAGCGGCGAGGGCAGCGGCGCCGGCAGCTCGCGCGGGGGCTTACGGTGTGGCTCGGCGAGCGCGGCGCGAACCGCGCGCCGCGCAAAAACCAGGCACTCGGCGAGCGAATTTGACGCCAGTCGGTTTGCGCCGTGCAATCCCGTGCAGCTGCACTCTCCGACCGCGTAAAGGCCGGGGACGCTCGAGCGCCCGTCGAGATCGGTCGCGACGCCGCCGATCGCGTAGTGCGCAGCCGGCGCGACGGGGACAAGCTCGCTACTCGCGTCGAAGCCGGCCAGGCGCAGGGCGCGGTCGATGTTCGGGAAGCGCGTCGCGAGCGGTACCGCCCGCGCATCGAGGAATACGCGCTTGCCGGCCGCCAGCCGCTGCCAGATCGCGCTCGCCACTTCGTCGCGCGGTGCGAGCTCGTCGCAGAAGCGCTCGCCCTCCTCGTCGACGAGGCGAGCGCCCTCGCCGCGCACCGCCTCGCTGATCAGAAAGCCGTCCCACCGTCCCGATGCAGCCAAAGCGGTGGGATGGAACTGCATGAACTCGAGGTCTGCCACCTTCGCGCCCGCCGCCAACGCGAGCCACAGGCCGCTGCCGACCGCGCCGGGCGGGTTCGTGGTCCGCTCCCACAGGGCGGCATAGCCGCCGGTCGCGAGCACTGTGGCGCGCGTGCGCAGCTCGAGCAGTTGCCCCTCGCCGGTGCGAGCGAGCGCTCCGCACACACCGCCGTCGCCCGCCGTCACCAGGCGCACGCAGCGAGTGTCCTCGAGCACGGTGACACGCGGATCGGCTGCGGCGAGCGCCGACAAGCGGCGGGTGACGCGGCGGCCGGTAGCGCTGCCCCCCGAGTGGACGATCCGCCGCCGCGAGTGGCCACCCTCGAGCCCGAGCGCCAGCGAGCCGTCACGGGCGCGGTCGAAGGTGACGCCGAGCTCCATCAGCTCGAGGACGCGCAGCGGTGCCTCGCGCGCCAGCACCGCGACCGCGCTCTCACGGCAAGCGCCGCGCCCGGCGGCGAGCGTGTCGCGCACGTGGAGCTCGGGGCTGTCGTCGCCCGCCAGCGCCGCGGCGATCCCGCCCTGAGCGCGCCAACTGGCGCTCTGGTCGAGTTTCGTGCT
This sequence comes from Thermoleophilum album, assembly GCF_028867705.1. GTDB lineage: Bacteria > Actinomycetota > Thermoleophilia > Solirubrobacterales > Thermoleophilaceae > Thermoleophilum. The sequence continues at coordinate 1,473,257 of NZ_CP066171.1, read as the reverse complement.
CGAGAGCACGATCACGCGGCCGCCCTCGCGAGCGGCCGCGAGGGCGGCGAAGAGGCCGGCGAGCCCGGCGCCGACGACCAGCACGTCGGCGGCGAGCTCGGCGGCGAGCTCGCTCCTGGAAACCGTTTCTGGCCGCTTGGTCGCCACCCGCAAACCCTGTCGCCACTTGCGCTGCCGGCACCGCGCCCGGGCTCGCCGCGTACGCGGTCGCGCGACGCGAGGAGCGGTACCGTAGCCGCCGGTGTCGATCCTCTACTTCCACCACGAAGCCTCGCACCGCCACGACACCGGCTTCGGCCACCCCGAGCGGGTCGAAAGGATCGTCGCCGTCGAGGAACGGGTGGCGGCGCTTGCCGACACGCTCCCTATCGAGCACCGGCGTGCGCCAGTGGCGAGCGAGGAACAGCTGTTGCGGGTTCACACCCCGCGCCACCTGGAAGCGGTTCGCCGCCACGTCGCGAGCGGTGTGCCGCTCGACGTCGACACGCCGGTCTCGGCCGGGTCGCTCGAGGCCGCTCTCGCTGCGGCCGGTGGAGCGTGCGCGCTCGCCGAGGCGCTCCTGGCCGGCGACGCCGCGCGGGGCTTCGCCGCTTTGCGGCCGCCGGGGCACCACGCCGAACCCGAGCGGGCGATGGGTTTCTGTCTGTTCAACAACGTCGCTTGCGCGGCCGCCCACGCCCTAGCGCTCGGGTGCGAGCGGGTCGCGATCGTCGACTGGGACGTCCACCACGGCAACGGCACATGCGAGGCGTTTCGCAGCTCCCGTGACGTGCTGTTCGCGAGCATCCACCAGTGGCCGTTCTATCCGGGCACGGGAGCGCTCGACGACGTCGGCGACAGTGCCGGGCGTGGCTACACCGTGAACCTGCCGGTGCCGGCACAGAGCGGCGGGGATCTCTGGCGCTCGCTTGTCGCGCACGTCGTTGTGCCGGCGCTTTTCGCGTTCGAGCCGCAGCTGATCTTGGTGTCGGCCGGCTACGACGCCCACCGTGCTGATCCGATCGGAGGTTGTCTGCTTGCCGCCGACGACTACTCCGAGCTCGCCCTGCTTCTGGACGCGGCGGCACGCGAGCTCGGCGCGCCGCTTGGCTTCGTGCTCGAAGGCGGCTACGACCTCGACGCGCTCGCGGCGTCGGTCGCAGCGACGCTCGTCGCGGTGGCGAGGCCGCACGCCCCCGCGCCGGTAGCGCTGCACCCGGCAGCGGCCGCTGCGCGCGAGCGGCTGCAGGGCATCGTGGAGTTCCGCTGAGCGGCGAGCGGCGGGAACCGAGCGCGAGTCGAACGTACGTCCGCCCGCGCGTGCCGCTGTTCGCGCCGCAAGCTCACGCGGGCGATACGAGGAGTGGGAGGCGTTTGTGCACGGCACGACCGCGACACGCGGGCGGCGCGTTCGCCCTGGACGCTCCGCCGTTTGCACCCTGGCTGACGCGGGGACGCTCGGCGTCGGATTGTTCGCGCTCGCCGCCGGCGTGAGCTACGCGCTGCTCGTGGCGCTCGGCACGTCGCCGGCGGCTCCGGAGCGCGCTGCCGAGATCGCAGCGGCGGCGGCGTGGGTGCTCTGGGGCGGGCGCCCGCCCGCGCGGTCGGCCCCCCTCCCGAACGGTTCCCACCAGCGGCACCCGCGAACGGCGGCTGGGCGGCTGCGCTGGGCGGTGGCATTGCGCCTGGCTGGCGGCTCGCTGCTCGCCTTCGCCTGCACGCTCTGCCTGTCGCACGGCTTCGCCGCCGGCCCCGGCGGCCTGCCGCTCCTTGACGTCGCGGCGCTCGTGCTCGGCACCGCCTTCGGTTGCGCGGTCGCTGTCGAGGCCGCTCGCGAGGCGCCGGCGGCCCGGCTAGCGGCCGGCGAGAGCGCGCTCGCAGACCGCGAGGAGCGCCTCGCGCCGACGCTCGAGCGGGAACCGTTCGAGCACCCGACGCCGCGCCCGCTCGCGGGCTGAGGCGGGCAGCGCCAGTGCGCGGCGGATGCCGCTCACGACGTCGTCGATCTCCGCGCTCGGCACGACCACCCCGGCGTCGCCTACCACCTCGGGCATCGCTGTAGCGTCGACCACGACCGGCACCGCTCCGGCAAGCATCGCTTCGGCGACAGCCATGCCGAAGCCTTCGTGGCGCGAGGCCTGGACGTAAACCGAGGCGCGCGCCAGCAGGTCGTGCAGCGCTTCGTCCTCGAGCCAACCGGTCAGCTCCAGGTTCGCGGGGGCACGGGCGCGCAGGATCTCGACGGCGTCGTCGAGCCAGGGGCCGGCGAGCACGAAGCGCGCTTCGGGCACGCGTCGCGCCGCTTCCACGAACGCCAGCTGCCCCTTTTGTACGAGCGTGGTGCGGTCGATGTAGCCCACCGAAACCACGAGCGGTTCACGCTCGACTGGCGGCAGCTCGCCGTAAGGGTCGGGGATGCCGTGGTAGACGACGTTGACGCGCCCCGGCGGAATCGGGGTGTTGCGCTCGATCTCCGACAGCGAGTAGCGCGAGTTGGTGACGAGCGTGCCGGCGCGCTTCATCACGAAGCGGCTGGCGAAACGGCGAAAGCCACCCTGCTGCAGGCCGTAGCCGATCTCCGGCATGTTCGCGGTGTCGAAGCCGCCGATCACGAGCACCGACGGCTTCCCGAAAAGGCGGGCGAGCAAGATCGGCGGACCGCTGTGCCAGGACGCGAACCAGGCGAAAACGAGGTCGCTGCGAGCGACGCGCAGCGCGACGTCGGCGGGAGGGATGCGCCCGGGCTGATAGAGATCTTCGATCTCGAAGCGCTCGGCGAGGATCGCGCGATCGATGCGCACGAAGCTCGCCTTGCGAGAGTGCACGAACAGCACGCGGTGACGCTTAGCGGCGGTCGTCATCGCGGCGCTAGCAGGGCAGGCGGGTTCTCCTCGGCACGACCAGGCCCTCCCGTCTAGCGCCCCCGAGCGGCCACGTCGCTGCTTGTGGTCCCGCCGCTCCGCGGCTGGGCGGCGGTGCCGGCCCCGAGCTCGCCGTCTCGCGGCAGCGGATCGACGAACGCTTCGAACCAGGCGGCGAGCTCGAGCAGGCAGTAGAGAAGCTGGGCGTGGTTCGCTTTGCCAGCGCGGTGCTCTGCCACGAGCTGGCCGACGGCATCGGGGTCGATCAGCTCGGCGGCGCGCGCCCCGTCCCTGTAGCGGCGCGCCACTTCGGCCCCTAGCTCGGCTCGCAACCACTGTTCGTAGGGGGTCGTGAAGCCGTGTTTGGGGCGCTCGACGATTTCGGCCGGGAGCAGTCCGGCCACCGCCAGGCGGTGCAGATGCTTGCCGCGGCGCGGTCGCACGCGCCGTCGCCCTGGGATCCGCTCGACGAAGCGCAAGAGCTCGAGGTCGAGGTAGGGGACGCGCAGCTCGAGCGCGCTCGCCATCGTCATCTTGTCGTTGGCGACGAGCAGGTGGTCGGGCAGCCAGAGGTGGGTGTCGACGTACAACGCCTGCTCGAGTGCGTCGCGGTCGCCGACGTCGCCGGCGACCTCGCCCACCAGGGCCGCTCGCTCCACCTCCGCCTCGTCGGGCAGGTTGCCGGTCAAGCGCGCGCGCGTCGCCGCGTCGCTGATCTCGACGAGGCGGGCGATCGCGGCGGGGAGCGGGCGCACCCCGGCGAGCGCCGCGAGCCGCCGCACGGCGGGCGCGCGTGCGGCAAGTCGCGCACCGGCGCGCGCGGCGCGTGCGGCCGGACCCGGCAGGCGGGCGAGGATGGAGAGCGCAAGCGCCGCTTGGTGGCGGCGGTAGCCGCCGTGCGGCTCGTCGGCGCCCTGCCCGGCCAACACGACCTTCACTTCCTGGCGCGCGAAGGACGCGAGCTCCAAAAGAACCGGCGCCGACGGGATCCCGCAGGGCTCCTCGAGGTGGCGGATGGCGCGGTCGATCCCGTTGCGCATGCTCTCGGCGCTGAAGGTGGTGGAGCGGTGGCGGGCGCCGAGCAGCGCGGCTGTGCGTGCGGCGGCGGCTCGCTCGTCGAGTTCCTGGCCGCTGTCGGGGAAGCCGATGGTGAAGGTCCGCGGCGGCTCGCCGCCACGGGCGGCGATCGCGGCGACGACCGCTGCCGAGTCGACGCCGCCGCTGAGCAGCGCCCCCACCGGCACGTCGGCCATCAGCTGCCGTTCGACGGCGTCGAGGAAGCGGTTGCGCAGCTCGGCCGCGAGCTCGTCGTCGTCGAGATCCTGGAAGTGCGCGGCCGGTGGTCGGCGGTAGCTCGAGACGCGTGGCGGCCCGCCCACCGTCGCGACCAACAGCGACGCCGCCGGCAGTTTGCGGATGCCGGCGAAGAGCGTGCGCGGCGCCGGTACGAAGCGCCAGGCGAGGAAGTGGTCGAGCGCGACCGGGTCGACGCCGTCAGGTTTCACGCCAGCAGCGAGCAGCGCGCGCACCTCGGACGCTGCAGCGACGCGGCGACCGTCGCTCCACCAGTAGAGCGGTTTGACGCCGAGCGGGTCGCGCGCCAGCACCAGCCGTCGGGCGTGACCGTCCCAGAGCGCGAGCGCGAAGATGCCGTTGAGGCGCTCGAAGAGCGCGGTACCCCACTGTTCGTAGCCGTGCACGACGACTTCGCAGTCGGAGGCGGTGGCGAAACGGTGACCGTGCTCCTCGAGCGCTTTGCGTAGCGGCAGGTGGTTGTAGATCTCGCCGTTGACAACCGCCACCGTCCGGCCGTCCTCGCTACGCAGAGGTTGCGCTCCGCCGGCCGGATCGACGATCGCAAGCCGGGTGTGAACGAGGTGGGCGACGCCCTCGTCGGCGATGCCCTCGCCGTCGGGGCCGCGGTGGCGGAGAGCGCCGATCATCCGCTCGGCACCGGCAGCGGTGAAGGCTGCGCCTGGGTCGAGAAGAGCTCCGATGCCGCACATCGCCGGCCAATGTTCGCAAGTGGCGACGTTCGTAGCCCTGTCGTTGCGACGCGCGAGCGACGCTCGCGGTGCGCTGCGATCCGCCGCGGCGCTGGCACACGCGACGACAGAGGAGGTAACACACGCGATGATCGCCGAACCCGCGCGCCCTTCTGCGAGCCTCGCGGCTTCCCGGGAAGACCGCGATCGCGGCTGCCGGTCGCACAAGCTCGCTACCGACGTCTGCGATCGCAGGAGCGCGCTCTACGACACCCGCGACGCGCTAGAGCGTGCCTACTACCGCACGCTGGTGCGCGCGCACTTGGCGTGCACCGGCGCCGCCGCGGGCTGGCGTCGCCGGCTGCATAGCGAGCGCGGCCAGGGCACGGTCGAGTACGTCGCGCTGATCCTGCTCGTGGCCCTGGTATTGGCGGGCGTGGTGGCGTCGCTCAAGGGCTTTCGAACCGGCAAGGGTAAGACGCTCGCCGACACGCTCCTCGACAAGATCACCGATGCGATCGAGAGCGTGAAGTTCTGAGCGGCTCGCGGCGCCTGACCGGCAGCCGGTCGCAGCGCTGCTGCGAGCGCCAATTGCAGGGCTCGTGTCCGCGACCGTCGGCCGCGGCCGTGGCGTGCGAGCATTCGTTTCATGGACGACGCGGGCGCATCCCCTGGCCGACCAGACACCGCCGCTGATCCGATCGGAACCACTGCCGACGATCGCCCCGCCGATGGCGGGGGAGTCTTCGAGCGCCCCGACGGGCGGCGTGCGGACGAGCTTCGGCCGGTCACGATCGAGCCGGACTTCGTTCGCACCGCCGCCGGGTCGGCGCTCGTGACAGTCGGCGGTACACGTGTGATCTGTACGGCGACCGTCGAGGAGCGGGTGCCGGGGTGGCTCGAGGGCTCGGGCGAGGGGTGGGTGACCGCCGAATACGGGATGCTGCCCGCCTCCACCGGCGAGCGCAAAAAGCGTGACGCAGCCCGCGGCCGGCCCGACGGACGCACTGTCGAGATCCAGCGTCTCATCGGGCGCGCGCTGCGCCAAGCGGTCGATCGCGCCCGTTTGGGAGAGCGCACGGTGTGGGTCGACTGCGACGTCCTCGAGGCCGACGGGGGGACGCGCTGCGCGGCGATCACCGGCGGCTACGTGGCGCTCGCTCTCGCGCTGCGGCGGCTGCGGGCCGAGGGACGGCTTGCGACCGATCCGCTCGTCTGTTCGATCGCTGCGGTGTCCTGTGGCGTGGTCGACGGTCGGGCACTGCTCGACCTCGACTACAGCGAGGACTCGCGCGCCGAGGTCGACATGAACGTCGTGATGAGCGACGCTAGCGACGTGGTCGAGATCCAGGCGACAGCCGAGCGCACGCCGTTCTCGCGCGCCCGGCTGGACGAGCTGCTCGAACTCGCCGCCCGCGGCTGCCAGGAGCTCCGCGCCGCCCAGGAGGCGGCGCTCGCCGCTGCGCCCGTCGGCGGCCCCGGCGACGCCGCCGCGTAAGCCAGGGGGCTCGGAAGCCGGTCGTGCGCTACGTGGTCGCCACCCGCAATCGGCACAAGCTCGCGGAACTCGAGCGTCTGCTCGCCCCGCTCGAGCTCGAGCTGCTGCCCGAACACGTTGCGCTTCCGCCCGAGACCGGCGCGACATTCCGCGACAACGCGCTGCTCAAAGCGCGCGCGGCGTCCACTGCCCTCGACCGCCCCGTCTTGGCCGACGACTCCGGGCTCTGTGTCGAAGCGCTCGGCGGTCGCCCGGGTGTGCGATCTGCTCGTTATGCCGGCGAGGGCGCGAGCGACCGCGCCAACCTCGAGAAGCTCGTGCGCGAGATGAGCGGCCGCGCCGACCGCCGCGCTGCGTTCGTCTGTGTGCTGGCCCTCATCGACCCGCACCGCGAGCGCGAGATCGTTGTCGAAGGGCGCTGCGAGGGCGTGCTAGCCGAGGCTCCGCGCGGCGAACGAGGCTTCGGCTACGACCCTCTGTTCGTACCCGACGATGTCGGCGACGGGCGCACGATGGCCGAACTCGAACCCGGCGAAAAGAACGCGATAAGCCACCGCGGTCGCGCCGCGCAAGCCCTCCTGCGCGAGCTCGGCCTCCGCCCCTGATCGCAGATGGTCGCTGCGGCTAACGAGACGGCGCGCGCCTCCCGCATCCCCGCTCGCCGCGACCGTGACCGTGACGCCCGCCGCAAGGCAGCTGCGGCCGCGCTCTCGATCGCTTCCAACTCCCTGCTCGTCGCGCTCAAGCTAGTTGCCGGTTTTCTCACCGGGTCGGTGGCGATCCTCACCGAGGCGGCCCACTCCGCGATCGACCTCTTGGCATCGGTCGTCGCGTTTGTTTCGGTCCGCAAAGCAGCGCAGCCGCCGGACCGCAGCCACCCGTACGGACACGAGAAGGTCGAGCACCTGGCCGCGGCGACCGAAGGGCTGTTGATCCTGGCTGCCGCCGCGATCCTCGCCTGGGAGGCCGTGCACCGGCTGGTGGCGGGCAGCGAGCTGCAGCTTCTCGGCGTGGGTATCGCCGTGGTGGCGCTGTCGCTCGTAGTCAACGTGATCGTGTCGCGTTTCCTGTACCGGCGTGCGGCCGAGACCGAGTCGCCCGCCCTGGCCGGGGACGCCGCGCACCTCTCGACCGACGCGCTCACCTCGGCGGGTGTCCTGGTCGCGCTCGTTTTGGTCGAGGTGACCGGTGTCTACGCCCTCGATGCGATCTGTGCTCTGCTCGTCGCCGCCGTCATCGTCGTGGCGGGCGCGCGTCTCGTTACGCAGTCGTCGCGAGTGCTCGTCGACGAAGCCCTGCCCGATCACGAGCTTGCTGCGATCCGCGCCGCGGTCGAGGGACACGAGGCGCGCGAGGTGCTTGGCTTCCACAAACTCCGCGCTCGCCGCGCTGGCAGCCGCCGCTACATCGACATGCACGTGCAGTTCGGCAGCGGCACGACACTCGAGCGTGCCCACGAGCTGGCACACGACCTCGAACGGCGCATCCAAGCGCGGCTCGGTAACGCCGACGTGCTCATTCACCTCGAGCCGGAGGCTTCTCTGCGCCGCGAGCGCGACAGCGGCGAGCGCCAGCGGGACACAGGGCGCACGGGCGGCGCGGTGTCGCCCACGCCAACCGAGCGCAGCGACGACGGCGGGACGAGCGGCTCGACGACAGGCACCTAGACCGCAGCGCCGGGCCACGGCATCGAACACTCGAGCGTTCTGCAGGCGTTCTGCTAAAGGCCGGCACTGCACCGCGCCGATACGCGCAACAAATGCTCTCCCGCCTCCTCGATCGCGTTAGCACCTTCCTGTGCCGCAACGACGCCGAGCGCGGCCGGCTGATCGACGTCAACCGCCGCATGCGCTTCGCGTCGCGAGTGTCGGTGTTGCTGTTCCTGGCGGTGGCGCTTATCGGGCTTCCGACGTTCGGCCCGCTCTACCTGCTGCCGGTGCCGCCTGCAGCGGCGATCTTCTTCGCCGCGCAGCGTCGCTTGCGCCGGTCGAACCGCCCCGAGCTTTTGCTCGCCGGCGCGTGGCTCGCGGCCGAGCTCGCGACCGCTGCGGCCATCGTCCTGGCCCATGGCCCGTCGCTTCACCTGCTACCGGCGCTCGCGCTCCCCACCCTTCTCGTCAGTGCGGTGTTCCCGACCCGCGTCGCCGTCGCCGGCATGTTCGCCACGTGGGTGATCATCGCCCTCACAGCGCTTGCCGCCGATCCCCACCTCGTCCTTAGCGAACCACCGTACGCCGTCTACCCGATGGGCGTGCTCGGGGCTTTGACGATGCTGTTCTCGCTCGGACGCAGCGCCGACCAGGCGTCGCGAGCGAGCGCGATCGTCGATCGCCTGACCGGAGCGTTCAACCGTGCAGCACTGATTCCGCGGCTCGCCGAGCTCGACCACCTGATCGCCGGGTCGGGACGCCGCGTCGCTGTCATCGTCGGCGACCTCGACGGCTTCAAGCTCATCAACGACACGCACGGACACGACGTCGGCGATCAGGTGCTGCGCGAGGTGGCGGAGCGGCTGCGCGCCGAGCTCGGCCCGTACACGCCGCTGTACCGCTTCGGCGGCGAGGAGTTTCTGGTCCTCCTTCCGGACGCATGCGAGAAGGACGCGGTGGCACTCGCCGAGCGGATGCGCCAAGCCGTGCGTTCGGCACCGCTCGCAGGTTTGCGCGTGACGATGTCGTTCGGCGTCGCCTGCGCTGGCAGCGACGCGTTCGACTTCGACGAAGTCTTCCGGGCCGCCGACGCCGCGCTGTACGCAGCCAAGCGACGGGGTCGCGATCGCGTGTGCTCGTCGGGCACCTGCCCCGAGGCCAACCTTCCCCGTCGACGCCGGACGGATGTCGAAATCAAGGTGGAACCGTCGGGGCTGGCAGCACCCAGCGGACAGGTTCCACCGAGCGCGCGCGACCAGGGTCTGCTTCACGAGCAGATCGAGCAGGCACGCGCCGAGCACGGAAACTGGCTCGTGCAAGACGAACTTGAGCGCGAGCACATGCTCGACATGCGCGACCGCTTGGAGCGCGTCTCGGCGCTCGCGTGGCTTTCCGGAACGGCGGCGGTGATCTTCGCCGCGCCGTGGTACGGGTGGGCGCCGGTCCTGGCCGTTCTCGTCGTGGCGCCGCCCTTCCGCATCCTCTCGGCACGCCTGCGGCACATGCGGCGCCCCGAGTTCCCGCTGATCATCGGGTGGACGATCGCCCAAGCGGTGATGGGTTGCGGTTACTTCTTCGTCGAGGGCAAGCCGCTCCATTCGTTGATCGTGCTGGTGCCCTTCGCGAGCATCTACGCGATCGTCCTGCCGCGGCGGGGGGCGATGTGGACAGGTTTCTTCAGCGTGTTCGTGATCATCGGGGCGGCGTTGATCTGCGACGCCGAGCGAGCACTCGCCGAGCCGGTGCTAGTCGCCATACCGCTCGCACTGCTCGGCACCGGTTGCCTGGTGGGCTCGGTAATCGGCTCGTCGGCGATCGACCACCGCTCGGTGGCGGTGATCGACGAGCTCACCGGTCTGTTCAACCGCCGTGCGCTCGAGGCCAAGATCGCCGAGCTCGTCGCCGTCAGCCGTGCCGGCGAGCAACAGGTCGCGCTGATCGTCGGCGACATCGATCGCTTCAAGCTGATCAACGACGAGCACGGCCACGCGCGCGGCGACGCTGTGCTCGCCGAGGTGGCGCAACGTCTACGCGACGAACTGCGCGCCTTCGACTCCGTCTACCGCCTCGGCGGCGAAGAGTTCGTGATCCTGCTGCCGGGCGTCGACGAGGAGGCGGGAGCGGGGATCGCCGAGCGGTTGCGGACTGCCGTGGCGCGCCAGGCGATCGAAGGGCTCGCCGTGACGATGTCGTTCGGTGTCGCCGCGACGGTTCCCGACGAGGTCTTCGACTTCGACCGCCTCTTCCGGGCCGCCGACGGTGCTCTCTATCGCGCCAAGCGCGCCGGACGCGACCGCGTCGAGGTCGTTCGCCCGCGCGAGAGTGAGCTTGCGGCTGCGGCTGCCGCTGCCTGAAGGCGGGGCCGCTTGCCGGACGTGGCGCTACAGCTCGCCAGATCTCGCGCTACATCAAGTTGACGGCCGCGGCCAGACCGACCGCGACGAGCACGCCGGCGTAGCCGTAGTAGCCGTTCACAGCGAGCAGCGCGGCGGTTACGGCGCACAGAGCGACAGTCGTCCACCAAGCAGCGCGAGCGAGCGACGCGTTTTTCATTGGACCTATTCTGGCCGAGGTGGACCGACGCACGCAGAGATCCCGCACCGCTGGCAGCGCGGGCAGCGCTGGCGGCGCGGGCAGCGGGAACGGCCCGCGCGCCGGACGCCGGCCGACGCGCCGCCGGCGAGGGGACGGCGGCGCGGGCGCGGCGCGTGCCAGGTCGACAGCGGCACTCGCTGCGCTGCCCGGTGTCGAAGCCGCAATCGATATCGAACGCGGGCGTGTGCACGCCTACGCCGGCGTCGCGGCCGCCACCGCTGCGCGGCTAGCCGACCTGGCGCACGAGCTGGGGGCGCTCGCGCCGCCCGACGGCGAGTTGTGCGTACGAACCCGCCAAGGGCAGGTTCTTCTCGCCCGCCGCGGCGAGCGGACCCTGTGTGCTGTGGCCGGCCCGGGAGTGCTCGCCACGACGCTCCTCTACGACCTGCGGATGGCGCTCGACGGCAGGTTCCCTGCGCCGCCGGCAACCGCCCGGACGACAGCGAAGCGGAGGGACTCGTGAGCTCGGCGAACAGACCCGGTTGGCTCGTCAACGGCCTGCTCGCCGTCGCCGAGAACGTCGGTGCCGCTGTACGGCGCGCTCGGCGCGAACGCGAGCCGCGCGTCGTGCGCGTGACCGCCGACGGCCGCCGACACACGCTCGAGCCCGGCGCGCGCGGGTACGATCGCGCCCTCGAGCTGGCAGACGAGATGATCGCCGTCGTCCGCACCGAGAGCGACGAACAGTGAACACAACACGAGCGCAAGCGCTGGCCGAGGCATGTACGTGCGCGCTTGCCGCTGGCAAGGTCAGGAAGCGCCGTGGCTGAGGCATCCACGCTGGTCGCTCCCGATGTCGCCGAACGTGTGCTGGCGCGTCTTCTCGCGCACGGTGGTGAGCTCGGCGAGCTGTTCTGCGAGGAGCGGCGGTCGCTGGCGCTGGTGCGCGACGATCGCAGGCTCGAGCGCCCGCAGCTCGGGTCGGAGCGCGGCGCCTGTCTGCGCATCGTCCGCGACGGGGCGACCTTCTACGGCTACACCGACAGCGTCAGCGAGGGCGAGCTTTTGGCTCTGGCCGCCTCGCTCGCGAGCGCGGCGCGGGCGGGTGCGCGCACGCCGGCGCCGCTCGCCGCGCCGCGGCAGCGCCGGCTGCACGACGTCGCGGTCGCCCCGACGGCGGTGAGCATCGCCGACAAGGCCGATCTCGTCGCTCGCGTAGACGAAGCCGCCCGCGCCCAGGGCGTCGCGGTGGTCCAGGTCCGAGCCGGCTACGCCGAAAGCACTCGCCGTGTCGCGATCTTCAACTCCGACGGTGTGTCCGCCTGCGACGAGCGCACGCGTGTGCGCCTCACCTGCCAAGCCGTAGCTCGCCGCGACGGGCGCACCGAAAGCGGCGTCGAGACGCGCGGCGGCTGCGCCGGCTTCGAGCTTGTCGCCGACGCCACCGACGTCGGCGAGCGCGCTGCACAGAAGGCGCTGGCGCTGCTAGATGCAGTCGATGCGCCGACCGGCGAGATGCCGGTGGTGGTGGGCAACGGTTTCGGCGGCGTCCTGTTGCACGAAGCGGTCGGCCACGGGCTCGAGGCGGACGCTGTCCAGAAAGGCGCGAGCGTCTACGCGGGGTTGCTCGGCAAGCGTGTCGCCCCGCCGTTCGTCACCGCTTACGACGACGGCGCGCTCGCTGGCGCGTGGGGCAGCGATGGTTGCGACGACGAGGGAACGGCGACCCAGCGCACGACGATCATCGCGGAGGGCGAGCTCGTGGGCTACCTCTACGACCTCGTGCGGGCGCGCGAGGCCAACGCCGCGCCGACCGGCAACGGCCGCCGTGAGTCGTACCGGCACCCACCCCTGCCGCGCATGACGAACACCTACTTCGCTCGCGGCGACGCCTCTCCCGAAGATCTCATCGCGGGCGTGAGGCGCGGCTTGTACGCCGTCTCCTTCGGCGGAGGCCAAGTCGAACCGGCGACGGGCGACTTCGTCTTCGGCGTCTCCGAGGGCTACCTGATCGAGAACGGCCGCGTGACCGCACCCGTGCGCGGCGCGACGCTAGTCGGCAACTGTCTGCGCGCCCTTGCGGCGATCGACGGGATCGCCGACGACCTCGAGATCGCCACTGGCTTCTGTGGCAAGGGCGGGCAGTCGGTGCCCGCTGGGGTCGGCCAGCCCCACGTGCGCCTGCGCTCGATCACCGTCGGAGGGACGCGGGCGTGAGCGGGGACGGACACGGGCGAGCGAGCGCCGGCGCGGGTGCCGCCGGCCGGCGGCACGAGCTAGCCGCCCGCGCTGCCGCGGAGACCGCGCTTGAGGCGGCGGTCGCTGCCGGCGCCGAGGCGGCCGACGCGTGGGCGGAGCGACGTCGCAGCCGTCGCGTCGTCGTCTGGCGCGAAGCCGTCGAAGAGCTCGGCGAGGCGGTTTCTTGCGGCGTCGGGGTGCGGGCGTTTGTCGACGGGCGCTGGGGTTTCGCCTACGCCTCCGGCTTCGCCAGCGACGAGCTTGCCGAAGCGGCGCGGGCGGCGGTCGCCCTCGCGCGGATCGCCGATCGCGAGACAGGCGCTGGTTTGCCCGACCACTGTGGGCAGGCAGGGGTGCCCGACCTCGCTGACGAACGTCTGCTTGCGGCGACCAGCGACCACTGTGTCGAGCTGGCGCGGGCTTGCGAGCGCGCGGCGCGCGCACAGCGTGCCGTCACCGACGTCGAGCAGGTGGTCTACCAGGACGCCTGGCTCGAGGTGGCGCTCGCCAACAGCGCGTCGTTCGCTGGCGCCTTCACCGCGTCCTCCGCCTGGATGTACTGCACCGCTTTCGCCGGCGAGGTTGGCGAGCGGATGAGCGGTTTCGGTCTCGACATCGCGCGGGCGCCGCACGGGCTCGACCCGGAGCGGACCGGCCGCGAGGCAGGCGAGCGGGCAGCGCTACTCGCCGGTGCTACGAAACCGCCGAGCCGTCGCTGCGCGGTCGTGTTCGACGCCTTCGCTGCTGCTGCCCTCGTCGCCGCCGTGGGCGAGATGCTCTCGGCCGAACAGGTCGAGCGCGGCCGCTCGCCGTTCGCCGACAAGCTCGGTGCCGAGGTCGCTTCTTCGTCGCTGACGATCGCCGACGACGCGACGCTGCCCGACGGTCCGGCGAGCGCTCCGTTCGACGGCGAAGGATCGCCCACAGGGCGCACCGAGCTGATCGCCGGGGGGCGTCTTTTGACGTTCGTCCACGACGTGCGCACCGCCCGCCGGGCAGGCACGAACACCACCGCCAACGCCCTGCGCAGCTCGTACCGGACGCCGCCCGTGGTCGGCGTGTCCAACCTCGTCGTCGCGGGCGAGCAGGTGCCTTTCGCGCAGCTTCTGGCGACGCTCGGCGACGGCTTCTACATCACCGACCTGAGCGGCTTGCACTCGGGTGTGAACCCGGTCTCGGGGACCTTCTCGGTCGGCGCGTCGGGCGTGGTCGTGCGCGGCGGAGAGCTCGCCGAGCCGGCGCGCGAAATGACCGTCGCGGGTTCGTTGACCGACCTGTTGCGCAACGTGCAGGCGCTCGGCGACGACCGACGCTGGGTGCCGCTGGCAGGCAGCGTCTCGACGCCCTCGCTCCTCGTCGACGGCATCACCGTCTCTGGCCGCTAGCTACCGCTCCCTGCGCTTTTCCGCTCCCTGTGCTCCCTCGCCGACACGCTCGAAATTCCGCATGGGCACTGACTTCGTCCGCTTCGGTTGTTAGGTTCACACCGTCAACCCGCGAAGGAGGAACGGACGTGACAAAGGCAGAGTTCATCGATCGGGTCGCCCAGAAGACGAACTTCACGAAGGCTGACGCCGAGCGCGCGGTCAACGCCTTCCTCGAGGTCGTGACCGAGACGCTGAAACGCGGCGGCGAGGTCAACTTCACCGGCTTCGGCAAGTTCTCGGTCACGAAGCGTGCCGCCCGTCAGGGCATCAACCCGCGCACCGGTGAGAAGATCAAGATCGCGGCCGCCAAGGTGCCGCGCTTCACGCCCGGCTCGCAGCTCAAGAACGCGGTCAAGTAGCGGTTTCGCCTGACAGCTCGGGGACGGGCCGCGCGTCCGCCTCCTTTGTCGAGCGGCTGGCGGCGCTCGTCGAGGAGCGCCGCAGCCGTCTTGTCGTAGGGATCGACCCCGATCCGCACGCGCTCTGGCCGGGAGCGCTGACGGGGGTCGGTGCCGTGCTGGGTGCGGCGGGGGAGGGGGAGGGCGAGCACGCCGCGCAGCAGGGCGAGGACGCGCGCGCCGCGGCGGCCGCCGCGGTTCGCGCCCATTGCGAGGCGGCTATCGCCGCGGTCGCCGACCACTGCGTGGCGGCCAAGTTCCAGCTCGCCTGTTTCGAGCGGCTTGGCCCGCCCGGTTGGCAAGCGCTCGAAGCGGCGGTCGCGTTCGCGAAGAGCGCGGGCCTGCTCGTGATCGCCGACGGCAAGCGGGGGGACGTGCCGACGACCTCGCGCGCCTATGCGCAGGCGCTCTTCGGTGGTGGCGAGGGGCCGTTCGGGGTTTTGCCGGGCCTCGGGGCCGACGCCGTCACCGTCAACCCGCTGCTCGGGCGCGACGCGCTCGCACCCTTCCTCGACGCAGCCGAGGCGGTCGGCGGCGGCTGCTTCGTGCTCGTGCGCACCTCGAACCCGGGTGCCGGCGAGATCCAGGACGAGCCGCGGGGCGATCCGCTGCGTCTGCGGCTCGCCCGTTTGGTCGACGAGCTCGCCAACGAGCGTGCTCCGGACGCTGCGCTTGCACCGATCGGCGCGGTGTGCGGGGCTACGCGGCCCGAGCTGCTCGGCGAGCTGCGGCGCGCCATGCCGCGCGCCCCGATCCTCCTCCCTGGAGTGGGCGCCCAGGGCGGCAGCGCCTCGGCGGTGCGCTCGGCGCTCGGCGCGCACCCTGCGTCGGCGCTTGTCACGGCGGCGCGATCGATCGTCGACGCCTGGCGTGAGGAGGGCTCGCCCGACGCTGCCGCGGCGGCTGCGCGCGCCGCCCAGCGGCTGCAACGCGAGTCGTGGACCTAACCGGGGCGAGCTCGCCGCCGCCGCCGACACGTCGGCGGCGGCGGCCGCGCGGGGACGGTGCGGGCCCCGCTGCGCGTCGAGCGTCGCGCGGACGGCAAAACCGCCGCGCTCCTCCTATGCTCGGCGCGGTGAAAACGGCGCCTTCTCCGCGCAGCGCGGTCTCCTTGGTCGCGACTGTGGTCCGCTCGGTGGCCGTCGCGCTCGCACTGGTCCTCGTCTCGGGGTGTGCCGCCGCCAGCGCGGCTCGCGCGGCGAAGGTGCTGCCACGCGAACGCCCGCGTTCGTCCGCCGTCGCTGCCCCGCAGCTTGCGGGTCGTGTCGCAGCGGCGATCGTCGTCGACGCACGCGACGGGCACGTGCTCTTCGCCTACAGGCCCGACCGGGCTGCGGCGATCGCCAGCACCACCAAGCTGATGACGGCACTCCTCGCGCGCGAGCGCCTGTCGCTCGACGCTCGCGTGCCGGCGGTGCGCTACCACGCGCTCCCCGCCGAGTCGGTGCTGGGGCTCGCCCCCGGCGAGCGGCTCGCCGTCCGCGACCTGCTCGCGGCGACCTTGCTCGCCAGCGCTAACGACGCGGCCGCAACGCTCGCGCGCGCGGTGGCGGGATCGCAGCGAGCGTTCGTCGAGCTGATGAACCGCCGCGCCCGCGAGCTCGGGCTTAAGCGCACCCGCTTCGCCAACCCGATCGGTCTCGACGCCGCCGGTGCCGGTTCGACAGCGCGCGAGCTCGCGGCGCTCGCCCGTGTCGTGTTGCGCGACCGCTTCCTGGCACGTGTCGTCGCGATGCCGCAAGCGTTGCTTGTGTCGGGAGCGCGGCGCCGGATCGTGACGAACCGCAACGACCTCGTCGCCCGCTACCGCTGGGTCGACGGCGTCAAGACGGGTCACACCTCGCGCGCTGGGTATGTGCTCGTGGCCTCGGCGCATGGGCGTCTCGGTCAACGCGTCCTGAGCGTCGTGCTCGGGTCGCGTAGCGAAGGCGAGCGCGATCGCTACAGCCTCGCGCTGCTGCGCTACGGCCTCGCGCTGTACGGCGCGCGGACCGCGCTCGATCCGCGCCGCACGCGTCGGCGCGTGCATCTCGCCGGGACGAGCGCGACACCGACGGTCGTGCCTGCCCGCCGCCGCGCGGTGGTCGTCAGGCGCGGCCAGACGCTCGCCGTGCGCCTGCGTGTCCGCCCGGGATTGCGCGCCCCGCTCGCGGCGCGCAGCGCGGTGGGCCGCTTCGAGGTGTTGGTCGACGGCCGCCGTGTCGCCACCGAACCGGCGCTGCTGGCCACGGCGGTCGGTAGCGCCGGCACTTTCCGCGCGCTCGACGAGCGTCTCGGTAGTGGCTTGACGCTCGCTCTGCTCGGCGCCATGCTGGCAGGGGCTCTAGCTGGCCTGCGTTCCGCGCGGGCACGGCGAGGAACCGGCCGAGCCGAACTCGACACCGGCAGATGATCATCACGGTCACCCTCAACGCCGCTATCGACCGCACCCTCGCCGTCCCTAGCTTCACGCTCGGGCGGCGCCACCGTGCCGTCGAACAGACGACGATGGCGGGCGGCAAGGGCGTGAACGTGGCGCGTGCGCTCAAGCTGCTCGGGCAACCTGTGATCGCGACGGGGTTCGCGGGCGGCGCCACCGGTACGCGCATCATCGAACACCTCACCGAGCAGTCGATCCTCAACGACTTTGTGCGCATCCGCGAGGAGTCGCGGACATCGACAGCCGTCGTCGATCCCACCACCGGCGTGCAGACCGAGATCAACGAGCGCGGCCCGCGCGTCACCGAGCAGGAGCTCGCGCTCTTCGTCGACAAGCTGCTGTACCTCGCCAAAGGCGCCGAGCTGTGCGTCTTCGCGGGCAGCCTGCCGCGCGGCGTCGCCGACGACTTCTATGCCCGCATGATCGGGGAGCTGCGCACGCTGGGCGTCGAATGCGTGCTCGACTCCGAGGGCGAGCCGCTGCGCCAAGGCGTGCGCGCCCGTCCCGACCTCGTCACTCCCAACGAGCCCGAGGCCGAGGAGCTTGTCGGCCACGAGTTCGTCGACCCGGTCGATCGCTTGCGAGCGCTGGGCGAGATCGCCGAGCTCGGGGCTCGCCAGGCGGTGCTGACGCTTCCCGACGGTTGCATCGCCCTGCTCGAAGGTCCCGGCGGCGAGCGCGAGCTGTGGCGGGCGACGCTCGAGCCGCTCGAGCCGGTGTCGGCGGTGGGCTCGGGTGACGCCTTCCTCGCTGGCTACATCGCAGCCCTCTACCAGGGGCGTCCAACGCCCGAGCGGCTCGCTTTCGCGGTCGCCTGTGGTGCCGAGTCGACGCAACACTTCGGCGCCGGCACGCTCGATCCGCGCGCCGTCGAGCGGCTTGTGCCGACCGTCGCGGTCGAGCGCATCACCGCCGCCGAGCCGTTGGCTGGGATCGTCGGCGGCGCCTGACGCGGCGGCGCTGTCCCGCGACGGCGCAGCTCCGCGCAGGCACAGTCGCGTGCCGCGAGCGATCGGTCGGCCGACGCGGTTGGTACGCTCGCGAACGAAGCTGGCAGCGATTCGCTCGTTCTGCGGAGCAGCTATGGAGATCGAAATCGGCAGAGGAAAAAAGGGGCGCCGCGCTTACGGGTTCGACGACATCGCGATCGTTCCTTCGCGTCGCACGCGCGACCCCGACGACGTCGACATCACCTGGAAGCTCGGTGACTACCGCTTCGAGCTGCCGCTGTTGGCTTCAGCTATGGACGGTGTCGTCTCGCCGAAGACGGCAGGCATCATCGGCCGTCTCGGCGGTCTCGCGGTCCTGAACCTCGAGGGCATCTGGACCCGTTACGAGGACGCCGACACCCAGCTCGAGAAGATCGCGAGCTTTCCCAACGAGATCGCGACGCGCGAGATGCAGCGGATCTACGCGGAGCCGATCAAGGAGGAGCTGATCGCCCAGCGGATCCGCGAGATCAAGGAGCAGGGCGTGGTCGCCGCTGCGGCGCTCACCCCCCAGCGGGTGCGCCAGTACTACGAGATCGCGCTCGAGGCCGGTCTCGACATCCTCGTCATCCAGGGCACGGTGATCTCCGCCGAGCACGTCTCGCGCACGAGCGAGCCACTCAACCTCAAGGAGTTCATCCGCGAGGTGCCGGTGCCGGTGATCGTCGGCGGGTGCGCGTCGTACTCGACCGCGCTCCACCTGATGCGCACGGGTGCCGTTGGCGTGCTGGTGGGTGTCGGGCCGGGTGCGGCGTGCACCACGCGCGGCGTGCTCGGTATCGGCGTGCCGCAGGCCACGGCGATTGCCGACGTCGCTGCTGCACGCTCCCAGCACATGCTCGAGACCGGCGAGTACGTGAACGTGATTGCCGACGGCGGGATGCGCACCGGCGGCGACATTGCCAAGGCGATCGCCTGCGGTGCCGACGCGGTGATGATCGGGTCGCCGCTTGCGCGCGCCTACGAGGCGCCCGGACGTGGCTACCACTGGGGGATGGCGACCTTCCATCCGACGCTGCCGCGCGGCGCGCGGGTGCGTGTCGAGCAGAACGGCACGCTCGAGCAGATCCTGCTCGGGCCGGCTCACGAGAACGACGGCACCTTCAACCTCATGGGCAGCTTGAAGACGTCGATGGCCACCTGCGGCTACTCGGACCTGCTCGACTTCCAGCGCGCCGAGGTGATGGTCGCGCCGGCGCTCCAGACCGAGGGCAAGCTGCTCCAGCGCACGCAGGGCATCGGGATGGGGGCGCGCAGCGCCGCCGCCCCGGCGCCGCCGCCGAGCGGCGACGGCATCTCGCCGCGCCCCGACGATCCGGCTACGCCGAGCGCCGACCCGGCGCTTGTCGGCGACTAGCGGCTTGGCGTTCGACGCAAGGCAGGGCGTCGCTAGCGCTGGCGTGGACGCCAGCACAGCTGTCGGCGGCAACGGCGACACCGCAGCGACCGCCACGACAGCCGCGCTCGACGCGCCCGAGGCGGGCGCTCTCTACGGCGGCCACGAGCACGTCGTCGTTCTCGACTTCGGCGGTCAGTACTCGCAGTTGATCGCCCGCCGCGTCCGCGAGCTCGGTGTTTACGCGGAGCTTGCGCCCTACGACACGCCCGTCGCCGAGCTGCGCGCCCGTCGGCCGATCGGCTTGATCCTCTCCGGCGGCCCGGCATCGGTCTACGAGCCCGGCGCACCGCCGCTGCCCGCCGGCCTGCTCGAGCTCGACGTACCGGTGCTGGGCATCTGCTACGGGATGCAAGCGATGGCGCGTGCCCTCGGTGGACGCGTCGAGCCGGCGCCGGTCGGGGAGTTCGGCCGCACTCAGCTCGAGGTGCGCGACGAAGGCGCGCTTTTCCGCGGTCTGCCGAGCCACCAGACCTGCTGGATGAGCCATCGCGACGCTGTCTTCGAGCCGCCGCCCGGCTTCCGAGCGCTCGCCGCTTCGCCGGCGTCGCCGGTCGCGGCGTTCGAAAGCAGCGAGCGGCGCCTCTACGGCATCCAGTTCCACCCCGAGGTCACCCACACACCGCACGGGCGCGACGTCCTCGAGCGCTTCTTGCGCGACGTCTGCGGCGCCCGCGACAGCTGGACGCCCGAGTCGCTCGTCGCCCGGCGGATCGCCGAGATTCGCGCGCGCGTGGGGGACGAGCGTGTGATCTGTGCGCTGTCGGGCGGTGTCGACAGCTCGGTCGCGGCACTGATCGTCCACCGCGCGGTCGGCGACCAGCTCACCTGCGTGTTCGTCGACCACGGGCTCTTGCGCAAGAACGAGGCCGACCAGGTCGTGGCGGCGTTCCGCGACCGCTTCCACGTCCCGCTCGTCGCCGTCGACGCGCGCGAACGGTTCCTCGCTCGTCTGCGCGGCGTCGTCGATCCCGAGCACAAACGCAAGATCATCGGCGAGGAGTTCATCCGTGTGTTCGAGGAGGCGGCGCGGCGCCTCGGCGAGCCGCGCTTCCTCGTACAGGGCACGCTGTACTCGGACGTGATCGAGTCGGGCGGGGCGAAGGGTGCGGCGACTATCAAGTCGCACCACAACGTCGGCGGTCTGCCCGAAGATCTGCGCTTCGAGCTGATCGAGCCGCTACGCGACCTCTTCAAGGACGAGGTTCGCCGTGTCGGCGAGGAGCTCGGCCTGCCCGACCGCCTCGTCTGGCGCCAGCCGTTCCCCGGGCCGGGGCTGGCGATCCGCATCGTCGGCGGCGAAGTCACCGAGGAGCGTCTCGCCGTCCTGCGCGAAGCCGACGCCATCCTGCAGGACGAAATCCGCGCTGCCGGCCTCTATCGCGAGCTCTGGCAGTCCTTTTGTGTCCTTCCGGCCGGCCTCAGGACTGTCGGGGTGCAGGGCGACGGGCGCACCTACGGGTACGTGATCGTGGTGCGTGCCGTCACCTCCGAGGACGCGATGACGGCCGACTGGGCGCGCCTACCGTACGACCTCATCGAGCGCGTCGCCCAGCGGATCGTCGCCGAGGTGCCGCAGGTGAACCGCGTCGTCCTCGACGTCACGTCGAAACCTCCGGGTACGATCGAGTGGGAGTGACACTCGCCGCGCCGGGCGCGCCTAGCTCTGTAGTGGGCGGTCGTGACGGGGCGGGCAAGTCGCAAATGCCAGCGTTCGACGACGAGGAGAGAGCTGCGTGGGCATCATCAGCTGGATCATCTGGGGTTTGATCGTCGGTGCCGTAGCGCGGCTGTTGCTGCCGGGACGGCAGTCGATCGGCTTGCTCTGGACGATCGCGCTGGGCGTGCTCGGTGCGCTTATCGGCGGCTTCGTCGCGACCGGCCTGCTCGGGATCGCCGACTACGACGACTTCGACCTCGGCAGCTTCCTGATCGCAGTGCTCACGTCGGTCGTGCTACTGGGCGTGGCCGAGCGCACCGGCATCGCCGGTCGCGGTTGAGCGTCGCGGGTTACGGTCAGGCACCGAGAAACGGGCGGAATGTGCCACACTGTGCGGCCGCTGGCGCCGGCAGAGGCTGGTGCTGCGACCCTCCACGCAACGAGATGCGCACCTACATGGCTAACAAAGCGACGCGCGAGCGGCGGTGGTATGTCGTCGATGCCGCCGGCAAAACGCTCGGCCGGCTGGCGACGCAGATCGCCGATGTTCTGCGCGGCAAGCACAAGCCCGAGTACACGCCGCACGTGGACGTCGGCGACTTCGTGATCGTTGTCAACGCCGAGCGGGTCGCGGTAACCGGCCGCAAGCGCGAGCAAAAGATCTATTACCGCCACTCGGGCTATCCGGGCGGGTTGCGCCAGCGCACGCTGGCCGAGCAGCTCGAGCGCCAACCGGAAGAGGTGATCCGTCTCGCCGTCAAGGGGATGCTGCCGCGCAACCGCTTGGCGCGCCAGCAGCTGCGCAAACTGAAGGTCTACCGCGGCCCCGATCATCCACACCAGGCGCAGCGACCGGAGCCGCTGGAGGTGGAGGCATGAGCGACGAACGCCGCGACGAGACAGCAGACGAGCGCAGCGCCGACGCTCGCGCAGAGGCGGGTGAGGGCGCCGATCGCAGCGAGCAGACAGAGCCGTCGGCCCCGGCTCCGGAAGCCGTAGCCAAGGAACGTCCCAAGCCCGGAGCCAAGCGTCGACGCAAGAAGTCCGACGAGGAGGAGCCCCCGCCGACCGAGGAGATCCCCGGCGCTCACCTCGAGCCCGACCTTGTGCTCGAGACCGAGCGCCCGGAAGGCGACGAGGACGAGGAGGACTTCTCGGCGATCCTCGAACGTGTCGGCGCTCCGCAGGACACGGGTGAAGAGGCTGCCGAGGAGCCGGAGGAAGAGGCCGAGGGCGAAGAGGAGACGGTCGTCGCCGACACGGCGAGCGCACGCGAGCGCCTCGTCGACCTCGCGAGCGGGGCGCGCTACACGGCCACCGGCAAGCGCAAGACCGCTGTCGCGCGCGTGATCGTCAAGCCCGGTGCCGGCCGCTGGTACCTGAACGGTCGTCGCCTCGAGGACTACCTGCCGCGCGTGAAGCTGCAGAAGATGGTCCGCCAGCCGCTGCAGGTGCTGGGGCTCGAGGGCCGTGTCGACGTCGTCGTGAAGGTGCACGGCGGTGGCGTCTCGGCGCAGGCTGGAGCGATCCGTCACGGCCTCGCGCGCGCCCTTGCCGACGCCGATCCTGCGCTGCGTCCCGAGCTCAAGCGGCGCGGCTTCCTCACCCGCGACGCCCGCGTCGTCGAGCGCAAGAAGGCGGGACTGAAGAAGGCGCGCAAGCGTCCGCAGTTCTCTAAGCGCTGATCTTCCGGTGGCGGTTCCGCCGACCACGCCCACGACGGCGGCCGGCGGAGAGCGCCGGCTCTTCGGCACCGATGGCGTTCGCGGTGTCGCCGGAGAGACCCTGACACCAGAGCTCGCTGTGGCGCTTGGGCGGGCGCTCGTGTGCGCACACGGTGGCCGCCCGCGTGTGCTGGTCGCGCGCGACACGCGCCTCTCGGGACCGATGCTGGCGTCGGCGCTCGCAGCTGGAATCGCCGCAGCGGGCGGTGAAGCGCTGCTCGCTGGCGTGCTGCCGACGCCGGCGGCGGCGGTGGTGACGCCCCGGCTCGGCCTCGAGTTAGCAGCCGTGATCTCGGCGTCCCACAACCCCTGGCAGGACAACGGCATCAAGTTTCTCGGCAGCGACGGAACTAAGATCCCCGATGAGCTCGAGCTCGCGATCGAGGCGCAGATCGAGCGCGGCCGAGCGTCCGCGTCCGGCGCGCCCGCAGTGGCTGCTTGCGCCGATGGCGGGGAGGTCGCCGGCACGACCGCGCCCGACCCGCGCGCGATCGGGTCGGTCGACACCGTCGACGGTGCCAGTGGCGACTACCTGCGCGCGCTCGAGGCGCGGTTCGGTGCGCTCGACCTCTCCGGGCTCAAGGTCGCTCTCGACTGCGCCAACGGCGCCACCTGGCAGACCGCGCCCGAGATCTTCCGTCGTCTCGGCGCCGAGGTCGTCACGGTCGGCTGCGCTCCCGACGGCACCAACATCAACGAGAGCTGCGGTTCGACGCATCCGGACGCGATCGCTCGCGCCGTCGTCGAGCAGGGATGCGACATCGGCTTCGCTTTCGACGGCGACGGCGATCGCGTCGTCGCGGTCGATCGCAACGGGCGGGTTCGCGACGGCGACGACATCGTCGCTGCGATCGCCCGCTCGCTGCACGCCGCTGGCGAGCTCGCGGGCGGAGTGGCCGTGACGGTGATGACGAACTACGGCTTCCACCGCGCGATGCGCGAGCTCGGGATCGAAGTCGCGGTCACGCCGGTGGGCGACCGCCACGTGCTGAGCGCGCTGCTCGAGCGCGGCTGGATACTCGGCGGCGAGCAGTCGGGCCACATCATCGATCGCCGCTTCGCCGCCACCGGTGACGGCACCGCTTCGGCGCTCGCTTTGCTCGAGGCGCTCGCAGGGAGAGACCTCGCAACTGTCGAAACGTTCGAGCGGATGCCGCAGACGCTCGTGAATGTGCCCGTGCGCGACCGCGGGGCGCTCGAGGGCAACGCGGCTGTCCGCGCGGCTGTCGAACGCTGGCAGAGCGAACTCGCCGACGAGGGACGGGTCTTGGTGCGGGCGTCGGGCACCGAACCGCTGGTGCGGGTGATGGTCGAAGCGAGCGACCGCAGCCGTTGCGAGGCGGTCGCGGCGGCGCTGGCGGAAGTGGTCGCGGCAGAGCTAGGCTGAACCGCCCGTGTGTGGCATCGTCGGCTATACGGGTAGTCGTCCTTGTCTCGAGCTCTTGCTCGCGGGCCTCGAGCGGCTCGAGTACCGCGGCTACGACTCCGCCGGACTAGCGCTGCTCGACGACGAGGGGACGCTCGAAACTGTCCATGCGGTCGGCAACCTGGCGCGCTTGCGGGCAGCGGTAGCCGAGCGGGCCGGCAGCGCCGCGCTCGCCGCTGCCGGTAGCGAACCAGCCACCAGTCCGCTCGCGAGCGGGGAGAGGGAGGAGGCAGCTCTCGAGGCCGCAGAGGTGAGTGCGCGCCGCGCGCGCACCGGTATCGGTCACACGCGCTGGGCGACGCACGGCCGCGTCAGCGAGGAGAACGCCCACCCTCACAGCGATCCCGAAGGTCGCGTCCACATCGTGCTGAACGGGATCGTCGAGAACTGGGCCGAGCTGCGCGCGCGCCTCGAAGCCGACGGCAACGTCTTCACATCCGACACCGACGCCGAGGTCGTCGCCCACCTGATCGCTCGCCACTACCACGACGACCCGGTCGAGGCGGTGCGCCGCGCCTACCGCGAGCTGCGCGGTCACTACGCGTTCGTGGCGCTTTTCGCCGGGCGCCCGGGCCTGCTTGTGGGGGCGCGCAAGGAGTGCCCGCTGGTCGTCGGGCTGGGCCGCGGCGAAACGTTTCTGGCCTCGGCGATTCCGGCCTTCCTGCGCCACACGCGCCGCATCCAGCTCGTCGAGGACGACGAGCTCGTCGTCGTCACGCCCGACGGTGCGCGTTTCGAGCGTGTCGCCGGCGCGCTGGTGGAACGCGAGGTGCGCGTAGTCGACTGGGACGACGACGTGGCCGAGCGCGCTGGCTTCGAGACCTTCATGCTCAAGGAGATCCACGAGCAGCCGGATGCGGTGCGTGAGACGGTCGCCGACCGCCTCGCCGACGGGGTCGTGCTGCCCGAGCTCGGTCTCGGCGAGGACGAGGCAACAAGGCTGCGGCGCGTGATCTTCGTCGGTTGCGGCACCTCCTACCACGCCGGGCTAGTGGGTCGCTACGCCGTCGAGCGGTGGGCGCGCCTGCCTGTCGAGATGGACATTGCCTCCGAGTTTCGCTACCGCGACCCGGTGCTCGACGAGCGCGACCTGGTGGTGGCGATCACGCAGTCCGGCGAGACGGCCGACACGCTTGCGGCGATGCGCCTGGCGCGCAACAGCGGCGCGCGCGTAGTGGCGGTGACGAACGTCATGGGCAGCCAAGCCACGCGCGACGCCGACGGCGTGATCTACACGCGCGCGGGCCTCGAGATCGGCGTGGCGGCGACGAAAACCTTCGTCGCTCAGGTCGCCGTGATGTACCTGCTGGCGCTCTGGCTTGCGCAGGCGCGGGGAACGCTCGCGAGCAGTGAGATCGACCGCTTGCGCGAAGAGCTGCGCGCCCTCCCCGAGCTGGTGCGCGAGACGATCGACAGCGTTCGCGAACCGGTGCGCGCGATCGCCGAGCACTGGCAGAGCGCGGGGTTCTTCCTCTACCTCGGGCGCCACGTCGGGCTGCCGGTGTGCCTCGAGGGTGCGCTCAAGTTGAAAGAAATCTCCTACGTTCCCACCGACGCCTACGCCGCCGGCGAGATGAAGCACGGCCCGATCGCGCTGCTCGACGAGCGCACCCCGGTGGTGTGCGTAGCGACCGACTCGCCGGTGCTCGAGAAGGTCCTCTCGAACATCGCCGAGGTGCGCGCGCGCGGCGCCCACGTGGTGGCCGTGGCGACGGAAGGGCGCAAGGAGGTCGCCGAGCACGCCGAAGAGGTGATCTACGTGCCTCGCAGCGACTGGATGCTGCAGCCGATCCCGGCGATTGTGCCGCTGCAGCTGCTCGCCTACGAGATCGCGCGGCTGAAAGGGCTCAACGTCGACCAGCCGCGCAACCTCGCGAAAACGGTCACTGTCGAGTAGCGGGGTGGGCGGTGGCGGCGCCGCCGGGAATCGGCCTCGACGTTCTCGAGATCGCTCGCTTCGAACGCGCACTAGCTCGCCGTCCCCGCCTCGCGGAGCGGCTCTTCACCGGCGAAGAACGCGCCTACGCCAAGCGGCGTGCGCGGCCCGGCCGCCATCTCGCGGCCCGCTTCTGCGCCAAAGAGGCGGTCGCCAAGGCGCTCGGCGTGACACCGCCGCGCTTCGTCGAGATCGAGATCGCCGCAACGGGCGGCGCCCCGACCGTGCGTCTCGCCGGCGAGACCGCTCGCCGTGCACGTGAGCTCGGTGTCTGGCCGCACGTGTCACTCACCCACGGCGACACGGTGGCAGCCGCGGTGTGTGTGCTCGTGGCAGCAGGGCGCGAGCGCTCCGGCGGCGCGCCAGCGCTCGCCGCAGCGTCAAGCGGAGCCGCCGGTTAGAAGCAGCCGCGCGGTGGCCGCGGTAAGCGACAACCACGGTGCGGTGAGCGCGGCAGGCGGCGGCGAGCCACTTGCCAGCTCGCGCAGCGTCCAGGCGGATGGTCTTCCCGAATGGCTTCAGCCGCTGTACACGGCCGACGAGATGCGAGCAGCCGACGCTTTCACTATCGAGGTGGCGGGCGTTCCGTCGCTCGACCTGATGGAGCGTGCTGGGGCCGGACTGGCGCGCGTCTGCGCCGACGTCGCCGGCGACGGTCCGATCCGGATCGTGATCGGCAAGGGCAACAACGCGGGCGACGGGCTCGTTTGCGCGCGCCTGTTGCGTGCCGAGGGTAGAGAGGTCGACGTGCTCGCGGTGAGCGACCCCGCCGAGTTGCGCGGCGACGCTCGCGTCAACCTCGAACGCCTTCCTGGCGAACCGCCGCGACCCTTCGAGAGTGCTGCGCTCGCTGGCTCCGGTCTCGTCTGCGACGCGCTGCTCGGCACCGGCGCGCGTGGCGCGCCGCGCGAGCCCTACGCGGCAGCGATCGCCGCGATCAACGCCAGCGGCGCGCCGGTGGTTGCGTGCGACATCCCCTCGGGGGTCGACGCCTCGACCGGCGAGACGCCCGGCGTCGCCGTGCGCGCCACCGCGACCGCCACCTTCCACCGGTCGAAAGTAGGTCTCCACGTCATGCCGGGCGCCGAGCACGCTGGCGAGGTGATCGAGGTCGAGATCGGTATCGACCGCGCTGCGCCCCCGGCTCAGCAGTGTGGCCTGGTGAGCGACGCTGTCGCCGGGCTCTACCCGCCGCGGAAACGCTCCGGCCACAAGTTCGCGAGCGGCGTGGTGCTCGTCGTGGGCGGCGCCCGTGGTCTCACAGGAGCGCCGGTGCTCGCCGCCCTAGCGGCGCAGAGGGCCGGCGCCGGTTACGTGCAGGTCGCCGTGCCGGCGAGCGTACGCGAAGTGGTCGACGCCAGGCTGCTCGAGCAGATGTGCATCGGGCTGCCCGAGAGCGACGGTGGTCACGACACCGCCAGCGTGGGCGCTGTCGCCGAGCTTGCGCGGCGGGCCGGCTGTGTCGCGCTCGGTCCGGGGCTCGGCCGCTCCGAGCGGGCTCGCGAGTTCGCGCGCGAGTTGGCGGCGACCCTCGAACGACCGCTCGTGCTCGACGCCGACGGTCTGAACGCTTTCGCTGGGCGCCTCGGCGAGCTCGCCGGCCGCCCCGCCGCCACCGTGCTCACACCCCACGAAGGAGAGCTCGCACGCCTTCTCGACACGACGGTCGACGAGGTGCGGCGGCGGCGTTTGCATTCGGCACGCCTCGCTGCCGCGAAAGCGCAGGCAGTGTGCGTGCTGAAAGGCGACGACACGCTGGTCGCACTTCCCGATGGCCGGGTCGCTGTCAGCGCTGGCGGCAGCCCGGCGCTGGCTACCGCTGGCACCGGCGACGTTCTCACCGGCCTTGTCGCCGCGCTCGTCGCACGGGGAATGGACCCATTCGCAGCGGCTTGTTTCGGGGTGCTCGCGCACGCCCGCGCCGGCGCGGGCGCGGCACAGCGCCTGGGTGCCGACCACGTCGTCGCGCGCGATGTGATCGAGGCGCTCCCCGCGGCGATCGCCGGGCCGGGCGGTCCGGCGCCGCGCGCCGCGGTCGGCGGGCCGCGCTTCCCGCGCCGTCTCGGGTAGGGTCGCGGTCGATGGCAGAGCGCGTTCGCGAGGTAATGGACCCGAATCCGGTCGCCGTGAGCCCCGACACGCCGGTCGCAGACGTGATCCGCATCTTGCGCCAGCACGGCTTGCAGGGGGTGCCGGTCGTTGATGCTGACCGGCGCGTGGTCGGCATCGTCACCGAGTCGGACCTCGTCATTCCCGACCCGGAAGGCGACCTTCACCTGCCGCACTACCTCGAGCTGTTCGGCGGGATCGTCTTTCTCGAGCCCTTCAAGCGCTTCGAAGAGAAGCTGCGCAAAGCGTTCGCGCAGCGCGCCAGCGACCTCATGACGCCGAACCCCGACACGGTGCGCCCCGACACCCCGGTGGCGGAAGCTGCCCGCCTCGTTCACCGCAGCGGCCACAACCGCTTGCCCGTCGTCGACGAGGATGGACGATTGGTGGGGGTCGTCACGCGCGTCGACCTGCTCGGGGCGCTGGTCGAGTCCTAGCGCGGCGGTGACTGCGGGCCGAGAGCGCGCCACGGCCTGGGTCGATCTCGCGGCGATCGCTCGCAACTGTGCCCTCTTGGCGCGCCGCCTCGGCCCGGGGCGGGCGCTGTGTGCGGTCGTCAAGGCCGACGGCTACGGGCACGGGGCGCTCTTGGCAGCGCGGGCGGCGCTTTCCGGCGGCGCCGCGCGGCTCGCTGTGGCTACCGCCGCCGAGGCACGTGCGCTGCGCGACGGCGGTGTGACCGCGCCACTGCTGGTGATGGGTGCGCTCACCGACGCGGAGCTTGAGCTTGCCTTGCGCAGCGACGCCGAGGTCGTGGTGTGGGACCCGCGCTTTGCCGAGCGTGTCGCCGCGGCGGCGGCGCGCATCGGCCGGCCGGCACGCTGTCACGTCAAGCTCGACACCGGCATGGGCCGGTTGGGCACGCGCAGCGAGCGGGAGGCGATCGAGTGCGCCGAGCTTGCCCGTACCCGCGGCAGCCTTGAGCTCGCCGGCTTGATGACGCACTTCGCCACCGCCGACGAGCTGAACGACGACGGTTACTTCGTCAAGCAGCGCGACCGCTTCGCCCGGTTCGTCGAGACGGTCAAGGCGCGCCACACGGCGGTCGTCGCCCACGCAGCCAACAGCGCGGCTTTGCTCCGTGACCCGCGCGCCCACTTCGACATGGCGCGCTGCGGGATCGCGATCTACGGGCTCGACCCGTTCCACGAGCACCCCGCGCGCCGCGACCTCGTTCCGGCGCTGAGGCTGGTCTCGTACATTGCGTGTGTCAAGGAGCTCGAGCCGGGTGAGAGCGTCGGCTACGGACGCACCTGGCGAGCCGCCGAGCGCACGCGTGTCGGGATCGTTCCGATCGGTTACGGCGATGGCGTGCGGCGCGCACTCTCGAACGTCGGGAGCGTTCTCGTCCGCGGCGTGCGCCGGCCGATCGTCGGAACTGTCAGCATGGACAACATCGCTTGCGATCTGGGACCGCGGCGCGACAGCGGCGACCTCGGCGACGAGGTCGTGCTGATCGGAGAGCAGGGCGGCGAGCGCATCACCGCCGAGGAGGTCGCGCGCTTGCTAGGAACGATCAACTACGAGGTTACGACAGCGCTCACGGCGCGGGTTCCGCGACGACCTGTTGGCGCTGGAGCGAGTGGCCCGGCCGAGCGTGGGAGCGAGCGCGCACCGTGGCAAGCACCGTCGCAACCGTCGCCGTCGGGAGCTCTGTCGCCACCATCCCAGCCGTCACCGCCCCCGCCTCCTTCACCACCGTCGCGCTTTGGGCCTCACTGAGCGCAGTGCCTGAGCCTCGCGACAGCGACAGCGCGAACGGCAGAGCGCGGTCGCGGGCGGGGGACAGCGCTCGCGGGCGGGATAGCGAGCGTTGCCACACGCTCGAGGTCGGGGGCGAGGAGCGCGCGCGGCTCGCCGCCCTCGAAGCGCATCCGGCGGTCGCTGCGGCGCGTGCCGAGCTGGGCGCGGATCGCCGCGCGTGGCTGGTCGGCGGCGCGGTGCGTGACGCTCTCATCGGTCGCCCGTTCGAAGATGTCGACATCGTCGTCGCAGCTGATCCGCGCGGTCTCGCGCGCGCGATCGCCCGACGGCTGGGAGCGGTCGCGTTCGAGCTGTCGCGCGAGTTCGGCCAGTGGCGGGTGCAGCCACGCGCCGGCGGTGGCTGGACGCTGGACGTGGCCCCGGTCGTCGGCAGCGACCTCGCCGACGATCTCGCCCGCCGCGATTTCACCGTCAACGCCCTCGCCGTGCCGCTCACCACGCCGACGCGGATCTGCGACCCGACGGGCGGTCTCTCCGCTCTGCGCGCGGGCATCATCGAGCTCGTCTCGCCGTACGCCTTTCGCGACGACCCTGTGCGCTTGCTGCGACTTGCGCGCCTGCGCGCCGAAATCGGTTTCGTACCGAGCGAGGGAACCCGCGCGCGAGCCCGCCAAGACGCAGCGCTTGTGGCGAGCGCACCCCCCGAGCGCCTTCTCCAGGAGCTGCGGCGCCTACTCGCAGCTTGCGACCCGCTCGCGGGTATCGAGCTTCTGGCGGAGTGCGCGCTGCTCGAGCACGTCCTGCCCGAGCTCGCCGCCTTGCGCGGCGTCGAGCAGAGCCATTTCCACCACCTCGATGTCTACGAGCACACGCTCGAGGTGTTGCGTTGTCTGCTCGACCTCGAGCGAGCGCCGCAACGCGTCTGTCCCGACGCGGACGCTTCGGCCGCGCTCGCCCGCGTCCTTGCCGAGCCCCTCGCCGACGATTTCACGCGCGGCACGGCGGTGCGCTTCGCGGCGCTGTTGCACGACATCGGCAAACCCGGGACGCGCGCGGTGCGCCCCGACGGGCGCGTGACGTTCGTAGGTCACGACGAAGTCGGTGCGCGCATGACGCTGGCGTTGTGCCGACGCCTACGCACCTCCGAGCGGCTCGCCCGCTTTCTCGCCGATCTAGCTCGCCACCACCTGGCGCTCGGCTTTTTGGTGCACGAAAGACCGCTCGACCGCGGCCGCGTCTACGACTACCTGCGGCGCTGCGAACCGGTGGAGGTCGAGGTCACCTTCCTGTCCTGTGCCGACCGTCTCGCGACGCGGGGTCGCAACGCGGAGCGTGCGATCGCGGCGCATCTCGACCTCGCCCGCGAGCTGATGGCGGCGGCGCTGGCGTGGCGCGCGGCCGGCGGGGCGCCGCGGCCACCGCTCCGCGGCGACGAGCTCGCGCGGGCGCTCGGCATCGCTCCCGGACCACAGCTCGGTCGCCTGCTCGAGAGCATCCGCCGCGCCGTGTACGCCGGCGAGGTCAGCGGCCGCGAGGAGGCGGTCGCCTACGCCCGGCGCTTGTGCGCCGACCAGCAAACCGACGCGGACTGATGCCCTCGCCGGCACGGGCGTCGCGCGCTGCGCAGCTGCGCGGCACACGGATAGGCTGACACCATGCCTGCGAGCGACCGCACACCCGGGTCCGCCGCCGGCGGCGGAGAGCACGGTGACTGCATCTTCTGCGCGATCGTCGCCGGTCGGCTTCCCGCTCACAAGATCGCCGAGGACGAGCAGACCGTCGCCTTTCTCGACATCAACCCCTGGACGCGCGGACACACGTTGGTCGTGCCGCGCCGCCATTGCGAGAGCGTGCTCGATTGTCCCGTCGACGACCTCGCGGCGGTGGCAGCCGCCGCCCAGCGCGTCGCCCAAACGCTGCGCAAACGTCTCGGCTGCGAGGGAATCAACCTGCTGAGCGCCGCCGGTACGGTGGCATGGCAAAGCGTCTTCCACTTCCACGTCCACGTTATTCCGCGTTACGCCAACGACGGTTTGGAACCGCCGATCCATCCGCACTCGGCGACGTCCGACGAGCTCGCGCGCGTCGCCGAGAAGCTGCGCGGATGATCGCTGCCGATCGAACGCCCAGGGAGGTCACAAGCTCGTGTCGACTGCTCGCAAAGCGAACTTCGGGCGCGACGGCGATGTCGGTTTCGTGACGATCGACGCGCCGCCGCTCAACCTCTTCGACCGCAAACTCTTCGAGGATTTGCGCACTGCGTTCGACGCCGCGCGCAGCGACGGTGTGCGTGCGCTGGTCGTACGCGCCGAGGGCAAGGTTTTCACCGGCGGCGCCGACGTTCACGTCTTCGACGGGCTCGAGGGTGACGCGGCCCGAGAATTCGTCGAGGAGATCCTCGCGGTGACCCACCAGGTCGAGGATCTGCCGTTCCCGACCGTCGCCTCGGTTCACTCCCTGTGCCTGACCGCCGGGCTCGAGCTTGCTCTCGCCTGCGACTTGATCGTCGCTGCGGAGTCGGCGCGCTTCGGACTCGTCGAACGCGTGGTCGGTCTCACCCAGGCCAGCTTCGGCGCTTTCCCGGCCGCCGATCTGCGCTTCGGACTCGTCGAACGCGTGGTCGGTCTCACCCCGCTGATGGGCGGCACGCAGCGGATCGCCGAACGCGCAGGCCCGGCGCGAGCGCGCGAGTTCGTCATGACCGGCGCGATCCTGCCCGCCGCCAAGCTCGCCGAGTGGGGAGTAATCAACCGGGTGGTGCCCGACGGCAACCTCGAGCAAGAGACACTCTCGCTCGCGCGCGACCTCGCCGCCGGACCGACGCGCGCTCACTACGCCACGAAGCGGATCGTGCGGGCGGTGGTCGACGAGGGCGTTCGCGCCGCCGACGCGATCACGCCGGCGCTAGGCGAAGAGGTGTTCGCGACCGAGGATCTCAAGGCCGGGGTGCGGGCCTTTCTCGACCACGGCGGCCCGGGTCACGCCCGCTTCGTGGGCCGCTGATCGCACGTTCAGCGATCGCGACTCGAGCGACGCCAGGTTCCCCTCCGCTGCCCAGCCTGCTAGCGTCGGGTGCGCAGGGCCGGAGATGTCCGGCAAAGAAGCGAAGTTGCCGTGCCTCGGGAGTGAAGCTCCGTGCGGCATGCGGCAGGAAGGGGCAGTAACAGCCATGCCGACCGGAACCGTCAAGTGGTTCAACGAAGAGAAGGGTTACGGGTTCATCACGCCGGACGACGGCCGGCGCGACCTGTTCGTCCACTACACGGGCATCGCCGGTGAAGGATTTCGCACCCTTCGCGAGAACGCCAAGGTCGAGTACGAAGAAGAGGCCGGGGCCAAGGGGCCGAAGGCCGTGAACGTACGGTTGCTGTAGCGCGGAGGTCTGGCCGCGAGCCGTGGGCAAGGAAGAGAAGATCGAGCTCGAAGGCGAGGTAGTCGAGGCGCTCCCGAACACGATGTTCAAAGTGCGCCTCGACAACGGCCACGAGGTGCTGGGCCACATCTCGGGAAAGATGCGCCGCCACTACATCCGAATCTTGCCGGGTGACCGAGTGCGCATCGAGCTCTCTCCCTACGACCTCTCGCGCGGCCGCATCACCTACCGCTACAAGTGAGCGCCGCGCCAGCACACCCGGCGCAGGCGCAACTCGCCGGCTGCGGGCGTGTTCTTGCGCTGCGATGGGCGAAGCGAGAACAGCGACAGGGATCGTGACGGTGGCATGGTCGGCGCCGGTCGCCCCGGCACGGGCGGCCGTGGCTGCGGCCGTCGCGGCCCTTGCCGCGTGGCTTTCGTTGCCAGCGCTCGCGTCGGCGCGCGTCGTCGAGCTCGGCGCGCGCGCCCCGCAGGTGAAATCGGCGTGTCCGAACCTGCCGTGCGCTGTGCTCGCCGCGACGACGGGCTACCAGGGTCGCTCCGACAGCCTGTTGCGGCCATTCGTGGTGCCAGACAACGGCTACATCGTCGCGTTCACGCTGACGCTCTCGAACCTCGCCGACAACCAGATCCAGTTCTTCAACGACACCTACGGCTCGCCGGCACGCGTGCGGCTTTCGATCATCCGCCAGGGACGCACGCGCAAGACCCGCCGCGACTTCCGCCTCTTGCAGCAGTCGGACTGGTTCAACGTCGAGCCGTACTTGGGGTCGGCGCCGACGTTCGTGTTGCAGCGGCCGTTGCGGGTGCGCAAGGGTCACATCGTGGCTATCACCACCGACACCTGGGTTCCCGCGTTCGTCACGAACGTAAGCGGTCGCAACTGGTGGCGCGCCTCGCGCGAGCGCGACAAGTGTCGGCAAGACGTTTTCGAGCAGGCGGCGCACCTCCAGATCAACCTGGTGCGCCAGTACTGGTGCGACTACCACGGGGATCGTCTGATGTACACGGCGACCTTCATCCCCGACCCGACGCCGACACGGACGGTGAGCGGACAGACTGGTTCGCCGTCCGGTACCACCACGACCCCGAGACGCCCATCTGGCACCACGACGACCAGCGCACGCGCTACGACAGCGCGTGCGGGCGGCGACGCGCCCTCTGGTCGCGTCTTTGCGCCACCGCCGCGCTGACGGCGCTCGGGGGGCGTCGAAGCAACAGCGGGGCGGCCGCGGTGACGGCGCCGACCCGGCGAACAACGGCTCCGGTCTAACCGCGGCCCGCCGGCGCCAACCATGCTGCTCGCGCGCCCCCGATCGCCGCGTACGCGCCCACGGACGGTCTTTGTCAGCACCGCTGTTAGGGCGCTAGCATCGGGCTGTGACCACGGAGGGGTGGATCTTCCTGGTCGGGTTCCGCATCTTCGATGTGGGTTTGCTGATCGTGTGGTTGATTTGGGTTTTCCGGCTTCGTCACGACGACGAGCCAGGCAGCGACGACAGCGGCGGCGGGGGAGGCGGACCGCCGCGCAAGCCGTCGGGACCGACGCCATCGGGCGGCGGCCTACGCGACCTGCTCCCCCGCGGTCGCTGGCGTCAGACGCCCATGCGCTTGCGCTCGCATCGAGCACGTGCCCGCGGTTGGCGGCGCCGACAGCTCCCGTCACCGGCACGGGTACGACGCCCCCGCGTTCCGTTGCCGGCACGCACCCATCGCTGAGGCGTGCCGATACCCGAAACTGCGTCGACAGCCCGTTACGGGCGAGGTCGAGCAACTCTCGCCACGCGGCGCTCTACGACTTCGACAGCTAGGACTCGACGGCGGGCAGACGCTGACCGCAGTACGGACAGTCGTTGACGTCCTTCTGCACGAGCTGCTCCTTCGAGCAACCGCACAGGCGCAAGTTCTCGACCGTCCAGGGAAGGTTGCTGGGCGAAGGGGCTAGCGGTAGCAGCTTGCCCACCACCTCGAGCGGTTCGCCGGTTTCGTGGTCGACGTAGTCGAAGCCCGGCTCTACCTCAGCGATGATTTCGTGCCCGCTGCGGGACCTCAAGCGATAACGCTGGCGTAGCGACACGGGCGGGAACATACCAGGACCTTCGGTAGGAAGTCGATCGCGCGTGCGCCTGTCGCCCCGCGCCGTTAGGCTTGGCGCGACCGTGTTCGCGGAGGGAGGAACGGTACGGATGCGGAAACTGTCGGCTGCTCTCGCGCTGTCGGCGCTGGTTCTGCTCGCAGGGTGCGGTAAGCGCGAGCCGGACTTGGTCAACGGCAAGGCGCTGTTCGTCGAGCGCTGCGGAGCGTGTCACGCACTCAAGCGTGCCGGCACGCAGGGTACGACAGGACCGTCGTTGGACGCCGCCTTCGCCCAGGCACGGCGCGACGGGATGGACGCCGACACCATCGCCGGCGTGGTGCGCTACCAGATCGCGCACCCGCGCCGC
Organism: Thermoleophilum album; assembly: GCF_028867705.1. Taxonomy (GTDB): domain Bacteria; phylum Actinomycetota; class Thermoleophilia; order Solirubrobacterales; family Thermoleophilaceae; genus Thermoleophilum. The sequence goes on along the minus strand of NZ_CP066171.1, from coordinate 1,437,507 downwards.
GGCAGCGCGATGCCGGCGAATCTCGTCACCGGAAGAGACGCCGAGGATGTCGCCGCCTACGTGGCGCACGTCGCGGCGGTGCGGGGCGAGGACCAGGGTCTGCTCGCGCAGGCCGGTCTCGCCGGCGCCCGGGACGGACGCCAAATCTTCACCGCTGCCGGCTGCGGCGGATGCCACGCCCTCGCGCGCGCAGGCACGAACGGCACGGTCGGGCCTCGCCTCGACGACCTCGTCGCGGCGGCACGGCGCTACGGCCGCCAGCGTGGCCAGAGCCCTGCCGAATATGTGCGTGAGTCGATCGTCGACCCCGACGCGTTCGTGACCCCTGGCTTCCGGCCGGGGGTTATGCCCAAGGGCTACGGGCAGCGCCTCTCGCGCGAACAGGTCGACGCGCTCGTCTCCTTCCTGCTCGGTCGCTGACGCGCGCCCAGCCGGCTAGCGCCGGCGAGACGACAAAGACAGGCGCACCGCGTGTACGTACGGCTGCGGGGCGCCGGGTGCTCTAGCCGACCAGGGCCGCGAGGCGCTCGGCGAGCTGCGGATGGGCGGCGACAAGCCCAGCCGGTTCCCCGGGCAACTCGATCACCGCGGCGCCAGCCTCCTCGGCGATTAGCCGCCCGGCAGCCCAGTCCCACGGTTTAAGACCGCGCTCGTAGTAGGCGTCGACGCGCCCGGTCGCCACCCACGCCAGATCCAGGGCCGCCGCGCCGGCACGGCGGATATCGCGCACGCGCGGAAGCAACTCGGCGACGACCTTGCCCTGCGCGGCGCGGAACTCGCGGTCGTAGCTGAAACCGGTGGCTACGAGCGCCTGGTCGAGGGGCGGCGGGTCCCCGACGACGAGGCGCTCGGCGCCCAGGTAGGTGCCGCCGCCGCGCCGCGCCACCCATGTCTCGCCGCGCAGCGGATCGTGCACGACCCCGACCAGCGGGCGGCTGTCTGCGCTGAAGAGGGCGACGCTCACGCACCATGCCGGGAAGCCGTACAGAAAGTTGACGGTGCCGTCGAGCGGATCGACGACCCACCGACGACCGCTGCGCGACGATCGCTGCCAGCCCTCTTCGGCGACGATACCGTCGTCGGGCCTCTCGGCCTCGATCAGCTCGGCGATCGTGCGCTCGGCAGTGCGGTCTGCTTCCGAGACCGGGTCGGTCGAAGAGCTCTTGGTCGCGATCGAGCGCACGCGACGGCGGCGGCGCTGCAGCAACAGATCGCCGGCGGCGTGTGCAGCCCGGACCGCGAGCTCGGCATCGGGTCCGAGGCGCGCGAGCGGATCGTGGCTTGACGGTGCGCTGACTGCCGGCGAGAGGAACGTCACGCGCCCAAATATCGACGATCTGTGGCGTTCTGTCACGCTCGCACTGCGATCGATCACTGCTCTGCGATCCACACCGATGCGGTCGCGGGGACGCTACGAGCGCCCGACAGTTACCGGTCGCCGCCGACCGCGAAGGGTGCGGCGGCTGGTTCCCAGCTCAAGCGACCCAGCGCAGCGCGGCTGCGACGACCACCAGCGCCCCGACCACGAGCGCGACCGCGACCAACAGCCGGAACGCGTCGCGCTCGCGCCGCAGCGGATCAAAGCGCCGTGGTGGCATCGGGCCGACGCAAGCCGGGGCCGCTAGAGCAGGTAGAGGCTAGAGAACACGAAGATCCACATGATGTCGACGAAGTGCCAGTAGATCCCCGGCACCTCGACACCGCGGTGCTCCTCGGGCGAGTAGTGGCCGCGGAAGGAGCGGATCGTCGCGAACGTGAGAAGGATGAGGCCCACCGCGACGTGCGCCCCGTGCAGACCGGTAAGACCATAGAAGATCGACCCCTGCGCGTTGTCGTGCGGCGCCCAGCCGAGGTGTACGTACTCGTTGATCTGTATCGACAGGAACGTTGCGCCCAGCGCCAGCGTCGAAACGAGCCCGCCCTTCAGCGCCCGACGGTTGCCGTTGCGGATACCGGTAAGCGCCCAGTGCATCGTCAGGCTCGACGAGAGCAGGATCGCGGTGTTAACGGCGGCGACGTCGACCGGGATGTGTTCGCCCGCCGCCGGCCACTCAGCGCCGGCGACCACACGGATGAAGAAGTAGGCCGTGAAGAAGGCCATGAACAGCATCAGCTCGGAGACGATGAACAGCAGCATTCCGAGCGTCGCCGGCTCGGCCCCGGACGACCAGTGGATCTTCGGCGGATGGTGTTCGGCGTGGCTGTGGAAGGCCTTGTCGTCGCCGACCGCGAACACGTCGGCTGCCGCGGGCGGTGCGCTCACGGCGCGACCTCCGCGGGCGTCTCGGCGACGTCAGCTACGACGTGCTCGACCGGGCGCGACGTCAGCTGACGCACGCGGTTGACGAGGTCGGCGCGCAACCAACCCGAGCGTGCCTCGGGAAACGTCGAGATGACGATCTCGTCAGGGTCGTAGAACTGGAGGGCGTTGCGCACCGCTGTGTAGGGGTCGGGATGTACCACCTGGCCGATCGCCTCGAGGCCCTCCCGCCGCAAGAGCTCGAGCATTCGCGCCAGGCGCTCCTGCGCTTCGGCCGTGCCGTTGGCGCTGCCTAGCGGCACGAGGACGATGAAGCGCCGACGGCCCTCGCGCGCCTTGGTCTTCAACAGGTCGAGCAGCTCTTCGCTGGCGACAGTGCGATTGGCGACGACAAGTGTGCGCTTGACCTGCTCGCGCTCGTGATCGAGGTCGACGACCACGTGCTCGACCGGAACGGTGGTAGCTCCGCGTACGCGGTCGACCAGACCTTGGCGCAGCCAACCAGAGCGGGTCTGCGGGTGAGTGGAGATGATGATTTCGTCGTAGCGGCGTTCCCGCAGGGCGTCCATCACTGCCGTGTAGGGATCGGGATCGACGACCTCGCCGGTGGCTTCGATCCCCGCCTCGCGAAGCTGAGCGAGCGTCAAATGGAGCCGGTTGGCAGCCGCCTGCCGCACGGTGTCGTCGTAGATCACGAGGCCGTGCTTGGGCGTGTTCTGCGGGCAGATCACGTGGATTTCGACGGGACCTGCGTCGGCACGCCGTTTGACCGCGTCGATCAACGGCATCCCGGCGACGGTCTCGTTAGCTACGACCAGGATCCTCCGCCGCTCGCTCACGGTTCTTCCTCCTCTCCTCGTTCAGTGCTCGGGCGGCTGGGCACCGCCACCCGCCGCGACCGGTGCCGGCCGCCGGCTCGGGAAGTAGGCGTGCTGGGCGCCTTTGAGACCGAAGGGGTACGGGCCGCCCACCACGCGTGGCACCTCCACGAAGTTGAACTTCGGCGGCGGCGAGGGAACCATCCATTCCAGCGTGTGCGCCTTCCACGGATTGGCAGGCGCAACAGGCCCGTAGCGCCAGCTGACGATCATGTTGTAGAGGAAGACGAGGAACGACAGACCGAAGATGAACGCCGACACCGAGACGATCGCGTTCAGCGTGGCGTACTCGGACGCGTAGTCGGCGACGCGGCGCGGCATCCCGTCGATGCCGAGGAGGTGCATCGGCCCGAAGGTCAGGTTGAAGAACACGAACGAGAGCCAGAAGTGGATCTTGCCGAGCGTCTCGTCGTACATCCGGCCCGTCATCTTCGGGAACCAGTGGTAGATGCCCGCGAAGATCGTGAAGACCGACCCGCCGAACAACACGTAGTGGATGTGCGCGACGACGTAGTAGGTGTCGGAGACGTGGATGTCGAACGGCACGATCGCCAGCGTCACGCCGCTGATTCCTCCGAGCGTGAACATCGTGATGAACCCGAGAGCGAAGAGCAACGGCGTGCGCAGGTGGATAACGCCGCGCCACAGCGTTCCTAGCCAGTTGAAGATCTTGATGCCCGTCGGCACGGCGATCAGCATCGTCGTGAGCATCATCGGGATGCGTATCCACGCTTGCATCCCCGACACGAACATGTGGTGTGCCCACACCAGGAAGCCGAGCACGACGATCGCGATCAGCGCGTAGGCCATCATCTTGTAGCCGAAAACAGGCTTGCGCGCGTGCGCCGAGATCACCTCGCTGACGATTCCGAAGCCGGGCAGCATCATGATGTAGACGGCAGGGTGGGAGTAGAACCAGAACACGTGTTGGTACATGAGCACGTCGCCACCGAGCTGGGGCGTGAAGAAGTGCGTTCCGAGTGCACGGTCGAACAACACGAAGAACTGCGATGCGGCGATGAACGGTGTGGCGATGACGACCAAGAGCGAGGTGGTGAAGTTCGCCCACACCAGAAGCGGCATGCGCCAAAAAGTCATGCCCGGCGCACGCATCGTAATGATCGTGACCAAGAAGTTGAGGGCGGTGGCGATCGACGAGGCGCCGGCGAACTGAACGGCTAGGGCGAAGAACTGCTGGCCGAGGGGCACATCGACCGAGAGCGGCGCGTAAGCCGTCCAGCCGGTCGCGAACGGGCCGCCGGGCGCGACGTAGCTAAGCACCATCATCACCCCGGCGACGAGCAAAAGCCAGTAAGAGAGCGCGTTCAGGCGTGGGAACGCCATGTCGGGTGCGCCGATCATCAGCGGCACCACGTAGTTGGCGATGCCAGCGAACACAGGAATGATGAAGAGGAAGATCATCAACGAGGCGTGGACCGAGAAGAGTCCGTTGAAGGTGTTGGCGTCGACGAGCTGTTCGCCCGGCGCGAGCAGTTCGGCGCGCATCAACATCGCCATCAAGCCACCGAGTACGAAGAAGGCGAAGGTGGTGCAGATGTACTGAATGCCGATTACCTTGTGATCGGTGTTGACGCGGAAGTAGTCGCGCCAACTGTCGGCGCCGTGGCCCGAGTGGTCGTCATCTTCAGTGCGCGCCCCGATCGCCCAGCGCAGCCAGTAGTCGAAGCAGCCGATCCCGGCCAGGAAGGCCAGCGGCACGGCGATCAATGCGACGGTAGTGACGGCCTCCCACTTGACGGTCGGGTGCCAGCCGTAGGCGGCGCGCACGGCAGCGACGAGCCCCAACGCGACCAGGAAGCCGACAGGCATCGCGGCGAGGGCGCGCCACCAGCCAGGCGCTGCGAGCCGCCGGCGCCAGCCGCCCCGCCTGCCGTCGGCACGGGAGCTGTCGGTGTCACCCCTGCTTGGCTTGCGCTCGACTGCTACCGCCACGTCCTTCCCTCCGATCCCTCTGCGTTAACTGCGTCCGCTCGCTGACGCCGTTTCGACAGCGGAGGCCGCTCCCGGCGTCGCGCCGCGGCTCGCCGTCGCTCCGCCGCCGAGCCGGCGAAGCCAAGCCTGGAAGCGCTCGGGAGCGACCACTCGCACCGTCTGCCGCATCGTCGCGTGCCCGGCGCCGCACAGCTCGGCGCAGACGAGCGGGTAGGTACCTTCGCGCGTCGGTGTGATCCGAACCTCGGTCGTGAGGCCGGGAACGGCGTCTTGCTTCATCCGCATCGCAGGCACCCAGAAGGAATGGATGACGTCGCGAGTGCGGATCCGCAGCACCGCTTGGCGCCCACGTGGCAAGACGAGCTCGGTGCTCGTTGCACCCCCCGCCTGCGGATAGCCGAAAGTCCAGGTGAACTGCTGGGCGGTGACGGCGACCGGCAACGCATCCGGCTCCTTCGCCTCGATATCGGAGAGCACCACGAGTGCGTAGGCGGCGAGCGCCGAGACGATCACGAAGGGAATCGCGACCCACAGCAGCTCGAGCTGGGTGTTGCCGTGGAGCGGTGCGCCGTCGCCCTCGTGTCCCGGCCGAGCACGGAACTTGACGACCGAATAGATCGCGATCGTCATTACCAGCACGAAGATCGGGATCGAGCAGAGGATGACGACGTCGTAGAGCGTGTCGATCTTGTCGGCCGCCGTGCTGGCCGCCGGGGGGAACCAGTCGATCGCCAGCGCCAGCGCCGTGATCACAGCGGCGGCGACGACGCCGATAGCGAACATCTGCAGAATCGGGTGCCTACGCACCTGCCTCCTCCCTCCGGAGCACGCGTTGAGTCTATGCGCTCCGACGGCGTTTGGGGAAGGGCCGGTGCGCCGGTGTTCTAAGGCGGGCCGGCCGTGGGGGCCGTGGGGTTCGGTCGGCTCGCTGCGGAGATTCGGCCGGCCGGCTGCGCTGCGGGCGGGAACCGATGGCCGGAGGTGGGGACGAAGGGCGGTCGGAGGTGCGGGCAACGGGCGCATGACGCGGTAGGATCGGCAAGCAACGATTCGCACTAATGCGACCCGTCGCCGCGGAGGAGCGCAAGACGCGGCAACAGCGCGCAGAGGAGGAGTGAGCGTGAGAGTGAGCGAAGCGATGACGAGCGTGGTTGCGACCGTCGGTCCCGGCCACACGCTGCGCGAGGCTGCGCGTTTGATGGCCGAGCGTCGCGTCGGGGCTGCGGTGGTCGTCGATCCCGACCAGCCGGGCTACGGAATCTTCACCGAGCGCGATCTCTTGATCTCGATCGGTCGTGGGGAGGATCCCGATCGCGAGATCGTCGCCGACCACCTCTCGTCCGACCTGACGTTCGCCGCTGCCGACTGGTCGCTCGAGCGTGCCGCCGAAGCGATGATCGCCGGCGGCTTCCGGCATCTCGTCGTAGTGGACGGCGGCGAGCTTGCCGGCATCATCTCGATGCGCGACATCGTGCGCGCGTGGGTGACCGACGGTGCCGCCTGCGAGTTGCCGGGATGGCGGCGCGAATCGGTGAACGCCAGCTAGGGGCTCGAAGGCACTGACAGAGTCCGCCGCCGCAGGGACGGGACCGCGTCGTTGCTGAGCAGCGCCGCCGCGCCGTCCTCTCGCGGCGGCAGCGGCGCTCGCGCGCTCTCAGTGATGGTCGTGCTCGAGCGGCAGTTCCGCCATCTCGCGACGGACCTTGCCGATCCAGATCGCGGTGGCGATCGCAGTCACGACCGCGCCGATTGCCGAGACGATGACAGAGAAGACGAGACCAACGAGGATCAGGGCGATGCCAGCCGCCGTCACCACCGGGAGGTACGACGGCTCGGGCATGTGAACAAGCTCGCCCCGCGGTGGCGCGGGGTCCAACACCTTGCGCGGTTGCCGTTTCGCGGCCATCAGTAGGTGAGCCCCGCGATCCACGAAGCGGCGAAGATCAACAGCGCGATCGCCAACGCGATCAGCGCGCTGCGCATGTTCTTCTGCGCCAGACGACGATCCACGAGGCGGTTTATTAGCAAAAGCGCGGCCACGGCGCCGTGCCGTCGATCGTGAGTCCGAAGTCGGGTCGCACGGGGAGCGCACCTGTCGGCAGCGCGGCGTCGGCTGGGAAGAGCGCCAACACCATGCCGCCGAAGCCGCCTCCGACGAGCCGGGCGCCGAGCGCCCCGTGCGCTTTCGCGAGCGCGCGGGTGTGCTCCACCGCCGGCGTCGAGACGTTGAAGAGGTCGCGCAGGCTGCGGTGCGAGGCGTCGAGAAGACGCCCGAGGCGGCCGATGTCGCCACGGCGGAGCGCGTCGACGGCCAGGCGAACGCGCTCGCATTCGGCGACGACATGCGCGGCCCGCTGGCGCCAGCGGTTCGGCAGGCGCAGGCAGCTGTCGAGCGGCGCCTTCGCGAGCGGCGCGACGCCGAGCATGCGCGCCGCTTCCGCGCACTCGGCGACACGCTCCGCGTAGGGCGAGCTGCCGAGCGCTCTGCGCTCGCCGCTGTCGAGCAAGGCGAGGCGCGCGTCCTCGAGCGCGATGCCCACGCGCAGGTAGCGATCGGCGGCGAAGTCGCAGAGCACGCCGGCGCCCGGCGCACCACCGAGGATCGCGACCTGGTCAAGGAGGCCGCCCCCGGCGCCGCCGGCTGCGCGCTCCGCGCGCGCGGCCGCGCGCGCCACCGCAAGCGGGTCGCCGGGCAATTGCCCCCCGAGGACGCAGACCGCGACGATCAGTCCTAAGCAGAGGGCGGCCGACGACGAGAGCCCGGCTCCGATCGGCAGGTCGCCGGCGATCTCGACCGTGCCTGCCGCCCGTACGACGCCGAGCTCGCGGGCGACCTCGCAGCAGGCGGCGGCCGTGCGGCACAAAGACAGCGGCCGCTCGTCGCTCGCGCCCTCGCTGTCGACGCCGAGCGCAGCGAGCTCGACACGCTCGCCGGTCGCTCTCGACGCGATCGTGAGCGTCTCGAGCCTGTGGCGACGGACACTGAGCCAGAGAGCCCGGTCGGTCGCGAACGGCAAGGCGAGACCACCGCTGTGGTCGGTGTGCTCGCCGATCAGGTTGACGCGGCCGGGTACGCGGATCGTGGTCGGCCTCTCGTCGCTCGTAGTTAGTGCGATCGCGCGCATACGGTCGCGGCCGTCGATACTACGGTCGGCGCTCGGCTTGCCGCTGGCGCCGAGCACGACGAGCCTCTCCGACCAAGTGCCCACAGAACCGCTACACGACGAAGAACCTCGCTCCCGCGTCCGCGTGCACCCGCCGGGCCGCGGCGCCGACCGAGGCGAGGAGCTGGTCGTCGGCGTCGACGTCGGTGGCACCAAGGTGGCGGCGGCGGCGTACCTGGCGGCCGACCTCACCGGTGGCGCGCAGCGCGGACGCGAGCGCGAGCCACCGCAGGCGCTCGCGAGCGCGCGCGAGCCGACGCCGCACGACAGCGCTGCTCTGCTCGACCTCGTCGCTTCGCTGGTGGAAGGTCTCGAAGCGGACACGGCGGGCTCGGCGTGCCGAGTGGGCGTGGGTTTCCCGAGTGGGATCGATCAGAAGACCGGGCGTGCTCCGGGTGCTGTCAACTTGGTCGTCGGCGACATCCCGCTCCGGGCCGAGCTCGAGCGGCGGCTGGCCGGGCGCGCCGTGGCGATCGACAACGACGGCAACACTGCCGCCCTCGCTGAAGCGTGGCTGCGCTCGTGCAGCGAGCTCGTGATGCTCACGCTCGGTACGGGTGTCGGTGGTGGGGTGATCAGCGGCGGGCGGCTGCTGCGCGGCGCCGACGGTCTCGGCGCCGAACTCGGGCACTTCCCCATCCGTGCCGACGGACCGCCCTGCCCCGGCTCCTGCCCCGCCCGCGGCTGTGTCGAGGCGCTCTGTTCCGGTCAGGCGCTCGAGCGCGACGCTCGCGAGCTCGCAGCGACACGGCCGACCAGCCTGCTGGGCCGTGTCCTCGCGACCGGCGGCAAAATCAGCGCGCGTGACGTCACTGCCGCCGCCGCGCGCGGCGACCCCGACGCCCGCTGGCTGATCGACCGCTTCGCCCGCGACCTCGGGATCGCCCTCGCCGGCTACGCCAACGTCTTCCAGCCGCGAGTGATCGCCATCGGCGGCGGGCTCGGCTCGGCCACCGACCTCTTCCTGCCCACCGCGCTGGTCGAGGCCGAGCGCTCGGCGCTCGCTCACATCTGGCCACGCGTGCGCGTGGTCGGGGCGCGCGCGGGCGAGGCGGCAGGAGTGCTCGGCGCCGCGCTCGTCGCTGTCTCGCCGAATCTTGCGGGGTAGACACAAGGTCGCGTGCAGAGACGGCGGCCGGACGCGCTAACAATGCAAGGCGGAGACAGCAAGCGAGCGCCCACCACACCGACCCCTCCGACACCACGGGAGAACGCGTGAGCGACGACGAGCGGGCAGAGCCGCAGGCGAACATCGACGAGCTCTGCATAAACACCATTCGCACGCTGGCGATCGACGCGGTCGAAACGGCGAACTCGGGACATCCGGGCACGCCGATGGCGCTAGCGCCGCTCGCCTACACGCTCTACACGCGCGTGCTGCGCCACAGCCCGCGACACCCCGACTGGTTCGACCGCGACCGCCTGGTGCTCTCCGCCGGCCACGCCTCGATGCTGCTCTACGCGATCCTCTACTTGACTGGCTACGACCTAGGCCTCGACGACATCCGTCGGTTCCGCCAGCTCGGCTCGCTCACCCCCGGTCACCCCGAGTACGGGCGCACGCCCGGCGTCGAGGTCACCACCGGCCCGCTAGGTCAGGGCATCGGTAACGCTGTCGGACTGGCGCTCGCCGAGCGCTGGCTGGCGGGTCGCCTCAACCGCCCCGGGTACCCGATCGTCGACCACTACACGTTCGCGATCTGCTCCGACGGCGATATCCAGGAGGGCGTTTCGAACGAGGCGTGCGCGATCGCCGGCCACCTCGGTCTCGGTCGGCTGATCGCGTTCTACGACCGAAACCACATCTCGATCGACGGGCCGACCGAGCTCGCGATGTCGGAAGACACCGCCGCGCGCTACGAGGCGCTCGGCTGGCACGTCCAAGATCTCGGAGAGGACGTAACCCCGGCGCGGATCTGCGCCGCGGTCGAAGCCGCCAAGGCCGAAGAGCGGCGGCCGTCGCTGGTGATCCTGCGTACGCACATCGCCGAGGGAGCCCCCAACAAGCGCGACACCGCGGCGGCCCACGGGGCACCGCTCGGCGCCGACGAGGTCCGGCTCACCAAAGAGAACCTCGGCTGGCCGGTCGATCGGTCGTTCTGGGTGCCCGACGAGGCGCTCGCCCACTGCCGCCGCGCCGTCGAGCGCGGGCGCGAGCTGGTCCGCGAGTGGGAGGAGCGCTGCCGGAGCTACGCCCGCGCCTACCCGAAGGAGCACGAACTGCTCGAACAGGTCCGGGCACGTCGGCTGCCGGCGGACTGGGACAGCGGCGAGCTGCCGCGCTTCGAACGCGACGACGGCCCGGTAGCGACGCGCAAAGCGGCGCACCGTGCGCTGCAGTGGGCAGCGGCGCGCGTTCCCCAGCTCGTCGGCGGGTCGGCCGATCTCGCCTCCTCGACGCTCGCGAAGATCGACGATGCGCAGAGCATCGGGCGGGGCAACTACAGCGGTCGCAACATCCACTTCGGTGTGCGCGAGCACGCCATGGGCACGATCGTCAACGGCCTCGTACTGCACGGGCTGCGCGCCTTCGGCGCCACCTTCCTCGTCTTCAGCGACTACATGAAGCCGCCGATCCGGCTCGCCGCGTTGATGGGTATCCCTTCGACGTTCGTGTTCTCGCACGACTCGATCGGGGTCGGCGAGGACGGACCAACTCACCAACCGGTCGAACACCTACCGCACCTGCGTGCGATCCCCAACCTCTACGTGGTGCGTCCGGCCGGTGCGAACGAGACCGTGCGCGCGTGGCGGTTCGCGCTGCGCACCAGCGACCGCCCCGTCGTGCTCGTGCTGACACGCCAGGCCGTTCCGGTCGACGATCCCGATCGCGTCCCCGACGATGCGATCGAGCGCGGCGCCTGGGTGGTGCGCGACAGCACCGGCGAACCCGACGCGATAGTGGTGGCGACAGGATCCGAGGTGGCGACGGCCCTCGACGCTGCCCAGCTTCTTCAGGCGGACGGTATAGACGCGCGCGTGATCTCGATGCCGTGCGTCGAGCGTTTTCTCGAGCAGGACGAGCGCTGGCGCGAGGATCTATTGCCATCGTCGTGCCGAGCTCGCGTCGCCGTCGAGGCTGCCGCTCCCCTAGGGTGGGAGCGGATCGTGGGAAGCGAGGGCGCTGTCGTCGGCATCGACCGCTTCGGCGAGTCCGGCCCTGGGCGGGAGGTGCTCGCCCACTTCGGCTTCACGCCCGAGCGCGTGGCGGACACGGTGCGGGAGGTCGTCGCGAGGGTTACGAGCGAGCAGTCGACCGCGAGGTGAGGTAACGGTGGAGAGAAGCGCAGTCGAGAGCCATCCCGCTACCGGTGCGAACTCGCGGCTAGCGGCGCTCGTTCGCGCCGGCACCGCCGTGTGGGTCGACGACCTCGACCGGGCGATGCTGCACGGCGGCGAGCTCGACCGTCTCGTCGAGCTGAATTGCGTGAGCGGCGTCACCACCAACCCGGCGATCTTCGAACGCGCCCTGGCGGCCGGGAGAGACTACGACGACGAGCTCGCCGAGCTCGCGTGCAGCGGACAGGACGCCGACGCGCTCGTCGAAGCGCTGACCGTCAGCGACGTGCGCGCGGCGTGCGACCGCTTGGCGCCCATCTTCGCGGCCAGCGTCGACAGCGCCGAGACGGCGCTCGCCGGGCCCGACGGCTTCGTGTCGATCGAGGTCTCGCCCCACCTCGCGCGCGACGGCGAGGCGACGCTGAGTGCTGCTCGTCGGCTGTGGGAGCTCGTCGCCCGGCCGAACGTGATGATCAAGATCCCCGGCACCGAAGAGGGGCTCGCGGCGATCGAGGAAGCCCTCTTCGAAGGGATCAACGTCAACGTCACGTTGCTGTTCTCGGTCGCTACCTACGAGCGCGTCGCCGAGGCGTACGTGCGGGCGATGGAGCGGCGCGCTGCCGCCGGCCGCGACTTCCGCGTCTGGTCGGTGGCCTCGTTTTTCGTCTCGCGCGTCGACACCGAGGTCGACCGTCGCCTGCGGCGACTGGGGCGCGACGACCTGCGGGGGCGCGCCGCCGTGGCCAACGCGCGCGCCGCCTACCGCGCCTTCGAACGGATCTTCCTCGGCGAGCGTTTCGCCGCCCTGCGCGCGCGCGGATGCCCCGTGCAGCGCCCGCTTTGGGCATCGACAGGCGTGAAGGACCCCGCCTATCCCGAGACCAAGTACGTCGCCGAGCTCGTCGCTCCCTACACGGTGTCGACGATGCCGCGCGCGACGCTCGCGGCGTGCGCGCGGGAGCTCGAGGTCACCGCCGACACGGCGCGGATCGACCCTGCCGACGATCTCGCGGCGCTCGCGGACGCCGGGATCGATCTCGAAGAGGTCGCGGCGGTGCTGCTCGAAGAGGGGATCGAGAAGTTCGTGCGTCCCTACGAGCGGACGCTCACCGCTGTCGCGCGCAAAGCGGTCGCGCTGGCGGGCACCACTGCGGCGGTGGTGCCCGACCGGCGCTGGCGCACACTGGCAAGCGCAGACGACCGGCGCGCCGAGAGCGAGCGGATCGTGCGCGCGCTCTTGGCGGGCGACGCCAGCGCTCTCGGCGACCCCTCGACTCCCGAGCTCGCCGATCGGCTGGGCTGGGTGCGCTCGCCGGCTCGCGAGCTCGCCGTGCTCGGCGAGCGTCGCAGCGTGTGCCGTGAGCTTGCCGGCGACGTCGACGCCGTCGTGTTGCTCGGGATGGGCGGCTCGAGCCTTGGTGCCGCCGCGCTCGCGGCTGCGCTGGGTATCGAAGTTCACGGTCCGCTGGCCGAGCAGCGGCCACCGTCCCCCGGCGAGCGGAAACCCCTGTACGTCCTCGACTCCACCCACCCCCGCGCCGTGCGCGCCCTTGAGGGCGTGCTCGAGGACAAGCGTCCGCTGTTCGTCGTTGCTTCAAAGTCGGGGACGACGGTCGAGACGCGTGCGCAGATGGACTACTTCCTCGGGCGCAGCGGCCAGCCTGAGCGGTTCGTGGCGATCACCGACCCGGGCACGCCGCTCGACGCCGACGCGCGCACGCAGGGGTTCGCGCACGTCTTCCACGGCGACCCCGAGATCGGTGGGCGCTACTCGGTCCTTTCGCCGTTCGGGACGGTGCCGGCGCTGCTCTGCGGCGGCGATCCCGAGCCGCAGCTGCGGGCCGCTGTCGAGCTTGCCGAGAGGCTTGCGGACGAGCCGCGACCGGCCGCCACGCTCGCGGCCGCGCTCGCCACGGCGGCCGCCGAGGGGTCCTGGCGCCTGCTCGTCGCCGCGGGCGAGAGCGAGCGCCTGCTCGCGCTCTGGCTCGAACAGCTGATCGCCGAATCGAGCGGCAAACAGGGGCGCGGCATCCTCCCGGTCCCGCTCACTGCCGCCGAAGACGGCACTTTGGCGACCCCTTCCGGCGCGCTGCTCGCCCTGCCCGTTCGCGCCGCTGGCGGCGCGCGGGCGATCGCGCCCGTTCCGGGCGTGCCGCTCGCCGCTGTTGGCGGCGAGGCGCTTGGAGCTGCGCTGTATCTGTGGGAGGTCGCGACGGCGGCGGCGTGCGCGCTCATCGGCGTCAACCCCTTCGACCAACCCAACGTCCAGGAGGCCAAGGACGCAAGCAAACGAGCCCTAGCGCGGCGCGAACGTCCTCGCTGCGACGAGGAAGCAGCAGCCGTGCAGCTGATCCGCGCGCTTGCGCCGCCGGAATACCTGGCGATCCAGGCGTACCTCCCCGAATCGCCCGAGCTTGACGCTGCCGCGAGCGAGCTCTGCCGCACCGTCGTCGAGCGCACCGGCTGCGCGGCGACCTTCGGCTACGGGCCCCGCTACCTGCACTCGACCGGGCAGCTGCACAAAGGGGGACCGCCGGTCGGCGCGTTCTTGCAGCTCGTCGACGGAAGCGACGGCGACGAGCTAGCGATCGCGGAACGCGACCACGGCTTCCGTGCGCTGATCGACGCACAAGCGGCGGGCGATCGCGCCGCGCTCGAGCAGCGCGGGCGCCGCGTCGTCACGGTCGCGGCCGACCGCGACCCCGCGCGCCTGCTGCGCAAGCTCGGCGACGCGCTCGCGACGTAGGTGCCGGAGATGGGCGCGCCCGAGGTCAAGGCGGTCGGTTTCGTCGGGCTTGGGCGCATGGGACGCGGACTCGCCGCACGTCTCGGCGAGCGCGCACCGTCCATCGCCGTGCACGGCTTCGATCCGGATGAACGGGCGCGCGCGGAGGCAGCGCGCTCCGGCGTCGCCGTAAGCGACACCGTCGAGGCGCTCGTCGCTGCGCTGCCGCGGCCGCGCGTCGTCTGGTTGATGGTGCCCGCCGGCGAAGTGACCAGCGCCGCACTCGCGAGCGTCGCCGCCGCAACCGATCGGGGCGACGTGATCGTCGACGGCGGCAACTCCGACTGGCGCGACAGCGTCCGCCGGGGGCGCGAGCTCGAAGCGCGGGGGATCGACTTCGTCGACGTCGGCGTGAGCGGGGGCATCTGGGGCCAAAGCGAAGGGTTCTGCTTGATGGCCGGCGGTTCGTCGACGGCCTTCGCGCGCCTCGAGCCGGTGCTGAGCGCGCTCGCCCCCGACCCGCACCCCGAGTTCGGCGAGGGCTACGCTCACGTCGGCCCTGTCGGCGCCGGGCACTTCGTGAAGATGGTGCACAACGGCGTCGAGTACGGGCTGATGCAGGCGTACGCCGAGGGCTTCGCGCTGCTGCGCTCCGCTCCGTTCGAGCTCGATCTGGCGCGCCTCGCCCGGCTCTGGATGCAAGGTTCGGTGGTGCGCTCCTGGCTGCTCGAGCTCGCCGGCCGGGCGCTCGCGAGCGGCCAGGTGGAGGAGCTCGCACCGTGGGTCGAAGACTCGGGCGAAGGCCGGTGGACGGTGGAACAGGCAATCGCTAGCGCCGTCCCGGTGCCGACGATCGCCGCCGCGCTGTTCGCTCGCTTCGCCTCCCGCGGGGGCGACGACTTCCAGGCGCGTCTGCTTGCGGCGCTGCGCAACCAGTTCGGCGGGCACGCCGTCCGCCGCGGCGGGGGAGCGGAGGGCAGCTAGAGCGTGGCCGTAGTGGAGCGCCGCCGCAACCCGCTGCGCGAGGGGCTAGAGCGGCCGATCGCCGCGGCCACGGCGCTCGTGATCTTCGGAGCGACCGGCGATCTAGCCCGCCGCAAGCTCTTACCGGCTGTCTACAACCTCGGTCACGAGGGGCTGCTGCCGCACGGGTTCCGGCTCGTCGCGGTCGCGCGCAGCGAGCTGAGCGACGACGCCTATCGCCATCTCTTCGCGGAGTCCGTCGAACGCTTCTCGCGCCGCCGACCCGACCAGGCGGTGCTCGAGCGGTTGCTCGATTTGACGAGCTACGAGTCTGGTGCGTTCGGCGACGACGACCTCTACAAGCGCCTCGGCCGGCGACTCGCCGAGCTTGACAGCGACGACGATCTGCGTCACAACCGCGTCTTCTACCTCGCCACCGCCCCGGCGTTTTTCGCGCCGCTGGTGGAGGCGCTCGGGCGCCACGGACTTGCGCGCGCGGAAGGCGCCGAGGTGCGGGTGGTGGTCGAGAAGCCGATCGGCCGCAGCCTCGCCGAAGCCGAGGAGCTCAACGCCCGCTTTCACGCCGTCCTCGACGAGCGCCAGATCTTCCGGATCGACCACTATCTGGGCAAGGAGACGGTTCAGAACATCCTCGCGCTGCGTTTCGCGAACGGCATCTTCGAGCCGTTCTGGAACCGCCACTACGTGGAGAACGTGCAGATCACCGTGACCGAGGATCTCGGCATCGAGGGGCGTGCGGGCTACTACGAGCAGTCGGGAGCGTTGCGCGACCTCGTTCAAAACCACATGTTGCAGCTGCTGGCGCTGATCGCGATGGAGCCACCGGTGCGCTTCTCGGCCGATCCGGTCCGCGACGAGAAAGCGAAGCTGCTGCGTGCCGTGCGTCCGCCGTCGCCGCAAGAGGTCGGGGCTGCGACCGTGCGCGGCCAGTACGCGCGCGGGGTCGTCGAGGGCGAGGAGGTGCCGGGTTACCTGGAGGAGGAGGGGGTCGACCCGCAGTCGCGTACCGAGACGTTCGTCGCGCTGCGGCTCGGTGTCGAGAACTGGCGGTGGGCGGGGGTGCCTTTCTACCTGCGCACCGGCAAGCGGCTGGCGCGCAAGTCGACCGAGATCGCGCTGACGTTGCGGCCGGTGCCGCACCTCGCCCTGCACGGCGAGGGCGGGGGCGTGAAACAGAACGAGATCGTGCTGTCGGTGCAGCCGAACGAAGGCGTCTCGATTGCGATCAACGCCAAGATCCCGGGCAGCCGCATGCGCACCCGCCCGGTGAACCTCGAGTTTCTGTACGGAAGCGCCTTTCTCTCGGAGTCGCCGGAGGCGTACGAGCGCCTGATCCTCGACGCGATGCTGGGGGACGCGACGCTCTTCACTCGCGAAGATGAGGTCGCCGCCCAGTGGGCGATCTGCCAGCCGATACTCGACGCGTGGGAGCGCTCGGGCGAGCGGCCGCTGCCGTATGCCGCCGGCTCGGCGGGGCCGGCGCAGGCGGACCGGATCCTTCTGCCCGGGCACGCCTGGCGTCCGTTGTGATGACGGAAGCGGGCGCAGAGCTGGCGACCGAGCGGCCCGCGTTGCACCTCAGCCGTTCGGTGGTGGGTGCCACCGACGCCGATCGGGCTTTGCGCGACCTGTTGCGTGCTGCCCATCAGCGCCACGGGGTCGTCCCGGCGCGCGCTTTGACGTTGATCGTGCCGGTCGCCGCCGAACGATTGGGCACGGTGCGGGAGCGTCTGCGCGCACTCGGCCCCAACCATCCCTCGCGCGTCGTCTTGCTGGTTGCTGGTGGGAACGGCGACGTCGCACAGACGGTCGAGGTCGCCAGCGACGGTGCCTGGGACGCACCGCTCGTGACGTTGCGCGAGCTGGTTCAGCTGCGCGTGCGCAGTCGCGACCGGGTCGCGTCCGTGGCTGCGCCGCTCGTGGTCAGCGGCGTTCCGACGGCGGTCTGGCCGGTGGGCGTCGACGACGAATGGGTGGCCGCCCTGGCCGGCCTCTTCGAGGCGGTGCTGATCGACTCGGCCGGACACGCGTCGCTCTCGCACGCGCTTGAACGCGCCTGGCGCCTGTCGCTGGCCGCGCACGTCGTCGATCTCGAGTGGTTGCGCTCCGAGCCTTGGCGTCTGCGTGTCGCCGAGCTTTTCGATCCGCCGCGGCGGCGCGCCGAGCTGTGGCGGATCGAGCAGGTGCGGGTCCGCCACGCCCCCGGTTCGCGGGCTTCGGCGTTGCTGTTCGCGGGGTGGCTCGCGTCGCGGCTCGGCTGGGACCTGCGCGAGGGGGCTGGTGAAGGTGGCGCATCCGCCGCGGCCGACGGCAGCGCGCCCCCGCTCGACGAGCGCCGCTTGGACGATGGCTGCGCTTCGCGGCCGCAACGCGAGCGAGACGCGCGGACACGGCCGCTCGTCGGGCGCGACGTGCGCGTCGTCACGGAAGAGGTCGGAACGCTTGGGGTGCCGGGTCTGGCGGGCGTAGCGGTGCAAAGCGCAGGTAGCGAGATCGCGCTCGAGCGCGGCAGGGGCGGCCTTGTTTGTCGCTCGCGCAGCGGCGGTGGCGAGCGCGTCTCCGTCGCCGTCGGGGCGTCGCGCGGCGAGCGCGGGATCCTCGCCGAGGCTCTCCGCGAAGCGCTCTTGCGGGACCCGACTTACCGTCCGGCGCTGCAGGCGGCGGTTTGTCTCGCCGAGGTAGCGGAGGTCGCTGGCGGCCGGGCGGAAGTTGGCGGTCAGTGACGCATGGCGAGAACAGAAAGAGCGCCGGGATGGGGTCGATCCGGGTCGAGCGGGTAGGCGACGCGGTGGGGCGCTGTGCCGAGCTCCTCGTCGCCGCTCTCGGCGGCGGCGCGCGCCTTGTGGTGACGGGGGGTCGCGGCGCGGCGCAGGTTTACGAGCGGCTGGCGGCGCGAAGGGTCGATCTCGCCGACAGCGAGCTCTGGTTGTCCGACGAGCGCTGCGTTCCGGCCGGTGACGCGCGCTCGAACGGGCGGCTCGTCGAGCGACAGCTGGTCGCACCGCTACCGCCTGCGCTGCGCCCCCGCCTGCGCGCGCCCCGTCTCGATCGCCCGCCCGCCGCGGCAGCAGCGATCTACGAGCGCGAGCTTGCAATCGTGGGCGGGAGCGCGTACGCCTCGCCGCGCTTCGACGTCGTGTTTCTGAGCGTCGGCCGCGACGGGCACGTCGCGTCCCTTTTTCCCGACCAAGCCGCTCTCGGCGAGCGCGACCGCTGGGCCGTCGCCGTCGACGAACCGGGTCTCGCGCCGTTCGTGCCCCGCGTGACGCTCACGTTCCCCGTGCTAGCCCATTGCGCCCGTCTCGTCCTGCTCGCTCTCGGGGAGGAGAAGCGGCCCGCGCTCGCTGCGCTCGAGCAGTCGCTGTCCGGCGCCGCCGGTGGCCGTCCCGACAGCGCCACGGTCGACGCCCAGCCAGCGGCGATGCTCGCCAGCGACTGCGCCGAGCAAGGGGGCGAGGTCGTGGTGGTAACCGACATCGCGAGCGGAGGCGGGACGCAGGCGTGAGCGGGCCAGGCGACTTCGTGGCGTTCGCTCGCGGCCGAACTGTGCCGATCGCCGAATACGCGTTCCTCTCCGACTGCGAAACCGGTGCCCTTGTAGCTCCCGATGGCTCCGTCGAATGGCTCTGTCTGCCGCGGCTCGACTCGCCGAGCGTGTTCGGGTCGATTCTTGACCCGGACGCAGGGTTTTTCCGGCTCGGTCCGGCCGACGTCACGGTGCCCGTCGATCGCCGCTACCTGCCCGGCACGGTGGTGCTCGAAACGAGCTGGGGAACCGGCAGCGGATGGCTTGTGGTCCGCGACGCGCTGCTCGTCGGCCGCTGGAGCGCCGAGAGGCCGCTCGAGGGCGACTGGCGGCGAGCACCCGCCGACGTTTCGGCACGGCGCGTGCTGTTGCGAACCCTGCACTGCGTCCACGGTGAGGTCGAGGTCGAGCTTGCCTGCGAGCCGCGCTTCGACTACGGGCGCAAGGCGGCGCGGTGGCGGTTCGGGCCGGGGGGCTACCACGAGCTCGCCGCCGATCCTTCGGATGGCGGGTCCGGTCCGCGCCTGCGGCTGGCGAGCGACCTGCGGGTAGGCGTCGAACACGCTCGGGCGAGCGCTCGCAGCACCTTGCGTGCAGGGGAGCAGCGGTTCATCGCTCTGGCCTGGGACAGTTGGCTTCCGCGCAGCTATGACGACGCCCACCGCGCGCTCGTCGAGACCACCCACTTTTGGCAGGAGTGGCTCGACCGCGGCCGCTTCCCGGACCATCCGTGGCGTGCGGTGCTGCAGCGCTCGGCGCTGACCTTGCGCGCACTCGCCTACCAGCCGACGGGTGCGCTCGCCGCCGCGGCTACGACGTCGCTGCCTGAGACGATCGGCGGTTCGCGCAACTGGGACTACCGCTACTGCTGGATGCGCGACGCATCGTTCGCACTGTGGGCGTTGCACAGCCTCGGCTTCGACGGCGAGGCTGACGACTTCTTCTACTTCCTCGGCGACGTTCTCGAGCACGGTGATGTCCAGGTGCTGTACGGGTTGGGAGGAGAGCGCGAGCTGCCGGAGCGCGACCTCCCGCACCTACGCGGCTACGGCGGCTCGCGGCCAGTACGGATCGGCAACGGCGCCTACCGTCAGCGCCAAAACGACGTGTGGGGAGCGCTCGTCGACGCCGTTTACCTGCATGTGCGGGGGCGCGAGCACCTCCCGCCCGACGTGTGGTCGCGGCTCGTGGCGGTGGTCGAGGCGGCCCTCGCGGGCTGGCGGGAACCGGATCGCGGTATCTGGGAGGTGCGCGGCCCCGCGCGGCACTTCGTGTCTTCGAAGGTGATGTGTTGGGTCGCCGCCGAGCGCGGTGTGCGTCTGGCAGCGTTCCGGGGCGACAGGGCTCGTGCCCGCCGCTGGCACGAGGCTGCGAAGACGATCCGTGCCGAGGTCCTTCGTGACGGGGTGAGCGAGCGCGGCGTTTTCACGCAAGCGTTCGGTAGCGAAGAACTCGACGCTTCCCTGTTGCTCATTCCGCTGGTGCGCTTCCTGCCCGCCGACGACGCGCGGGTGCGCAGAACGATCGCCGCGATCGAGAGCGAACTCTCAGACGGCGGCTTCGTGCGCAGGTACGACCCGCAGCGCGTCGACGACGGGATCGGCGAGCCCGAAGGCGCGTTCACCGTTTGCTCGTTCTGGCTTGTCTCGGCGCTAACGGAAGCGGGGGAGATCGACCGTGCCGGCGAGCTGTGCGAGCGCCTGCTCGCGCACGCCGGTCCGCTCGGCCTCTACGCAGAGGAGATTGACCCGCGGTCGGGTCGCCATCTCGGCAACTACCCGCAGGCGCTGACGCACCTCGCTTTGATCAACGCCGTGCTGCACGTGGCGCGCGCCGACCTCGGCCTCGACGCTACCAGCCTTCCCTTCGGCCGCCCCTGGCCCGAGCTCGCCTGACAGCTGCCATCCGCTAGCCGGTTCGATGAGCCCTCGACCGGTGCTGGATGCGCCTGCGTCAGCGCTCGAACCGCTGGCCGCGGCGCAGCGCGAGCGCGTACGCTGCGACGAGCGCCGCGCACGCCTCGACGTCGGCGAGGTCGACGATCTCGACCGGCTGGTGCATGTAGCGCAGAGGGATCGAGACGACGCCACAGGCGACCCCCGAGCGAGTGAGGTGCACGGCATCGGCGTCGGTGCCGGTCGAGCGGGCGGTCGCTTCCACCGTGTACGGGATACCGTGCTTCTCGGCGGCGGCGACGAGGCCCTCGAAGACGGCAGGAGCGATCGTCGCTCCGCGCGCGATCACCGCTCCCGAGCCGAGCGGATGACTCCCGAGCTCGCCCTCGTCGGCGCCCGGAACGTCGGTGGCGTGCGTGACATCGACGATCACCGCGACATCGGGCTCGACTGCATAAGCGGCGGTGCGAGCGCCGGCGAACGTGATCTCCTCCTGAGCGGAAGCGATCGCGACCACCTCGACGTCGGCGCCACCGGCCTCCGCGACGCGGCGCAGCGCTTCGAGGGCGACGTAGGCGCCCAGGCGGTTGTCGAGGGCGCGAGAGGCGACACGCCCGCCGACAAGCGGCTGCGGATCGGCGGCGATCACCGCGACGTCGCCGACGCGCACGCGCGCTGCCGCCTCTTCGCGGTCGCTGGCGCCAATGTCGATGTGCAGGTCGCGCAGCTCGGGTACCCGCTTGCGCTCGTCGCCGCGCTGCAGGTGGCGCGGTTTGCCGCCGATCACCCCGGGTACCTCACCGTCGCGGGCGAGCACGGTGACGCGCTGGCCGACCAGCACCTGCGGGTCCCAGCCCCCTAGCGCAGCGATGCGCAGCAGGCCGCGGTCGGTGATGTGGGTGACGATCAGGCCGATCTCGTCGATGTGGCCGACGATCGCCAGCCGTGGTCGCTCGCCGCCACCGCGAACGCGCGCGGTCGACGAGCCGAGCACGTCACCGGCGACATCGTCGGCGAACTCGCGAGCGGCCGCTCGCCAAGCGTGCGCCGCCCGTTCCTCGTAGCCGGGCGGGCCGGGCGCGGCGAGCAGCGCGGCCAGTAGCGGCGGCAGCTCGGTACCGCCAGGGTTGCGCGCCGGAGCTGTCACTGCGCCACCCCTACAGCCGGGCGTCGACGACCATCGCGGCGAACAGCAGCGCCAGGTAGAGCAGCGAGAAGAGGTAGAGCCTAAGCGCGGTGCGGCGGTCGCGGCGCCGCAGCAGCGCGACCGCACCGGCGATGAACAGCGCGCCGAGCGCGAGCGAAACGACGAGATAGAACCAACCGAACGCGCCGGCGCAGAACGGGAGCTGCGTGATCGCGTAGAGCAGGACCGAGTAGAGCAAGATCTGGCGCCGCGTTTCGGCCTCGCCGCGCACTACCGGCAGCATCGGGACGCCCACACGTGCGTACTCGTCCTTCATCAGCAGCGACAGCGACCAGAAGTGTGGGGGCGTCCAGAAAAAGATGATTGCGAAGAGGTAGAGCGGGGTGCCGCTCAACCCACCTGTCACGGCCGCCCAACCGACCAACGGCGGTACCGCGCCAGCCGCGCCGCCGATAACGATGTTCTGCGGCGTGCGGCGCTTCAACCACAGCGTGTACACGAAGACGTAGCCGAGGAAGCCGCTGGCCGAGAGGACTGCCGCGAGCGGGTTTACCGTGTTCCACAAGAGCGCGAACGACGCCAGGGCGAGTGCGATGCCGAAGGCGGTGGCACGCGCGGGCGAGATCCGCCCGGCCGCCACCGGTCGCTGAGCGGTGCGCGCCATCTGGCGGTCGAGATCGCGGTCGAGAACGTGGTTGAGCGCGCCCGCACCGCCTGCCGACAGCGCGCCACCAAGGCAGGTGAGAGCGACGAGCCCGGGGGAGGGGTCGCCAGCGACGTACATCGTCGCAGCCGTGGTGAAGAGCAGCAGCGACTGGACGCCCGGTTTCGTCATCGTGAGGTAGTCGGCGAACCGCGAGCGCAGACGCGCGAGCGGCGCAGGCTGTTCTCCCGCTACGGTCGCCGCCGCGGCCGCTCGGCCGTGCGAGGCGGCCACGGTCACTTCACCCCCGCTGCTGTGGCAAGCGTCGCATCGCCCGGGACGCGCCCCCGCACCACGGCGCGCACGGGAGCGAGCGAGAGAGCCAGATCGAGCGCCACAGCCCAGACGAGCGTTCCAACAGCAAGGTGAGCGACGATCAGGAGCTCGTACTCGTCGAGCCAGACGTTGAGCGCGCCGAGCAACACCTGCACCGCAACCAACGCGCCGAGCCAGCGCGCCCGGGCAACCGCGGCGGCGGACAGGGCTTTGCGGCGACGCAACACCGCGGCCATGAGCATCACGGTTAGGAGAACGGCCAGGTACATGAAGGCGCGGTGGGTGAGGTGGATGTCGACAAGCCTCGACTCGCCGAACGGCATGAACGAGCCGTTGCAGGTCGGGAACTCCTTGCCGCAAGCGTGATGGGCCCCGTCGCCCAGCCGGTAGTCGGGTCGACCGTAGTTCTGGGTTCCCGCCATGTAGCCGCCGGCCACGATCGTCGCGAGCATCACCAGAGCGGTCAGCGCGGCCAGGGCCTTGAGCGGCCGGGGAACGTTGGAGGTCAAGTTGTGGACGGTCGGACCGCCATCATCGCTAGGGAATCGTGCCCCGCACATCCGCACCAACAGGAGCAGACCGCCCAGCAGCACCATCGCGAGACCGAGGTGGGCGGCGACGAGTCCTTCGTCGAGCCCCTTCTCGACGGTAAGGCCGCCGAGACCCGCTTGCGCCGCGACGAGCACCACGAGCGCGCCGGTCAAGGTCGGCAGGCGCGGCCCTTCGACACGTCGCGCAACGGCGAGGACGAAAAGCAAGACGATCATCACCCCGACGATGCCAGCGACGATGCGGTGCGCGTACTCGATTACCGCCGTCAGCTCGAACCCGGGGACGATGTCGCCGTTGCAGAACGGCCAGCCGTGGAAGCCCGAGCCCTCGGGACCGCAGCCGAGCCCGGATCCCGAGACGCGGACGATGCCGCCGAGAATGATCAAGAGAAAGGTCGCGACGAGCGTCGCGACAGCGAGACGGCGATAGGCGCGCGTGCTCACCGCGTGGGCGCGACCGGCTGGGCGACCGTGCCGGCCGGCTGACCTTGGGTGCTGCGGACTTGCGCGCGCAGATCTTGCATCGGTTCAAGCGAGCGCACCCGCGGAATCTGGTCGAAGTTGTTTTCAGGTGGCGGCGAGGGCACGAACCACTCGAGCGTGTTGGCGTGCCAGGGGTCGTTACCCGCGACCTGGCCGCGCTTGAGGCTCCAGACCGCGTTGAAGACCGTGACGAGCACGCCGATGCCCAGAATGAACGAACCGATCGTCGAGATCAGGTTGTACTCGCCCCATCCGGACGACGCCGCGTAGTCGTAGATGCGGCGTGGCATGCCCGACAGACCGGCCGAGTGTTGAACGAGGAACGTCGCGTTGAAGCCGATGAACATCAGCCAGAAGGAGAGCTTGCCGAGACGCTCGGACATCAGCCGTCCGGTCATCTTCGGGTACCAGTAATAGAGCCCAGCGATCAGCGCGAACGCTCCTCCACCGAAGAGCACGTAGTGGAAGTGCGCGACGACGAAGTAGGTGTCGTGCACCTGCCAGTCGATCGGGAAGATCGCGAGCATAACGCCGGAGATACCGCCGATCACGAAAAGGCCTGGGAGGGCAGCGGCGAAAATCAGCGGCGTCTTGAACTCGATGGAGCCGCGCCACAGTGTCGCTAGCCAGTTGAAGATCTTGATCCCGGTGGGCACGGCGATCACGAACGAAGAGAGCATGAAGAACGCAAGCACGACCTCGGCGGTCGGGGTAGTGAACATGTGGTGAGCCCAGACGAGGATGCTCAGGAAGGCGATCGCGACGGTCGAGGCGGCGATCGCCTTGTAGCCGAAGATCGGCTTGCGCGCGAACACCGGCAGCACCTCGGAGACGATGCCGAACATCGGCAGGATCATGATGTAGACCTCGGGGTGCCCGAAGAACCAGAAGAGGTGCTGCCATAGAAGCGGAGAGCCACCACCCGCGGGGTCGAAGAAGGCGGTACCGAAGTGCCGGTCGGTGAGCAGCATCGTTGCCGCCGCTGAGAGGGAGGGCAAGGCGAGGACCAAGAGGTAGCTGTAGATCAGGATCGACCAGACGAAAAGCGGCAAACGGCCCCACGTCATGCCCGGTGCACGCATGTTGTGGATCGTCGCGATGAAGTTGACCGCACCGGCAAGCGACGAGACCGTGGTGAGGTGGATCATCAGGATCCACGCATCGATGCCGCCGTCGGGCGAAAAGGCGTCGTCGGAGAGCGGTGTGTAGGACGTCCAACCAGCGGCGGGCGGATGGAAGAACAGGCTCGCGTAGAACGTGATGCCGGCGAAAAACAGGGTCCAGAACGAGAAGGCGTTGAGGCGCGGGAACGCCATGTCACGTGCACCGATCATCAGCGGCACGAGGTAGTTGGCGAAGCCGGCGATGACGGGCACGAAGAAGAGGAAGATCATCGTCGACCCGTGCATCGTCACAAGGGCGTTGTAAGCCTCGGGAGTGACGAGCGTGTTGTCGGGCCCAGCGAGCTGGAGGCGGATGATCAGCGCCTCGACCCCACCAATCAGGAAGAAGGTGAAGGTGAGGACGAGGTACATGATCCCGATCCGCTTGTGATCGGTTGTGGTCAACCACGAAAGCCAGCCGCGCGGGGCAGGCCGGAGCCCGTGCATGACGACCTCGGGCGGCGAGGCGGCTTTGCGAACCGCTCTCACCGCGTCACTCGGTGCGACCGTTGCTGCCTCCACGGACCTTCCTTTCGTCCTCAGTGGCTACTGCACGTCTCCACGGCGCGCACGCTCCTGGCGTTGCTGCGCGAGCGCCTGCTGCGCCTCGAGGATGTCGATGCGGTGGCGGCGCAGCCATGCCTCGAACTCGGCCGGCTCGACCGCACGGACTACAGCACGCATGTCGGCGTGGTTGGGACCACAAAGCTCGGCGCACTGTCCGACGTAGCGGCCCGGTTTCGAGATCCGGAACCAAGTCTTGTTCACGTAGCCCGGTGTAGCGTCGACCTTGCCGCCGAGCTTCGGGATCCACCAGGAGTGGATCACGTCGGAAGCTGTGACCTCGAGTACGACCGTCGTCTTGGTCGGCACGACAAGTTCGTAGTAGCTGTAGTTGGGACCTGGCAGGTCGGGATACTCGTAGCGCCAGAGGTACTGCTGGCCGTTGACCCGGACGCGCAAAGTCGGGCCGCCCGAGCGCGGCGGGCTGGGCTGGTCGATGGTGGCGAACTGGGCACCCTGGAACCCACCAGGCAGAGAGGCCGGTGGATTACCGATGTCATCGAGATAGACGAAAGTAATGACGCCCAGCACGACGAGGATCAGCGCGGCTCCCACCGTCCAAGAGATCTCGAGCGGCGTGTTGCCCCGGATCTGCGCCGGCTGCGGGCCGCCCTTGCGGCGCCGATAGCGGATCAGCGACCAGATCAAAACCCCCTCGACGAGGAGGAAGATCGGGATCGCGATGATCAGGACGATGACGTAGAGCGTGTGAATGTCGTCGGCGTTCGGCGAGCCGCCCTTCTCGGGGGTGATGACGCCGGCAAAGGCACCGGGGGCCGCGAGCAACAGCCCGGCTAGAACGCTGCACGCCGCAGCCCAGATCGCTCGTCTACGGGTCTTAGCTTGCAAGGCCGGCGGATCATAACTCGCCGGCCGGCGTCGAAGCGAGCTCGTAACGGTTGGCGCTAGGCGCCCTTGAAAGCCGGCTCGCGCTTCTCGATGAATGCACGTACTCCTTCGAGGAAATCCTCGCTGCGTGCCAGGTCGTGCTGGAGGTCGGCCTCGAGGCGCAGTTGCCGATCGAGGTTGGCGAACAGGCTTTCGTTGAGCGCGCGCTTGACCGCCGCATAGGCGCGCGTCGGTCCGCGCGCAAGGCGCTCGGCAAGATCGCGAGCGCGGTCGGCCAGCTCGCCGTCGGGGTAGACGAAGTTCACGAGACCCCATTCGAGCGCCTGACGTGCCGGGACGCGCTCGGCAAGCAGGGCCATCTGGAAGGCGCGCGCTTTACCCACAGCGGCCGGAACGAGCAGCGTCGACCCGCCGTCGGGAGCGAGGCCGATCTCGACGAAGGCGAGCGAGATGAACGCCGACTCGGCCATCGTCACGAGGTCGCACGCGAGAGCGAGGGAGGCGCCGATACCCACCGCTGGACCGTTGACAGCCGCCACGACAGGCTTGTCGAGCCGGCGTACCGCCGCGATCAGCGGGTGGTAGCGCTCGTCGAGTTCGCGGCGAATGTCGGGCATGCCGTCGTCGGCGGCCTCGAACCCGGCCTTGAGGTCGGCGCCCGACGAGAAGGCACGGCCGGCGCCGGTAATCAGCACAGAGCGCACCGACGTCGACGAGCCGGCGCGGCGCAAACACTCGCGCAGCTCGTCAGCAAGCTCTTCGGTCCATGCGTTGAGGCGCTCGGGGCGGTTGAGAGTGATCGTCGCGACCCCGTTCTCCTCTGACCAAAGCACCGCGCGCTCGCTCACAGCCTCCTCCTTTTCTTTTGTCCAGCGCTGTCTCGGCAGGCGAAGTTGCGGCCGAGCCTACCCTTCCGCCATGCTCCTCGAACCGGTCGAGTGGCTAGGCCACGCCGGCTTTCGGCTGCGTCTCGGCCGGGCCTTCATCTACATCGATCCCTACCGGGTTGCGCGACCGGCGCCGCAGGCGGATCTGATCCTCGTCACGCACGGCCACTATGACCACTTCTCGCCGCGCGATATCGAGGAGCTTGCCAAGGCCGACACCTGGTTGATCGGGCCTGCGGCGGTAGTGGAGCGGGTGCGGGGCCGCGTCTGCTCGCTTGCTCCCGGGGAAGCGCTCCTCGACGAACCGGTGCGCGGCCTCGAGGTCCGGGCGATCGCCGCCTACAACACCTCGAAGCGCGATCCCGCTGGCCGGCTCTACCACCCGCGCGAAGCGGGATGGCTCGGTTTCGAGCTGCGCTGGCGCGGCTGGCGCCTGTACCACGCGGGCGACACCGACGTGATCCCCGAGATGGATGCGGTGACGGGCTGCGATGTGGCGCTCCTGCCGGTGAGCGGCAGGTATGTGATGACAGCGGAGGAGGCGGCGGAGGCGGCGCGCAGAATCCAACCGCGCGTCGCCGTGCCCATGCACTGGGGCGGCGAGGTCGGCACGCGCGACGACGCCGAGCGGTTCCGCAAGTGCGCGCCGGTGGCCGTAGAACTGCTCGAGCCGGTCGGGAGTGCGAGCGCCTGAGCACGGAGGTCGCGCACGGAGGCAGCGACCCGGTGGGCGCGCGGGGGGAACGGCAGCGCGAGCGACCCCGAGCGCGGCGAGCGGCGCGGCAGCGCGAGCGGCTGCCGAGCGAGCCGACCGCGAGGCGATGCCGGCGGGCTACACTGCCGCCCGCCTTGCGGGGAAGAGACTGGTTGCGTGCTGCCGGCTGCGCCGCGCTCGCGGTCGGCGTGATCGCGCCGGCGGCGCGTAAACGCTTGCGTCTACCCCCGCTCGCGACTTCGCTGCTCGCCTGGCAGCTCCCTCTCACCACAGCCCGTCTGCTGCCACCGGGTCGGTTGCGCGCCGCCGCGACCTACGCGGCGCAAATGTGGGCCTACTACGTGCACTACGACATGCCCGATGACCGGCCCGGAGCTCTCGAGCGCCGCGTGCGCGTCGACTACCCGATTGCCATCGATCGTCTGTTCGGGGCGGGTGAAGTGCCGACCGTCCGACTGCAGCGTGCGCTGGCGCGCGGCGAGCGGCTGCGGGCCCACGACTACCTGTTGACGTTCGCCCATTGGGCGTGGTTCGTGGTGCCGCACGGGACGGTCGCGTACACGCTTTGGCGTCATCCCGAGCGCTTCCGGCGCACCGCCGTCGGGGTCGCGGCGTGTTTCGACCTCGGGCTCGTGGGCTACTGGGCGCTGCCCACCGCGCCGCCGTGGTGGGCTTCACGGATCGGCAAGCTGCCGCCCGTCCGGCGCACGATGGCCGCTGTCGGCGAGCGCCTGTGGGGGAGGCTGTGGCAACCGCTTTACCATTCGGTCGAAGGCAACCCCTACGCCGCGATGCCCTCATTGCACTTCGGAACGTCGGTCGTGGCAGCGCGGGCACTGGCCGAGATCGGACCGGGCCACGCTGCTATCGGTTGGGGCTACGCGGGCGTTCTCGGCTTCGCACTCGTCTATCTCGGTGAGCACTACGTCGTCGATCTCGTCGCTGGGGCCTTGTGCGCCGAGGTGGCGTGGCGCCTGGCGCGCAAAGTCGTTCCCGACGAAGACCGGTCCGTGAGCGGCGACCTGCGATCCAACGGGCGCGTGCCAGCGACCGCGGTCGGGAAGCTGCTCCCTTCCTCGCCGCCGGCGAGCGCTGCACGATGATCGCCGGCGGCAGCGGCGAGGTGCCGGACGACGTCCAGCGCACCGACGCCCGCGTTCCCGGGAGCGGCGAGGAGCTCGACGTCGGGCGCCTGCAATCGCTGTTCGGCGACTGGCAGCGGATCGCGACGGGATTTTTCGCCTTGCTCGGCGCTCTGGCGGCCGTGTACGTGCTGCTGCCGCGAATCGTCGGTCTCGACGACGCGCTCGACCGGATCGACGATGCGACTTGGCCGTGGCTCGTCGCCGCCCTAGCCTTCAACGTCGGCGCGTTCGCTGCCTACGTGATGCTCTTTCGCGGGGTTCTTGTCGGCGTCGAGGATTCCGACGGCCGCTTGCGTCGCCGGCTCGGAGTACGCGCCTCGTACCAGATCACGATGGCGGGTCTGGCCGCTACCAGGCTTTTTTCCGCCGCTGGAGCAGGCGGGCTTGTTCTCACCTACTGGGCGCTGCGCCGTGCCGGTGTCGGACGGCGAGTCGCTGCCGCGCGAATGGTCGCCTTTCTCGTCGTCACCTACAGCGTCTACGCCGCCGCTGTGATCGTTTGCGGGCTCGCTTTGCACTTCGGCCTCGTGGCCGGCGCAGCGCCGCTCGCCGGGACACTGATCCCCGCCCTGTTTGCAATCGGCGCGGTTGCCGTGTGCTTGCTCGTCGCGCTGATACCCGAGGACATCGACCGGCGCTTGGCCGCGCTGGCGTCGCGGCCGCGTACCGCACGCATCGCCCGACGCTTGGCGAGCGTTCCGGCGACGGTCGCAGAGGGCGTGCGTGCCGCGATCGAGTTCGCGCGCGAGCCGCGGCGGGGCGCGCTCGCGTTGGGGGGTGCCGCCGGTTTCTGGGCCGCGAACATCGCCGTGCTGTGGGCCTGCTTTCGGGCGTACGGCGGAAGCGTCGAGCCGTCCGTGCTCGTGCAGGGCTTCTTCCTCGGCATGTTCGCCAACGTGGTGCCCTCCCCGGCGGCCGGCGCGGGGCCCGTCGACGCCGGGATGATCGCCGCCTTCGCGATGTTCGGCCTACCGGCGGCGATCGTCTTCCCGGCTGTGCTCGTGTATCGGCTGATCGCCTTCTGGTTGCCCGTTCCGCTGGGGCTCGTCGCCTACCTGCAGCTGCGTCGCACGGTCACGGTGTGGGAGCGCGAGGACGATGGCGAGTATCGTGCGGTGAGCGACAAGGTGACGACGGCGGAGGCACGATGAGCGAAGCGAAGGCGATCAAGGAGCTCGAGAACGTCGTGATCGTCGGCAGCGGGCCCGCTGGCTACACCGCCGCGATCTACACCGCCCGCGCCGACCTCGAGCCGCTGTGCGTCGAAGGTTTTCAGTGGGGTGGATTGCTGCAGCTCACGACCGACGTCGAGAACTACCCCGGCTACCCCGACGGCGTGCAAGGGCCGCAGATGATGAGCGATTTTCGCCGCCAAGCCGAGCGTTTCGGCACCCGCTTCATCAGCGAGGACGCGACGGCGATCGAGCTCTCGCGCGACCCCTCTGTTCCGCACGTCGTGCGCGTCGGCGAGCGCGAGATCCGCGCCCGCGCGGTGATCGTCGCCACCGGCGCCGAGCCACGCAAACTCGGTGTTCCCGGCGAAGAGGAGTTCGCTGCTCGCGGAGTCAGCTACTGCGCGACTTGCGACGCGGCGTTCTTCCGCGGTCAGGAGACGATCGTCGTCGGCGGCGGCGACACGGCGATGGAGGACGCCACCTTTCTCGCCAAGTTCGCGAGCAAAGTGACGATCGTCCACCGCCGCAACGAGTTCCGCGCGTCGGCGATCATGGTCGACCGCGCCCGCTCGATCGAGAACATCGAGTTCCTGACGCCCTACGTTGTCGAGCGCTTCGAGGGCGACGCCAAGCTCGAACGCGCCGTTCTGCGCAACACCGCCGACGGCTCGGAGCGGGTGCTGGCGGTAGATGGCGCCTTCGTCGCGATCGGCCACCGCCCGCGGTCGGAACTCGTCGCCGACCAGCTCGCTCTCGACGACCACGGCTACGTCCTCGTCGAGGGGCGTTCGACGCGCACCGGGCTCCCCGGCGTGTTCGCGTGCGGCGATCTCATCGACCCGGTCTACCGTCAGGCCGTGACCGCGGCCGGCAGCGGCTGCATGGCCGCGCTCGACTGCGAGGCGTACCTCCGCGAGCACGCCCCCGAGCTGGCGGCGGCCAAGGCCGCGACCTCCTAGCCCGGCGGCGGTTCACTGCGCGATGAGCTTGCCGGTGGGATTTCCGAGCGCGGCGAGCGGCTGGCGCAACTGGTCGGGAAGCGTTAGCGCGCAGCCGGCTGGCGTCGTGCGTGCGCGTGACGAGCGGGCGGTCGCCGCTGTCGTCAGCCAGGCGCGCCGGGTCAAGGCGCTCGGCTCCGGACACTCGTTCACCGCGATCGCCGCGACCGATGGTGTGGCGCTCGATGTCGGTGCGCTCCGACAAGTCACCGTGGCAGCGGACGAGGGTCTCGTCACCTGCGGAGCCGGTCTTAGGATCGGCGAGCTCGCACGAACGCTCGCCGCCCACGGGCTGGCACTCGAGAACCAGGGCGACATCGACCGTCAGACCGTCGCAGGCGCGATAGCTACCGCCACGCACGGCACCGGCGCCCGCTTCCGCAGCCTTTCGGCACAGGTCGAGCGGCTGCGCCTCGTCGACGGCCGCGGGCAAGTGCGCGAGCTCGCTGGCGGCGACGAGCTCGCCGCCGGGCGGGTCGCGCTCGGCGCGCTCGGTGTGGTCACGGCCGTGACGCTGCGCTGCGTGCCGCTCTTCGGCATCCGCCGCGTCGACGAGCCGTGGGAGCGCGACCGTGCGATCGCGCGTTTCCCGGCGCTCGCGGCCGAGAGCGATCACTGCGAGCTCTTCGTACTCCCCTACGGCAGGCGCTGCTTGGTGCTGCGATCCGAGCGCACGCCGCCGCCCGCCGGGCGCTTCGCGAGCCGTGTGCGCAAGCGTGCGTCCGATCTGTTGCTCGCCAACGGCGTGTTCGCCCTGCACTGCCAGCTCGCGCGCCGCGCGCCGCGCGCAGTCCCGCGCCTCAACCGCCTGCTTGAGCTCGGTTTCGGCTCTGCCCGCCACCACGACCTCGCCTACCGCGTCTACGCCCACCCGCGGCTGGTGCGTTTCAACGAGATGGAGTACGCGCTGCCGCTAGCTAGTGTCGGTGAAGCGGTCGAACGGGTGCTCGCGACGATCGAGCGGCGGCGTCTTGCGGTGTGCTTCCCGCTCGAGGTGCGGGTGGGAGCGGCCGAAGACGCGCTGCTGGCACCGGCGCACGGTCGCGAAACGGCGTACGTCGCGGTCCACCAATACGCGCCGATGCCGTACCTCGAGCTGTTCGCCGAGATCGAGCGCGAGATTTTCCTGCCCCTCGGTGGCCGGCCGCACTGGGGGAAGTGGCACTCGCTCGACGCCGCCGAGCTCGCGCCGCGCTACCCCGGATGGGAACGCTTCCGGGCGGTCAGGGCGCGCCTCGATCCGACCGGCAAGTTCCGCAACGGCTACCTCGACCGCGTGCTCGGCCCGCCCGCTGGCGGCGGGGACGCTGCAGCCGGGGCGAGCTGACGCGGCGACCGTTACAGAAAGCAGCGGGCCTCGCCGCGGTACGTTGGCACCTCGTCGACCACGCGCTCGCCGTCGAGGAGCAGCAGCGAGGCGAAGCGCTCGCACAGCTCGCCCGCCTTGGCGTGTCGCAGGTACACGTGATCGCCGACCCGCAGCGAGCGCGCCGCGCGACCGCGCACCGGAGTTT
The DNA here is from genome assembly GCF_028867705.1 of Thermoleophilum album. GTDB lineage: Bacteria > Actinomycetota > Thermoleophilia > Solirubrobacterales > Thermoleophilaceae > Thermoleophilum. Next base: position 1,404,673 of record NZ_CP066171.1, on the reverse strand, counting down.
GTACCTCGCTAGCGCCCTCGAGAGGATCGAACCGCAGGCCGCTCGGTGCGTAAACCACTGGGAGACGGTCGCGCCCGGCGGGACCGGAGGCTATGTAGCCGCCGCCGAGCAGCGTCGCGGTCGCGCGGTCCGGTTTGCGCACCACCGGCAGCGCGAAAAAGGCCGCCGGTCGCAGCGCGAGGTCGCGGTAACCGTCGAAGAGAGCCGGTGCGTAGAAGCCCGAGCCGGCGGTCACCTCGGTCACCACGGCTTCGCTTGCGCTGCTGGCGAGGCTGCCGGTGCCGCCGCCGTTGACCATTGCGACGTCCGCGACCTCGCGGATCGCGGCCACGCACTCGGCGCGCAGCTCGCGCACGTAGGCGCGCGAGCGGCGTTTGATCCAGGCGACGAGCGGGGCGGCTAGACGCTTACCGGCGGGAACGTCGGGCACCCCGGCGATCTGCGCTTCGTAAGCCATGACCGCAGCGAGTTCGAGCTGTGGGCGGCGCACCACCTCTTCGGCAAGAGCGCGTGCGGCGGCCGCGCTGCGGATCGGCGAACGGCGCGCACCTATCCGCACCGCCCCGCCCAGTAGCGGCAGCGACAGGTCGATCTCGATGCAGACGCGGATCGGTCGCCCGCCGCGCGCAGCCTCGGCGAGCAGGTCGAGCTGTGCGGGCGAGTCGCAGACGACGATCGGGGGCCGCTCGTGCTGGCAGCGAGCGAGTGCGTGGAGTGCCGAGCGGTTGGCGGTCGGGTAGGCGCAGATGATGTCGTCGAAGCCGTGGTCGGCTAGCCACAGGGCCTCCGGCAGCGTGAACGCGAGCAGGCCGCGGAAGCGCTCGTCGAGCTCGAGGAGGCGCGCCAAAAGCGGCCGGGAGCGCACCGATTTCGTCGCGATCCGGATCGGTTTGCTCCCCGCCAGGGCGAGCATGCGCCGGGCGTTCGATCGCAGCGCGTCGAGGTCGACGAAAGCGAACGGCGCGTCGACCGTGGCGAAGGCGCGGTCGAAGCGGGCCAGGTCGCGGTCGGCGGCGGCGCTCGGCTGCAACGGGTCACTCCTCGGCGGTGGGCCGCACCGAAGCTGTCGCCGCCTGCTCGATGCTGCTGGCACCCAGTGCGTCGCCAGTGTCGGCGTGCTTGGGCGGGATCGCGCTCATCGCGTGTTCGGCGAGCGCGGTGATCGTCAGGCTTGGGTTGACGCCGGGATTGGCGGGCACCGTCGAGCCGTCGCAGACGAGCAGGTTGCGGTAGCCGAAGGCGCGCAGGTTAGCGTCGACGACGCCATGCTCGGGGTCGCGGCCGATCACCGCTCCGCCGAGGATGTGTGCGGTCGTCGGCACGCCGAAGAGAGCCTCCATCGTAGAGCTCTGGGCGATGCCGCCGGTGCGCTTCTCGAACCAGCGTGCTGCCTTGTTGGCGATCGGGATAAAAGAGGGAATCGGCCGCTGCGGATCTTGCTCGGTCTCGAGCGTCACGCCGCCGCCCGGCCGGCGCCGCGCCCTCAGCGCGATCGCGTTGTCGAGCGTTTGCATCACGAGCAGAATGATCGTGCGCTCCGACCACCCCGGTTTCAACCACAGCTTGAGCCAGGCGGTGGGGCGCCGCGCGATCGCGGCGAGCAGTTTCAGCGGCCGTACGATGCGACCGCCGCCGCCGACGAGCAGCGTGAAAAGGAAGCGCATCGCGCCGCCGCGCGAGCCGTAGGTGACGGTCTCGATGTGGGTGTCGGGATCGGGGTAGATGCTCGAGGTGATCGCTACCCGCCGCACGAGCTCGGGATCTTTCTCCGGCACCGTAACGGCGAGGATCGCTTCGCTGTTGGTGCGCACGAGCTCGCCGAGCCGCGGCGACAGCGCCGGTAGCGAACTGTTCAGGCGGCAGCGTTGCAGCAACAGGTTGGTGCCGAGCGTGCCCGCCGCGACCACCACGCCGCGGGCGCGCAGGACCGTCCTCTGTTTGCGCAGCCACGCACCCGAGCGGACGCTTTCGATCTCGAAGCCTTCGGAGCCGTCGCCGCTACCGAGCGGCCTGATGTCGACGACGGTGCGCTCCGGCCGCACGTCGACGCCGAGTCGCTCGGCGAACCACAGGTAGTTCTTGACCAAGGTGTTCTTGGCGCCGACCGGACAGCCGACCATGCACCGCCCGCAGCGCGTGCAGCCCGTGCGGGCGGGTCCCGACCCGCCGAAGTAGGGGTCGGGAACGGTGACCCCGGCAGGTCCGAGAAACACGCCCACCGGCGTCTTGCGGTAGGTGTCTTCGCAGCCGATCTCGCGCGCGAACTCGCGCAGCAGCTGGTCGGCGCGGTCGTCGCCGGTCCACTCGGTGACGCCGAGCATCCGTTGCGCCTCGGCGTAGTGGGGTGCGAGCACACGCTCCCAGTCGGCGAGATCGCGCCACTGGGGGTCTTCGAAGAACCGCCGCGGCGGCACGTAGAGGGTGTTGGCGTACCCGAGCGAACCGCCGCCGACTCCCGCGCCGCTTACGACCGTCACATCCTTGAACAGCGATAGACGAAAGATCCCGCGACAGCCGAGTTTCGGGAACCACCAGTAGCGACGCACGTCCCAGGTCGAGCGGGGGAGGTCGTGGTCGTGGAAGCGGCGTCCCGCCTCGAGCACGCAGACCCGGTAGCCCTTTTCGGCTAGGCGCAGAGCGCTGACGCTGCCGCCGAAGCCCGAGCCGATGACGACCCAGTCGTAGTCGAAAGCGGCTTCGGAACCGTCGCGGCTGCCGTAGCCGGCAGCGAGAGCGGCCTTGCTCTGCAACCTTCCTCCTCTTCGTCGCTTGTGCGGCGCCGGCGCGACGCGGACGTCGGTGCGTTTGACGCCGCGTCGAGCGATCGTGGCAGCAGTTTACCGCCGCTCGTGGACCTCGATGCCGAGTTCGTCGAGCGAGGCGAGAAGCTCGGCGGGGTCGCGGTACACACGGAACGCGCCCGAGCGCAACAGCTCGTCCTCGCCGTAGCCGCCCGAAAGTAACCCCACGCCGAGCATCCCGGCCCGCCGTGCGGCGAGAACGTCCCAGACCGCGTCACCGACCGCGTAGCAGTCGCCCGCCGACGCACCCAGCCTTGCCGCGGCGGCGAGGAAGAGGTCGGGCTCCGGTTTCGCGCGCGACACGTCGCCGCAGGCTACGACGACCGTGTCGGTGCCGATCCCGAGCGCGCGCAGCGACGGTTCGATGCCGGGGCGGCCGCCCGAGGTGGCGATCGCGAAGGGAACGCCGGCGTTACGCAAGGCCGCCACCAGCTCGCGCGCGCCGGGCAGCGGCCGGGGGCGGGGAGCGAGCGCGCGAAACAGCTCGGCGTGGCGCGCTCGCACCTGCTCGGCTTCGGCGGCGGTGAGCGGCCGTCCCGCCTCGCGCGCCACCGCGCGCGTGAACAGCCCGCCGCTCATGCCGATGCGGCGATGGATGCGCCAACCGTCGATCGGGATGCCGGCCTCCTCGAGCGCCGTCTGCCACGCCACCACGTGCGCGTAGACGGTGTCCACAAGCGTGCCGTCGAGATCGAAAATCAGCGCCCGCATCGCGCCCCTAGCCCCGCAGGTAGATGGGGTTCGTCAGCACCCATGTGCGCTCGCGCCCGTCGACGGCGAGGCGCGCTTCCACACGCCACACGCCAGGAGCGTCGGCGCTGGCCAAGAGGCTGCGGCCGTGCTGCTCGTGGCGCACGGCGCCGTCGCACAGAAGTCGCAGCGTGGCCTCGCGCGGGCTCTCGACGCACAGTCTCCAGCCGCGGCCGGCGACCTCGCTGCCCATTTCGGCGCGCTCGCTGCCCGCGCCGCGACGCCTGCCCGACCGCTCGTCGGCTCCCTCGCTGGCTCCCTCGGCGGGCGGCTCGCCTTCGCCCCGGCGTTCGCGCTCGGCCCAGAAGCGAAAGCCGTTGGCGGGCGCGAACACATCGAGCGCTACGAAGCTCCGGCCGGCGCGGAGCGCCTCGAGCACTGTGGCGCGGTCCTCGCCCGGATCGCCGGTCAGCGCGCCGTCGGTGAGGAGGTGGGTGCGCAGGTAGCGGAAGCTGCGGCGATAGGCCATCAGCTTGAGCACTACACGACCGCCCACTCTCACGCCCGCCTGGTGGGCGTCGATGCCGCCGATCGCCGGGAAACGACGCACCCGCCCGACCTCGTCCCAGCGGCGCACCACCTCGGGTCGCGGGCCCACCAGCCAACGCGCCGGGTCCGCCAGAAAACGCGGGATCGTGCGCGCTCCGGGCAGCCGCTCGACCGTGTCGGTTACGAAACTCCACACTTCGACGCCGTCGGCGGTGTCCGCTGCGAGCGCTTGGAACGGCATCGGCCGGGCGATCGGTCCGAGCGCCCGCACGCCGCGCGACGCCGGGTGCGCTGCGAAGCCGAAGCCGCCCTGGCGGCGTACCTCGGCGCAGATCTCCGTGGCTGTCATGCCGCGGGGATCGAACTCACGCTCGATCCCGAACGCCAGATAGTGGTTGCCGCCTCGCGGCGAGATCTCGCAACCGACCACCACCAACACGTCTCCCCACCAGCGCTCCTCGCCTGCACGGCGCGCCGCCAGCGTGTCGTGGTCGGTCAAAAGAACGATGTCAACGCCGGCCTCGGCTGCCTGTTCGGCGATCTCGGCGACGGTGCCGGTGCCATCGGAGTGCGTCGAGTGGACATGGGCGGCGCAGACGTATTCGCTGAGCGGGGTGCTCGACACCGCGGCGAGGGTAAAGGCTCGAGCGAAACGGAAGTAGTGTTCCAACCATGCAGCACCCCGACAGCTTTGGTGCCCGCGCCACGCTGCGCGTCGGCGGGCGGGAGCTCGAGATCTTCAGGCTCGAGGCGCTCCAAGCGCGTTACGACGTCGCGCGGCTGCCCTACTCGCTGAAAATCCTCCTCGAGAACCTCCTGCGCCACGAGGACGGGGCGGTTGTAACAGCCGAAGACATCGAGGCCGTCGCGCGCTGGGACGCCAAGGCCGAGCCGACGAAGGAGATCCGCTTCACGCCCGCACGGGTGCTGATGCAGGACTTCACGGGGGTGCCGGCGATCGTCGATCTGGCGTCGATGCGTGACGCGATGGACCGTCTCGGCGGCGACGCAGAGCGGATCAACCCCCAGGTGCCGGTCGATCTCGTGATCGACCACTCGATCCAGGTCGACGTTTTCGGCCGCCGCGACGCCTTCCGCTTCAATGCCGAGCGCGAGTTCGAGCGCAACCGCGAGCGCTACGCCTTCTTGCGGTGGGGGCAAGAGGCGTTCGACAACTTCCGTGTCGTTCCCCCCAACACCGGTATCTGCCACCAGGTGAACCTGGAGTATTTGGCGACGGTGGTGCAGGAGCGCGACGGGCGTGCGTTCCCCGACACGCTGGTTGGCACCGACTCGCACACGACGATGATCAACGGCCTCGGCGTGCTCGGCTGGGGCGTTGGTGGCATCGAAGCCGAGGCGGCGATGCTCGGTCAACCGATCTCGATGCTCTTGCCGCAGGTGGTTGGCTTCCGCCTCACCGGGCGCCTGCCCGAGGGCGCAACCGCCACCGACCTCGTCTTGACCGTCACGCAGATGCTGCGCGAGAAGGGGGTCGTCGGGAAGTTCGTCGAGTTCTACGGCGAAGGCTTGCGCAACCTGCCGCCCGCCGACCGCGCGACGATCGGCAACATGGCGCCCGAGTACGGGGCGACGTGCGGCATCTTCCCAGTCGACCGCGAGACGCTGCGCTACCTCGAGTTCACTGGCCGCCCGCGCGAGCTGATCGAGCTCGTCGAGGCGTACTGTCGGGAGCAGGGGCTGTTCCACGACGAGGAAGCCGAGGAGGCCGTCTACTCCGACGTGCTCGAGCTCGATCTGGGCGACGTCGAGCCGTCGCTGGCGGGGCCGCGGCGCCCGCAAGACCGCATCGCTCTAAGCGACGTGGCGCGCGACTTCGTCGCCGAGCTGAGGGAGCTGGTCGACGACGGCGACGGCCCGCCGGTGGATCCCGCGGTCACAGGAACCTTCCCGGCGAGCGACCCGCCGGCGCACGACGCGGCGCGTGGAGGCGCGCCCGACGCGACGCCCGCTCACCAGCACGCGGTCGTCGTCGGCGAGAGACCGTCGCGCCCCGTCCGTGTGGAGCTCGACGACGGCACGTCGTTCGAGCTCGACCACGGGGCGATCGTGATCTCGGCGATCACGAGCTGCACGAACACCTCGAACCCGTCGGTGATGATCGGCGCCGGTCTCGTCGCGAAGAAAGCCGTCGAGCGTGGCCTCACCCGCAAGCCGTGGGTTAAGACGTCGCTCGCGCCGGGCTCGAAGGTGGTCACCGACTATCTCGAGCGCGCCGGCCTTTCGCCGTACCTCGAGCAGCTCGGCTTCGCTCTCGTCGGCTACGGCTGCACGACCTGCATCGGAAACTCCGGCCCGCTGCCCGAGCCGATCTCGCGGGCGATCCAGGAGCACGATCTGGTCGTCTGCTCGGTGCTGTCGGGCAACCGCAACTTCGAGGGGCGCATCCACCCCGACGTGCGCATGAACTACCTGGCGTCGCCGCCGCTGTGCGTGGCCTACGCGATCGCCGGGCGTATGGACCTCGACCTCCACGCGGAGCCGCTCGGCACTGGCCACGACGGCGAGCCCGTCTATCTGCGCGACATCTGGCCGACGCAGCACGAGATCCAGGCCGAGATCGAGCGCGCGATCGAGTCCGACATGTACCGCCGCGAATACTCTGCGGTGTTCGAGGGCGACGAGGCGTGGCGCGCGCTGCCGATACCGCGTGGTGCCCGCTACGCCTGGGATCCCGACTCGACGTACGTCAAGCAAGCTCCCTTCTTCGACGCGATGGAGCCCGACGCTCCGTCCGGTTTCGAGCCGATCGAGGGAGCGCGGATCCTCTGTCTGCTCGGCGATTCGGTGACCACCGACCACATCTCGCCGGCGGGAGCGATCAAGGTCGACTCCCCAGCCGGTCGCTATCTGATCGAGCACGGTGTCGAGCCGCGGGACTTCAACTCCTACGGCTCGCGGCGCGGCAACCACGAGGTGATGGTGCGCGGCACCTTCGCCAACGTGCGGCTGCGCAACCGGCTCGCGCCCGGTACCGAGGGGGGCTTCACGATCAAGCTGCCCGAGGGCGAGCAGACGACGATCTACGAAGCTGCGGTCGCCTACGAGCGCGAGGGCGTGCCGCTCGGCGTGCTCGCTGGGCGCGAGTACGGCTCGGGATCGTCACGCGACTGGGCGGCGAAGGGCCCGCGCCTGTTGGGCGTGCGCTTCGTGATCGCGCAGTCCTTCGAGCGCATCCACCGCTCGAACCTTGTGGGAATGGGCATCCTGCCGCTCGAATTCATGCCCGGCGAGTCGGTCGAGTCGCTCGGCCTGAGCGGACGCGAGCGGTTCGATCTCGAACCGCTCGAGGAGGGCGCACGCACGCTGCGCGTGCGCGCGACGCCCGACGACGGCGGCGAGCCGATCGAGTTCGAGACGCGTGTCCGCATCGACACGCCCAACGAGTGGCTCTACTACCGCCACGGCGGCATCCTCCAGTACGTGCTGCGGCGCTTGCTCGGCACGGCGAACTAGCACTGCGAGCCGCGAGATCGGCGGGCGCTAGCCGTTAGCGCGATCGTCGCTTCGGGCGTCCGAGGCGCACGGTTCGTGCACCCCAAGCGTGTGTGCTGGCTGCTGCGTAGGGTTGACTCGTCTCCTGGCAAGCCTCTACGGTCGGGGCGCGCTGCCGACGCGAAGGTCAGCTAGCGAGTAGCGGACTGGGGCGGCGCCTGCATGGCAGCCGGGGCGATTTCCGCCCTCGGATTTCTCGAGCGACTCACAGCGAGGGGGTTGCCGTTGTGCGAGTCAGGTTGGTTAAGTGCAGTAGTGCCGCGGCACCGGGTCATTCAGCGTTCGCGTGCTTGGTCTTCATCGCGCTCGTTCTCTTGACGCTGCACCCGTGGCGACAAAGCGGCGAAGAGCTCGGCCGCAACGGCCGATCTGCCGGCAAGGCCGGAGAGAGCTCGCCGGGGGAGCGCCCGCGTCTACAAGACACAGGTCCCGAGCGCCGGGCGGCCGAGGCCATCGCACCTTCTGGTCGTAGAGCACGAGCCCTGCGCAGGCAGCGCCTCGATGGCAGGCGTTCTCAGCGGTGGCGGTGGCGACGCGTCGATCACTGGCGTAGGGAGCGCGGGGCGACGGACGTCGCTGTTGCAGTTCCGCGCTCGGGTGGTGCTGTGCCGAAGCCGTCGGGGCAACCGGGCCGCAGCGAGCCAGTGCCGCAAGCGAGCGAGCGCGGCGGTTCGCCGCCGTCTCCTCCGCGCGACGACACGAGCGCCGGACCGGACGACGAACCGTCGCGTGGTGGAGAGCGGTCGACAGCCGAGCGCGGCGAGCCGCCGGCTGGCGGTCGCGAGCGCTCCTCCACGTCGGCACCGTCCGACCAGGGCGAGCGGCGCGGAGCGACCCTCGTCAGCAGCCGCGGTAGCGTGGGCGGTGAGAGTGCCGCGGGGTGGCTCGGGACGAGCACGCCGCCCAGCACGGCGGACACGGACAGCGAACCGGTGTGCACAGAGGCACACCCTGCCTCCTGGTCTTTTGGTTGGGGTTCGTTTGGTGTGGGTGTGTGGCCGTCGGTGTGTTGGCGGCCGTTTTCGGATCGGTCGCCGTTCAACACCACTTTCGCGCAGCTCGAGGCCGAGGGGCGGCTTGTGCCGCTCCCGAATTCGCAGCAGATCGTTGATCGGATGATGGGTGAGCGGCGGGCGTTCATCCCGCTGTATGCGGGCTACCGGTACGAGCTGGGCGCCCAGTTCTACCACCCGATCTATTTCTCGCGCCCGTCGGACCCGCTGTTCACGGTGACGTGCACCGAGCAGTGGGGGCGGTGCGAGGTCGAGGGTGTGCAGGTGCGGATCCCCGCCCAGGCGCGCCCGGACTGTTGTGTGGACAAGCACATGACGGTGATCGACCAGCAGACCGGGTGGGAGTACGACTTTTGGGGTGTGGAGAAAACCGGTGCGGTTGGTAGCAGCGGCGGGACGCTGCGTGTGCGCTGGGGCGGGATGACCCGCATCGACGGTGATGGGCTTGGGTCGAACGCGACCGCCGCCCACTTCGCCCTCTCGGCCGGGATCATCAGAGCCCAAGAGCTCGTCGCGGGCCGGATCGAGCACGGTCTGTTTTTCGGGATCGACTGCTCGAACGGCACCTACACCTGGCCCGCCCACGGTCCCGGCACCGGCACCCCGTGCTCCACAGCCGAGCGGCGCGCAGCATCCGCACCGCTCGGCGCCTACATCCACCTCGACATGACACCCCAACAGATCGACCAGCTGCCCGTGCCCGCCTGGAAGAAACCGATCCTCAAAGCGATGGCCAAATACGGCATGTGGATCGGCGACACCAACGGCGAAGGCAACGGGTCGGGAATGCTCCAATTCGAAAGCGGCAACACCTACACCGCCTTCGGGCACCCCGACCCCATCTACCAATTCGCCCAACAAAACACCCACCAAGGCGGCATCGGCTACAGCCCAACCGAAGACGCCTACTACTTCGACATCCAAACCGGCGTCGACTGGCAACGCTACCTGCGGGTTTACACAGTGCAACCGCCGAGCGGGGATTCGTAGCGACGGCCCTCGAGGCGCGGAGACGCCGTCCCACGCCGATCGCCGAGACGGGGCGCCCGGTCGCCGGCGTGGCAGCGGGTGCCCCGGCGCTCTCAGGTGCCGATGCGTGGCGGCCCGTGGCGCAGCGAGCCGCGCAGAAAGCCAAGTCCCCAAGCTACGTGCATGGTCGCGAGGATCGCCGGCAGCCAGAGGGCGTCGGTTCGCGGCTCGGCATGCCGACTCGACGCTGCCGCTGTCGCGACGAGCGCCGCCGCCCAACCGGTTACGGCGAGGCGCGCCAACGTGCGCACCGGTCGGGGCCCGGCGACCGCGACCAGCAGTGCGAGCGTCACAAGCGGTGGCAGCGCGTGGGCGGGGCGCAAGGCGTTACCGTGCAGCGAAGCTGTGCGCGCACGTCCCTGGCCATAGCGGTAGTACTGGCGCCACAACGCGCCGAGCGAGTCGCGCGGCACGTAGTGCGCTGCCATCGAGCGCAACATCACGATCCGCATGCCGCGGGCGCGAAAGCGGGAAGCGAGCTCGCCGTCTTCGTTGACGACCGCATCCTTGTCCCAGCCGCCCAGCGCGACGAGCGTGTTGCGCCGCCACAACCCGGTGAAACCGCTGTCGACCTCGACCTCTTCAGCGGCTTCGGGCGGGATGCGGTAGGCGACACCGCCCGTTCCCAGCCACGTCCGCAAAGCGAGGGCGATCCTGCGCGACCACTTGCCTTCGCCGCGCGGGAGCGCCGGTCCGCTGACCCAATCCACGTCGCCCCGCTCGAGGCGGCGCACACCTTCGGCGATGTAGTCCTCCGGGTAGAAAGTGTGGGCGTCCATCCTCGCCACGTAGCGCCCGCGAGCGGCGCGCAAGCCGACGTTGAGGGCGCGCGCAACCGTGCGGCCCGGGTTGTCGAGGAGACGCACGCGCTCGTCTCTAGCGGCCAGCCGCTCGACGATCTCGCGGCTGCGGTCGCTCGACCCCGAGTCGACAAAGAGGAACTCGATCGTGCCATCGAAACGCTGGCCGAGCATCCGTGGAGCGGTGCGGGGGAGATGGCGTTCCTCGTTGAGGAAGGGGATCAGGACGCTTACCTCGACCGGTTCACTCGGCATAGCTGTGGCGATCGGAAATTTCGGAAAAAAAGAGCTCCCGGCCGATGGCTCGCCCACGGCCGGGGTACCGAGGGCGCGGCGAGAATAGCCCAGCTGGCCGCGGCCGCGGGGCGCTGCGGCGTGCTGTCCCGCGACCTGCGCGTGCGAGTATCCGCTCGTGCGCCTAGCGGTTTGGTTCGACGCGGTCGCCTGCGAGGTGAGCGCCTCCGGCCGGCGCGAGCTCGCCGTGGCCGGCACCTCGGTGCAGTTCGCACGCTTCGCGCTCGCTGTGGCCGAGCGCTTCGACGCTGCCGTCGTGCTGATGCGCGAGGCGCCCGAGCCCGACGAGCGCTTCGTGTCGGTCCCGCTCCCGCCGAGCGTCACCTTCGTAGGTCTGCCCCACTACCCGAGCCTGCGTCAACCGTGGCGCGTCGCGGCGGTGGTGCCGCACACGCTCCGGCGGGCGGTGCGCGCCTTGCGGGCAAGCGACGTCGCCTGGCTGTTCGGCCCGCACCCCCTTTTGCCGCTGCTTCTCGCCGGCGTACGCGGTGAGACGCAGGTGGTGCTCGGTACGCGCATGCCGGGCATGGACTACTGGCGGGCACGTGCCGAAGGGTTTTCGGGGCGCGCCGCCCTGCCCCTGCTCGCTCTCCTCGACCACGTCTACCGCGAGCGCTGGCGCGACCTGCCGATGACCGTGGTGGGGCCGGCGATCGCCAAGCTCTACCGCCGCCGGCCCGACAACACGCTCGTTCACTTCGTGTCGCTCGTCGCCGACCGCGAGATCGAAGCCGCCGAGCGGCGTGCCGCCGTGACGGATCGGGGTGCACGGGCGGGCGGCGGCGAGCTGGTGCGGTTGCTGTGCGTGGGCCGTCTCGAGCCTGAGAAGGACCCGCTGCTCGCCCTCGACGTTTTCGCCGAGCTCGAGCGTCGCCGACCGGGCGCGTTCGAGTTGCTTTGGGCCGGGGACGGCCGCCTGCGCGATGCGGTAGCCACGGCTGCGCGCGAACGCGGGCTCGAAGCGCGCGTAACCCTTCTCGGCGACGTCGAGCCGCACCGCCTCTACGAGCTCTACGGCGAAGTCGACCTAGTACTCCACACCGCGCGCGTCGAGGGTGTGCCGCAAGCGTTGCTGGAGGCGCTCGGCCACGGGCTGCCCGTCGTCGCCGGTGATGTCGGCGGCATCCGCGCAGCGTTCGGTGACACCGTCGACCTCGTCACCGAGCGCTACCCCGCCGCTTTCGCCGACACGGTGCTCGCTGCGCTCGCATCCGAGCAGCGCGATCCTGCCCGCCGGCGGCGCCGTTTCGCGTTCGCGCGCGAACACTCCCTGGAGCAGGAGAGTGCGCGCGTAGCTGCCTTCCTGCGTCGAGCGGCCGTTCGCTGACGGCCGCAGTCTGCCGAACCGAGAGGTGTCGGGTCGTTGGAGCGGAGCGTCAGGTGGTCTAGTGGGTCGCTTCGCCCTCGCGGTCGCCCGAGCTCAACATGCGCATGATGAAGTCGAGCACGACGAGCGTGACGACGACGTGCACGACCATCACCGCTGCGAGCACCCCGTAGCGCGGCTCGAGCCCAAGGAGCACGATCAGCAGGGTGATGAGGGCCGCCGCGACAGTGAAGTGAGGCAGGGGCCCGGCGTCGGCGATCGCTGCCCGCCGTGCGAACGTGTCCAGAAGACGTCCGACGGTATCGCGCACTGTTCGCTTCCTCTCGCGGTCGTACGGGTGGTCAAGCGGCCTGCTTGTAGTAAGCGGCGTTCTTTTCGATGTAGGAGGTCCACTCCTCGGGAACTTGGTCCTCGGGGAAGATCGCGTCGACGGGGCAAGCCTCCACGCAGGCGTCGCAGTCGATGCACTCGTCTGGGTCGATGTAGAGCTGGTCGACGCTCTCGAACGCCGCTTCCTCCGGGGTCGGATGGATGCAGTCGACCGGGCACACCTCGACGCACGAGGAGTCCTTGACTCCGATGCACGGTTCGGCGATTACGTAGGCCACGGGCCACCCCCTTTTCGCTCGCGAAGCTTTCCGGCTGCTATCGGACGCAGCAGCCGTTATTTTATACAAAGTTATGTGTGAAAACCCGGCAGGGGCAGATACCGCCCCCGCACCGGAGCGGCGACGCGGCTCGGGCAACCCTCGCCGCCATCGCGTTGGTGGCGGCGACGATAGCGGCTCGAGCGGTCGCACGCCGGCCTTACAGGGCACGGCGGCAAGGGTGCTGGCGGAGCTCGTCGCGAGCGGCACCGCGCTGTCCACCGGGGCGCTGGCGGGTCGGCTCGAAATGCACCCCAACGGGGTGCGCCAACACCTGCAGCGACTCGAGGCCCGCGGACTGGTCGAGCGTGACCGCGAGCACCGCCCGCGCGGGCGCCCACGCGACGTGTGGCGGGCTTCGGCCGAAGCGGCCCACGCTCTGCCGGGAACAGCGGAGGAGTACCGCGAACTCGCACGCTGGTTGGCGTGCCTCGCGGAGCGCGGCTGCGACGAGCTCGAGGCGGTCGGCCGCGATCTTGGTCGCGAGCTGCTCGGTCGGCTCGGTGCTCGGGCGCGTGGCGGCGATGCAGCCGAAGCGCTGGCCCGCGCCTTCGCGGCGCTGGGTTTCGCACCACGGCGCGAGGGCAGCGCAGAACCGAGCTCCGTGCCGGCTGTGCGTCTGCGCCTCTGTCGTTGTCCTTACGCCGACGTGGCAGCCGCGCACCCCCGCCTCGTCTGTGGGCTGCACAGCGCTCTGACGGCCGGTCTCGCGGCCGCGGTCGCCGGCGATGGTGCGACCGCGCGCCTGCTACCCGACGATCCGCGCAAAGGTCGTTGCCTCGTCGAGGTGGCGGCGTCGAACTAGCGCAACAGTCGCTCGACGCTCGCGACCTTGTCATCGAGCGTCTGATCGGGCCGATCGCGTCGCTCGTCGAGCTTGAGCACGGTGTAGACGCGGGGATAGCCGAGTTCGAACGGCACGCGATGGATCTCCGCGACCACCGCGAGGATGTCGTCTGTCTCGCCCTCCAGCTCGGTCCCCATCGCGTGGAGGCGAGAGCGCACCTTGGTTTGGCGGCGGAGGCGGCGGTGGATCTCGGCGACGACGCGGCTGGCGCTCGGGTCAGCCGAGCCGAGGGGTATCACGCTGATGTCGGCGGTCGCCACGGCGTTATGTCAGCTCGCTAGCTCGCGCAGGCTGCGTCCGAGCGCCACCGCCCGGCGCAAGAGCGGGGCGGCACGGTAGCGCTCCTCCCGCCGTTCGTCGTAGAGAGCATCGATCACTGCGAGCGCGTGGTCGGTACCCATCTCCTCGCTCCAGCGCACGGGACCGCGCGGATGGTTGAGACCGAGCTCGAGCCCGGCGTCGACGTCGTCGGGCGAGCCGATGCCCTCGCCGAGCGCGAAGGCCGCCTCGTTGATGAGCTGCGACACGATCCGACCGAGCACCAAGCCGGGCGAATCCTCGACCCACTCGCTGTGGAACCCGAGCGACCGGAACGTGCGCTCGACCGCCTCCCGCGCGAAGCCCGCCGCCGTCGGCAGCGCTGCGAGCTCGACGAGCTTCGCGCCGTCGACCGGCGGGACGAGGTGGAAGCCGACGGCCTGCGTTTCGCCGCGGGCAGCGAGCGACGGTCCGGCCAGCAGGACAGCGGTGGGCGCGCCACCGCGCAGTTTCGGCGCGGGATCGAGCCCGGCGTAGATCGCGACCTCTGCCGGACCGTCGCCGCGCACGTCGTAGCCAGCACGCCGGGCGCGCTCGCGCAGCGCATCGGCGATAGCGCCCTCGCCGACGATCGCGAGGACGGTGCCTTCGCCGCCACCGGGTTCGAGCGGTTCGGGATCGGGTGGTCGGTAGGGGTCGTGCGAGTAGTCGTAGAAGCCGCGGCCGGTCTTGCGGCCGAGCCGGCCCGCTGCCACGAGTCGCGCCTGGATCGTGCTCGGCCGCCACCGCGGCTCGCCGAACGAAAGCTCCGTGAACGACTTGGCGACCGCGAAACCGGTATCGACCCCGACCAAGTCCATCAGCTCGAACGGTCCCATCCGGAAACCGCCGCCGAGCCGCACGATGCGGTCGATCTGCTCGTGCGTCGCGAGCCGCTCCTGCAAGCAACGCAGTGCCTCGCCGTTGAACGGGCGGCCGCAGCGGTTGACCAAGAAACCCGGTCCGTCTTGGGCGAGGATCACGTGCTTGCCCATCTCGCGACCGGTGGCGAAAGCGACCGCGAGTGCGCGTTCGCCCGTCTGGTCGGCGGCGATCACTTCGAGCAGGCGCATAAGCGGCGCTGGGTTGAAGAAGTGCATGCCGCACACGCGCTCGGGGTTCGTGGCGGCGCGGGCGATCTCGGTGACCGGAATCGACGAGGTGTTGGTGGCGAGCACCGCTTGCTCGTCGACGATCGCCGACAACCGCCTGAAGAGATCGTGCTTGAGGTCGAGCCGTTCGGGTGCCGCCTCGATCACAAGCTCGCAAGGGGCGAGCGCCTCGAGATCGCCGACCGGCTCCAGCAGCTCCAGGGCGCCATCGGCCTGCTCGGGCGAAAGCCGCCCGCGCTCGCGCCACCTGGCGATGCCTTCGCGAACCCGCGCAGCACCCCGCTCGAGCGCCTCGGGAAGCGGATCGAAGAGCAGCGTGCGCATCCCACAGCCGACGGCGACCTGCGCGATACCGGCGCCCATCGTGCCGGCTCCGCAGACCCCGACGACTTCGGGTAGGTCGCCGCGCACCGTCACCTACCTCCCGCGGAACTCGGGACGCCGCTTCTCGAGGAAAGCTCTGGTGCCTTCGCGCCGGTCCTCGGTCGCCATCGCTAGCTCGAAGAGCCGGCGTTCGTGCTCGAGGCCGGCGCTCAGCGGCATCTCGTCCGCTGCCAAAACCGCCTGTTTGCCAAGCCGCGCTGCGAGCGGCGCCCGCCGCGCGACCGAACGCGCCAGCTCGAGCGCCTCCTCGAGCCAGCGGTCGGCCGCCACCACGCGGTTCACGAAACCGAGCGCGTACGCCTCGTCGGCGGGAATCCGGCGGCCGGTGAGCACGAGCTCCATCGCCCGCTGTTTGCCGATCACCCGCGCGAGCCGCTGCGTCCCGCCGCCGCCGGGGATGATCCCGAGCCGGATCTCGGGCTGTCCGAACTGGGCGGTTTCGGACGCGACGATCATGTCGCATGCCAGCGCGAGCTCGCAGCCGCCGCCGAGCGCGTAGCCGGACACTGCGGCTATCAACGGCGTGCGGCAGCGAGCCAGCGCGTCCCAAAGGCTCGCTCCGCCCGGTTCCTGCAAAAGGTCGGGCAGCTCGCGCTCGTTGAGCTGGGCGATGTCGGCGCCGGCGGCGAAGTGCTCGTCGTCGCCGGCGATCACGATGCAGCGCACGCCCTGGTCGCGGTCGAGCCGAGCGAGCGCCTCGCATAGCGCCGCGCGCAACTCCGGCGACAGCGCGTTGCGCGCCTCCGGTCGGTTGAGGCGCAGCAGTGCGACCGCGTCGTGCCGTTCTTCGATCAGGACACCGCCGCTACCGCCCAACTCATCCCCCTTTTGCCGCAGGTCTACGGTCTGAGCGCTGCGAGTGGCGTCGCGCCTGGTACGTCACACCATCGCGTTGATACCCGTCAGCGAGCGCCCGATGATCAGCTTCTGGATCTGCGAGGTGCCCTCGTAGAGCGTCGTCACGCGGGCGTCGCGGAGGTAGCGCTCGACGGGATAGTCGTCGACGTACCCCGAGCCGCCGTGGACCTGGATCGCGAGGTTGGCACAGCGCACGGCCGCCTCGGTGGCGTACAGCTTGGCGATCGACGTCTCGGTGGTGTTGGGCAAGCCCTTGTCCTTCAGCCAGCCCGCTCGCCAGACGAGACTGCGCGCCGCCTCGGTTTGCACCTTGATGTCGGCGAGCATCTCTTGCACGAGCTGGAAGGAGGCGATCGGTCGGCCGAACTGGATGCGCTCCTTGGCGTACTTGACGGCGGCGTCGAGGGAGCCTTGGCAGATGCCTACGCAGCCGGCCGCCACGCTGTAGCGGCCGGCGTCGAGCGCCGTCATCGCGACCTTGAAGCCGTCGCCGATCTCGCCGAGCATCGCCTCGTCCGGCACCTCGACGCCGTCGAGCGACAGCTCGGCGGTGTCCGAGCCGCGCAAGCCGAGCTTGCCGTGGATCGCTTGGGAGTGGAACCCCGGCGAGTCGGTCGGGACAAGGAACGCCGCGATCCCCTTGTGGCGCTTCTCGGGGTCGGTCTGGGCGAAGATGAGCGCCACCTTCGCGTAGTTACCGAGCGAGATCCACATCTTCTGGCCGGAGATGCGCCAGCCGCCGTCGATCTTCACCGCACGCGTCTGCAAGCTGGCGGCGTCGGAACCGGTGTCGGGCTCGGTTAGACCGAAGCAGCCCAGCGCCTCGCCCGAACAAAGCTTCGGCAGCCACTCGCGCTTTTGCTCTTCGGTACCCCACTTGTAGATCGGCGTGCTGACAAGCGAGGTGACGACCGAAACCACCGTGCGCATCGCCGAGTCGATGCGCCCGATCTCTTCAACGATCAAGCCGTAGGTGATGTAGTCGATGCCGCGGCCGCCGTACTCCTCGGGGATCGTCGCGCCGAGATAGCCCATCGCCGCCATCTTCTCGACGAGCTCGGTGTCGAATCGCTCGTTGCGATCGTTGTCGCGGACGCGGGGCTGAATCTCTTTCTCGGCGAACTCGCGCGCCGTCTCGCGCACCAGCTTCTGCTCGTCTGTCAGCTCGAAGTCGATCACGGACAGCGAGCCTACCTGACCGCTGACCGCGCGGTCGGCGTCGCCGCGGGCGAGCTCAGAGGCGTAGGTTCTCGACCGCGAGCGCCACGCCCTGACCGACGCCCACGCACATCGTCACGAGTCCTAGCCGCCCGCCGCGACGCGCGAGCTCGTGACAGATCGTCCCCGCCAGGCGCGCGCCCGAGCAGCCGAGCGGGTGCCCGATCGCGATCGCGCCGCCGTTGACGTTCAAGCGTTCGTGGTCGATGCCAAGCTCGCGTATGCAAGCCAGCACCTGGCTGGCGAAAGCTTCGTTGAGCTCGACGAGGTCGAAGTCGTCGATCACCTTGCCGGTGCGGGCGAGGAGTTTGCGCGTGGCGGGGATCGGACCGATGCCCATGTAGGCGGGGTCGACGCCGGCGGCCGCGCCGCAGACGACGCGGGCAAGAGGGGAGAGGCCAAGCTCGCGCGCCCGTTCGGCGCTGGCGAGCAGCAGGCAGGCCGCGCCGTCGTTGATTTGCGAAGAGTTGCCAGCGGTCACCGTGCCTCCGTCGCGGAACACCGGGCGCAGGCGTGCCAGCTTCTCGAGCGAGGTGTCGCGGCGCGGGCCTTCGTCATGCTCGACGACGACCGGCTCGCCCTTGCGTTGCGGCACCTCGACGGGCACGATCTCGTGGTCGAACAGGCCGGCGTCCTGTGCGGCGATCGCGCGGCGGTGCGACTCGAGCGCGAAAGCGTCCTGGTCCTCGCGCGCGATGCCGTAGCGCTGTGCGACGTTCTCGGCGGTTTCGCCCATCGACTCCGTCGAGTAGGGGAAGTCGGGGTGGGGGAAGCGCCACCCGATCGTGGTGTCGACGAGCTCGAGGCCGCCGCGCGGCCAGGCGCGATCGGGCTTGAGCGCGACGAGCGGCGCCCGCGTCATCGACTCGACACCGCCCGCCAGCACGAGGTCGGCTTCGCCGGCGCGAATCGCTCGTGCCGCGTGGATGACCGCGTCGAGCCCGGACGCGCACAGGCGGTTGACGGTCACGCCCGGCACCTCCTTCGGCAGCCCGGCCAGAAGCAGCGCCATGCGCGCGACGTTGCGGTTGTCTTCGCCCGCTTGGTTGGCGCAGCCGAAGACGACGTCGTCGACCAACGCCGGATCGATCTCGTTGCGCTCGACGATGCGGCGGATAACGAGCGCTGCGAGCGTGTCCGGTCGCACGTCGGCGAGCGCGCCGCCGTAGCGGCCGATCGGCGTCCGCAACGCATCGCAGATGACGACGTCGGGCATCGGCGCGATCGTACCGACCGGGCGGTTGGCGGGTGCGCTAGCGTCGCGGCGGTGGCGCGGATCGTGGTCTGCAGCGACGGGGCGCGCGGCGCGGCGTTCGTGGCCGCGTTCGCGCGGCTGGACGCGCCCGTGACGGTCGCCAGCGAAGGCGGCGAAGGGGCGACGCTCGACCCGCTGCGGCTCGGCACGGTGCTGCCGCTGCTCGCCGACGCTGCGTGTCTTTGTTGGTGTTTCGGAGCACGGCGACGGCCAGCGGCGGAGTTCGCTGAGCTGCACGGCAACCGCTTGTCGTCGCTGCTCGAGCGCCTCGTCGACTCGCCCGTGCGCGCGTTCGTTTACGAGTCGCCGGGACGTTCGCGGAGCGGTGGGGGCGGGGCCGTCGGAGACGACGAAGTCGCGATGGCGGGCGAACGGGTGGCCGAGTTCTGCCGCCGCAAGCGCATCCGCTTCGCTGTCGTCGAGTCGCCCGACGAGGGCGGCGCGGACCCTGCCGACCTCGCTGCTGCCGCGGCGCGACTGCTCGGCGGCGGCGCCCCTGCGTGACTGCGCCGCAGCAAAACACTAGAATCACCACGGCAATAAGGCAGATTTGTTCGGGTGGCGGAGGTTCCGCTCTTCCGACGACCGAGGAGGCGCAGCATGGGCGAGTACGCGAAGGACGTCTTGGTGTCGACTGAGTGGGTCGAGCAGCATCTCGACGACGACTCGATCCGCATCGTCGAGGTCGATGAAAACCCCGACCTCTACCGCGAGGCGCACATCCCCGGTGCGATCGGCTTCGACTGGCAAAAGGACCTTCAGGATCCGGTGCAGCGCGACTTCCTCGGCCCCCGCGAGTTCGGGGAGCTGATGGGAAGCCGCGGCATCTCCAACGATCACACGGTCGTGCTCTACGGCGACCGCAACAACTGGTTCGCGGCCTACACCTACTGGTACTTCCGCTACTACGGCCACGACAAAGTCAAGCTGATCAACGGGCCGCGCGAGAAGTGGATCGCCGAGGGGCGACCGACCACGACCGAGGTGCCGAGCTACCCGCCGCAGCGGTTCGAGACGAAAGGCCCCGACGAGTCGATCCGCGCGCGTCGCGACGAAGTTCTCGCCGCGCTTGAGCGAGACGTGAAGCTCGTCGACGTGCGCTCGCCCGCCGAGTTCGCGGGCGAGATCATCTCGCCCGCCGGCTACGAGCAGGAGGGCGCGCAGCGAGCCGGGCACATCCCCGGTGCCATCAACGTGCCGTGGGCGCAAGCCGTCAACGAGGACGGCACTTTCAAATCGCGCGAGGAGCTCGAGCGCCTGTACCGCGAGAAGGGCGTGCTGGAAGACGGCAAGCCGGTTATCGCCTACTGCCGCATCGGCGAGCGCTCGGCCCACACCTGGTTCGTGCTGCACGAGCTGCTCGGTTACGACCAGGTGGAGAACTACGACGGCTCGTGGACCGAGTGGGGGAACCTCGTGGCGGTGCCGATCGAGCGCGGTAGCTGATGCTTGCCCGCGCCCCCGGGCGCCGCTGACCGTGCACGGCCGCACCGCTGCGGCCGCGCACGGGAGGCGATCGCGCTAGCGAGCCGCGGCGAGCGCTGCGCGCTAGCGGGCGTCGTCCTCGCCGGCTGTCCCGCTGTCGAGCGGTGCGAGCCGGCGGAGCAGGGCGCGGACGATGCGTGCCGTCGCGCCCCAGACGACGTGTTCACCGACCGTGTAGGTCGGTGTTCGGATCGGCACGCCGAGGCGCACGAGCCGCTGCAGGCGAAAGCCGGCCGCGAGCGCGCGCAGCGGCAGCTCGAGCACGGCTTCGACCTCGTCGGCCGCAGGTCGCCACGACGCCGGCGGCGCGGCGACCCAGCCAACGTAGGGCCGCACGCGGAAGGCCGTGACGATCGTCCCGGTGGGAGGCAACGCGCCGACCACCTCGACCCTCGCTGGGGCAAGACCGATCTCCTCCTCGGCCTCGCGCAGGGCGGCCGCCAGCGCACTTTCGCCGCGACGTAGCCGCCCCCCGGGAAAAGAGATTTCGCCCGCGTGCTGCGGGAGGTGCCGGGCGCGGCGCGTGAACACAGCTACGAGCTCACCGTTCCGCTCGAGGAGCGGAACGAGAACAGCTGCCTCTTTCGAGCCTGGCGCGAACATGCGCTCGGTTTCTTCCGGAGCGAGCAAGAGCTCACGCAACCGTTCGGGAAGTTCGAGCCCGGGGCTCGGGCCTCGATCGTCGTGCCGCTGCGGGGCTTGTGCCGCGCCTTCGGCCTCGCGCTCGCGCTGTTCGTCGTTCACCCGCTGCCTATGATCGCGTCTGGTGCGCCGTCACCGCGGCGCGACAGTAGCGTCGGGGAAGGAGGGAGAGCGATGGCCCGAGAGGCGCTCGTCATCGTCGACTTTCAGAACGACTTCACGCCGGGCGGCGCGTTGGCGGTGCCGCGCGGCGACGAGATCGCCGATCGTCTCAACGAGCTCGCCGGCGAATCGCGCTTCGACCTCGTGATCGCGACGCGCGATTGGCACCCGTCCGACCACAGCTCGTTCCGCGAGCAGGGGGGACCTTGGCCACGTCACTGCGTTCAGGGGACGCCAGGTGCCAAGCTGCACCCGCGCCTCGACCGTTCGCGCATCGACGCGGTGATCGACAAGGGGCAAGACCCCGCCACCGAGGGCTACTCGGCGTTCGAGAACCCTGAGCTCGAACAGCTTTTGCGAGAACGGGGCATCGAGCGCGTCACGGTGGTGGGTCTCGCCACCGACTACTGCGTCAAAAACACCGCGCTCGACGCGTTGCGGCGCGGCTTCGAGGTCGAGGTCGACACCTCGGCGACGCGCGGCGTCGACGTCCAGCCGGGCGACAGCGAGCGCGCTCTAGAAGAGCTCCGTCGATCGGGCGCGAAGATCGTCGCCGGCGGCGCCCGCGTTCCCTAGCGCGTAGTCCGGGCCGGCGAGCGTCGCCCGCCCGCTCGCGAACGGCGCGAGCGGCTGCACGTAGTCGACACCCCAGGCCCGCAGCATCGCCGCCGCTTCCTCGTCGGCGCCCGCTGCGGCGCAGCGACGGCCGAGCGCGCGGGCGAGATCGGCGATCGCGCGCACCACGAGCTGGCGGGTGCGGCTCTGCGCGAGGCCGGCCACAAGCTCGCGGTCGATCTTCACGTAGCCGAACGGCAGGTGCTCGAGCGCCCGGAACGAGCCGAAGCCGGCGCCGAACTCGCTGAGGCCGGCCTCGACGCCGAGCTCGATCAGCCGCTTGGCGAGCAAGCGGGCGCGGTCGGTGGTAGCGATCGCGGCCGCCTCGGGAACGAGCAGTGCCAGCCCACGCCCGTCCGTTCCTTTGGCGCGCAGCTCGCGCTCCACGAAGGCCGGCAGTTCAGGGTCGGAGACGGCGCTCGCCGACAACGTCAGCTCGAGCGTCGTGTGCTCGCCGCGGCGCCGCCGTGTCGCGAGCTCGGCGACAGCCGCGCGGATCGCCCAGCGGTCGAGTTCGCCGGCGAGACCGAAGCGCTCGGCGGCGGGCATGAACGCTGCCGGCGGCACGAGCTCGCCGTCGTCCCCGACGACGCGCACCACCAGCTCGACGCGGGTCGGTAGCGCCGCTTCGAGGGCCACGAGCGGCTGTGCGACCAGGCGCAGACGCCCGCTGTCGAGCGCTCGCCGCAGCCGCTCGCCCCACGCCAGCCGGCGGGCGACTGCGGAGCCGTCGCCGCTCGCCGCCGCGGTGCAGACGGTGTCGCCGCCACGCTCCTTGGCGTCCCAGAGCGCGCTTTCGGCAGCGACGAGAAGCTCGTCAGCGAGCGGCGGGTCGCCGGTGAAAGAGGCTGCGCCGATGCTTGCGGTGAGCTGGAGCGGCCGCCCGCCCAGCTCTTCGCGGCCGAGTGCACGCAGCGCCTCGAGTATCCCGCTGGCAGCGCTGTGCGCCTCGTCAAGCGTGGCGCGCGGCAACAGCACCGCGAACTCGTCGCTGCCGGTGCGGGCGGCGATGTCGCTCGAGCGCAGCCGGCGCCGCAGGGCGTCGGCGATGCGCGCAAGCAGTTCGTCGGCGGCTTCGTGGCCGAGCGCCCCGTTCAGGTAGCGGAAACCGTCGATGTCGATTGCCAGCACCGCGGCGCTGCTGCGGTAGCGGGCTGCCGACGCGAGCTCGCGTTCGAGCTCCTCGCGGAAGCGCTTGGCGTTGAAGAGACCGGTGACGCCGTCATGGTCGGTGAGATGCTGGAGCTGGCCCTCGAAGCGGCGCCGCTCGCTCGCGTCCTGCAGCCACACGAGCGCGCCGCCGCCGGCTTCTTCTCCCAGCGCGGTGGCCGACAGCTCCGCTTCGAGCTCGGACCCCTGAGCGTCGACGAAACGCATCTGCGCACGCTTGTTCTCGCCGGACACCGCGGCGGCAAGAGCGTCGGCGAGGCGGTCGGTGTCGTCCGGGGTGGCGAGCGTCCGCAGCGCCAGCCCGGCGAGCTGCTCGGCGGGGTAGCCAAGCGTGCGCGCGAAAGCGTCGTTGGTTGCGACGACGAGCCCGTGGCGGTCGACGAGCACCGCCGGTACCGGCGCGTGCTTGAACGTCGCCTCGAACCGTGCCTGCGCGGTGCGCGCACCGCGTTCGCGCTCGCGCAGCAGCGTGAGATCGTCGAGCCACACCACGCGGTAACGCTCGCGTCCGTCACGGCCCCTGATCGCGAACCCCTCGCCGGCGACCTCCACGACGCTGCCGCTCGCGTGGCGGTGCTCGCCCTGCCAGCGCACGTAGCCGGCGGTCCGCACCTCACGGTCGAGCTGGGCGGCGCGGGCCGCGCTACGGGGGGTCGCGAGGCTCGCGAAGGGACGCCCGACTATGTCTTCGACGCGGACGCCGTGCAGGTCGGCGAAAGGCTGGTTGCACGCGACGACGCGGCCGTTGTCGGGATCGACCAGCGCTGCCGCTCGGCGGGTGCGCTCGAAGCTAGCGGTCCAGCGCTGCAGCACCTCGTCCGCCTCGGCGAGCTCCCGCCGGGCGCGCTCCAGTTCTGGCTCGATCTCTTCGAGTCGCCGCGCCTTGCGCTCGGCGTCTAGGCGGGCAGCTGCGACCTCACTCGCAAGGCGATCGCTTTCGGCGCGTGCGCGTTCGAGTTCGCGGGAACGGCGCTCGAGCTCGTGGCTGCGCTCCTCGAGGGCGCGAGCGGTTGCGGCGTGGCGCTCGCGCTCCTCGGCGAGGCGCGTTTCGACGGTTGAGAGCTGCGCGCGCACGCGCTCGAGCTCGCCCGAGCTTCGCTCGACCTCGGCCTGCGCGTTCTCGAGCCGCGAGCGCTGCTCGAGCAGCGCCCGCTCGGCTCTAGCGACGGCCCGCTCGAGACGTTCGCGTTCGGCGGCGCTCGCCGCGTTAAGCCGGTCGAGCTCGGCGCGCAGTCGCTCGCTCGTAGCTTCGCTGCGCGCAAGCTCGCCGCGCAGCTTGTCGCGCTCGCTGGCGAGCGTACGCAGCTCGTCGTGCACTTTCGCGAGCTCGACCGACCGCCGCTCTCCGAGCTCGGCGAGCCGCTCGCAGCGTGCCAGCGCCTCGTCGCGCTCGCGCTCGATCGCGGCGAGCTCGTGGCGCAACTGCTCCTGGCGGCGCTCGTGGTCGGCCAGGGACCGTTCGAGCTCGGCGGCACGTGTCTCGGTCAGCGCGAGCTTGCGAGCGTTCGCGTCGCGCGCGGCGGCTACGTTCGCGAGCTGTTCGGCGAGGCTGGCTCGCTGGGCGTCGAGCTCGGCGGTGCGCGCACGTGCTTGCTCGAGCTCGCTGCGCGCGCGTTCGTGCGCGTGGCGCGCGGCCGCCAGCTGGGCGAGCAGGCGGTCGCGCTCGGCGGCGAGCTCACGGCTGCCTCGCTCGATCTCGGCGGCGCGAGCGGCGAGCTTGTCGTGCTCGTCGCGCAGCCGGCTGTGGCGCGCGCCGAGCTCGCGGTGGTTAGCCTCGAGCTGGCGGTGGGTCTCGACGAGGTGTTCGCGCGTCGCGCGCAGTTCGTCGCGCTCGCGGCGAAGCGCTTCGCGTTCGCGCAGCAGAAGCTCGCGGTCGCGCAGCGCGTCGATCAAACGCGCGCGCAGGTTCTCGACGATTTCGCGCACCCGCCCGAGTTCGCCCTCGAGCGCGCGTACCGGTCGCAGGTCACTGAGCAGGAGGTGGTAGGCGATCGCCCCGCGTCCGCTCGCGACCGCGAGCGCTACCGGCACGCGCGCACCGAGCGGCCCGGGCACATCGCGTTCGATAGCTCGCCCTTCTTGGGCCGCGTGCTCGAGCGGTAGGTCGCCGAGAACGCCGGCGAGCGGCTGCCCGAGAACCTGGTCGCGCCGCCGCCCGAACATCCGCTCCGCGGTCGCGTTCCACTCGACGATGCGACCGCTGTGATCGAGCGCGACGTAGGCGTCGGAGGCGGTGGCGAGGATCGACCGCAACCAGCCGGCGGCGTCGGCGAGCGACCTGCGCAGCGCGAGCTCGCGCAGCCGCGTGACGGTAGCGGCGCCGGCGAGCAACGCGCCCGTGACGAGGAAGATCTGAAGCCCGCGCACGCCGGCGGTGGGCGGGGCCGCGGGGTTGGCGAACGGTCCCTGACCGGTGGCGGTGAGCCAGCCGGCAAGCGTGCCGCCGATAGCGAGGACGCTCGCCAGCGCGGGAGTGCCGAAGCGCCAGGCGAGCCAAAGACCGAACGCGAGCGGCAGCGTCGCCGGCAGGGTGTTGCGGAACCCGAGCGTCGACGGCTCGGCGGCGAAAACGAGCGCTCCGCTGGTGATCCCGGCGGCGACGAGCGCAGCCACCCCAACGAGGGCGCGCTGCTTTTGCGGGTCGCGCAGCGCCCGCTGCGCGGCTTCGATCTGCTTGCGCCAGCGGGCGAGACGACCGGTGTGGAGCGCCAACAGCGCCCCTGCGGGCGCGAGCGTCGCGGTGCCGGCGAGGTCGGCCGCCCACCACGACATCCACGCCTGCAGCGGTTCGGTGCCGAAAGCGCGCGCCGCCGCTGCCGCGCCGGTGAGAGCGGCGAGCCCGCAACCCACGGCCGCGGCGCCAGCGAGACGGACGAGAACGACGAAGCGCGGCTGAAGCTCGGCTGGCGGCCCGGCGAGCGCGCGTGCGGCCGCCGCCGCGAGCGCCGGCGCGGCCGCCGCCGGGCCGGCGAAGGCGGCCGCAAGAAGCGGGTCGGTGCCGGCCAGCAGGTTGGCGCAGAAAGCGCCCGCCACAAGGCCGACGAGCGGCGCAAGCCAGCGGCGCGCCTGCTGGACGTAAAGGGCACCGGCCGCGAGGCCGGTGGCCGGCCAGAGGGTGGCGGTTCCGCCGCTCGGCTCGACCAGCGCCTGTCCGACTGCGGCTACAGCGACGTAAACCAGCGTGTAGACGGCACCGGTGCGGAGGGTCCGGACCGCCGGGGCGGTACGTGCGGTCACGTCCACGGTGTCGGCGTTCCCCGCCGCCACCTTGAGTCCTGCACGCCTTCGCGCGCGTGTCCGCCGCTTCAGTGGCGACGTTCCCGAGCGCGCGAGGCGCTCGCGCGTCCTGGCCAGCGGCCGTTCAAACGAGCTTCAGCTCTTCACGGAACATCGCCTCGCCCTCGAGCGTGCGGTGCACGGGGCACTTGGCGACTATCTGCATCAGCCGCTCCTGCTGCTCTTCGCTCAGATGGCGTGGGAGCTTGACCGTGATGTCGAAGCGCGTCGGTGCACCGCGCTGCGCCGGTTCGTAGTCCACCTCGACCTCAACCCGACCTACATCCCAACCCTTGCGCTTGGCGTACATCTCGAGCGTGATCGCGCTGCACGAGGCGAGCGCGGCCGCCAACAGTTCCAACGGTGTCGGTCCGCTGTCGCGTCCACCGTTGGATGGGGGTTCGTCGGTCAAGAAGCGGTGGTGTCGGATCGACACCTCGTGCTGGTAGCCGTCGTCGAGTCTGCGCGCCACTGCTTTCATCGCTTGCACTACCTCCCGCTCGCTGACGCTACGAGATTCCTTGGCACCCGTCCCGCGACCGACCGCGAGTCCGCGTCATGTGCCGCGACCTTCGAAGAGTTCGGGCTGCGGCTCGTCGGCGTAGCGCGCCATCGCCCACACCGCGTCCGAAGCACGGTTGAGAAAGGCGACCAGCGTGGCGTCGTCGAGCTCGCCCGCAGCGACGAGCGCGGCGACGCGACGCTCCGCCCGCCGCAGAACGGTGCGCGCGAAGTCGAGCCGCGCCGAGAGCTCGGTTCCGCCCGGTATCACGAACTTCGGGGGCAGATCGACACGCTCCATGTAGCGGTCGATCATCCGCTCAAGTTCCTCGACGGCTTGCGGTTCGATGCGCGACACGCCGGGCTCGAGCCGCGAGGCAGCCGACGGCGCGGTGGCTAGTTGCGCGCCGCACACGAACAACTGGCGCTGCAGCCACAAGATGTCGCGGTGCAGCTCGCTGTCGCGATCGCACGCGGCGCGGCAAAGCGCGAGCGCGGAACCGGCCTCGTCGACGGTGCCGTAGGCCTCGGGCCGCGGCGAGTCTTTCGGCACCCGTCCGCCGTACCACAGGCCAGTGGTGCCGTCGTCGCCTTTACGCGTATAGATCTTCATCGCGCGCAGCTAGTCACTGTTCGAAGCGCTCGTCGAGCGGGTTGAAGACGATCCCCGTCGGCACCTTCGGGTAGAAGAAGGTCGACTTTGGCGGCATCGGCACACCGTCGGCAGCGATCGCGCGCACCTGTTCGATCGGTGTCGCGCGCAGGAGGAAGGCGACATCCGCATCGCCGGTCGCCACTGCTTGCAGCGCGCGCTCGAACCGTGGTGTGTAGCTGATCCCGCGCTTGTTGGCGATGTCCTCGTCGCTGAGTGCGAGCGCGCGGCGCAGCACTAGGTGCTCGAGGATCGCGGCGTCGAGTTCGCGCAGGGCGGGAGGGAGCTGCGCAAGCTCCGCCTGGGCGGCGTCGCGTCGCAGTGTTGCCACCACGCTGCGGCCGCTCGCTGGATCGACGACGCCGAAGCGCCCGGGGATGAAGCCGCTGACCGTGCTGCCGGCGTCGGTCGCGTCGCTGGGCGCCGGCGGATCACGGTCTTCGAGGTCGAAGAACGCTTCCAGCGTTTGCCACAGCGCACGCCGGCGCTCGGCGTCGATGCCAGTGAGCAGGCGGTGGATCGGATAGAGCTCGAGCCCCGGGTCGGAGAGGGGACAGAGGAACATCAGCGTGCGCTGGTGTGGCCCCTCGCCGCCCACCTCGCGCGCGTAGGTGCGGGCTGTTTCGTAGCGGTGGTGGCCGTCGGCGATCAACAGTTCGCTGCGCGCGGCGAGCTTCGTGAGCTGCTCGATCGTGGCGGGGTCGTCGACGCGCCAGAAGGTCGTGCTGGTGCCGTCGTGCTCGACGAACCTCCCGGCCGGCTCGCGGTCGGCGACGGCTGCGAGCGCGGCGCGCGCACCGCCGTCGGGATCAGGGAAGACGCTGAAGATCGGTGAGAGGTTGAGCCGCGTGGCGCGGGTTAGGCGCAGCCGGTCCTCTTTGGGGCCGGGTTGGGTGCGCTCGTGGGGGCGGATCGTCCCGTCGTGGGGCTCGACGCGCACGCGCGCGAAGAAACCCGTGCGGGTTCGGAGCTGGCCGTCGGGGGCGGTGAAGCGTTGGCGCATCACCCACAAAGCAGGCTTTTCTTCGCGCACGAGGATGCCTTCGCGCAGCCAGCGGGCGACGGTTTCCGCGGCTTTCGTGTAGGGGTCGTCGCCAGCGCGCTCGGGGTGGTCGGGGTCGTCGTGGGGGAGGTCGATGGCGACGACGTTGCGTGGGTTGGTGGCTAGGAGCGAGCGTCGCCACGCCGGGTCGACGACGTCATAGGGGGGCGCGACGAGCTCGTCGAGGCGGCCGGCGCGTGCCGGCTCGTAGCGCAGCGCAGGGAAGGGGGTGACCTCAGGCATCAGCTCGGCACCCTACCGCCGCTCGTGCACTTGCGGCGCTAACCGCAGGCCCGCTGGCGGGGCGTACACTTCGTTTGCACGGGGCGTAGCTCAGCCTGGTAGAGCGCGCGCTTTGGGGGCGCGAAGTCGCCGGTTCGAATCCGGCCGCCCCGATTGCGCTGTGCGCGGGCCCCCGTAGCTCAGCGGATCAGAGCGAGGGACTTCTAATCCCTAGGTCGCAGGTTCGAATCCTGCCGGGGGCGCTGGCTTGGTGTTCTGGGGCAGGGGCGCTGGTTGGGGAGGGGCGGTGGCGCCTCGCGGCCGCTGCAACCGTTGCGCGTATCGATGATGGTTGTCCGCCATCAGTCGATGGTGGATTTCCATCATTGCGTGTGATGGTTGTGTGTGATAAGCGCGCGCGTATTAGAAGCCGAGTTACCTACACGGTATGGATCTTGGGCTGCGTGTGAAAGAGCGTTGTTCGGTGCGGGTGTCGAGCGTTGTGTGCGTCAGATGTGTGTGCTAGGGTGCCGGCCGCCTGCTCGCTTGTCGCGAGGCGGCGTGGCCCAATGACCCAATGGCCTAATGGTCTGTGGCCGCACATGTTGGTTCGAGTGCGCAGGAAAGGGAGTAAGACAGGTGAAGAGGTTGCGCAGGTGTGTCGCGGCGTCAGCCGCAACGCTCGCAGCGTGTGGGGCTGTTGCTACGGCCGGGCCGGTGGCGACGGCGAGCGCCGACACGGTGGTGGAGCTGGCGTGCAGCACCGACCGATGGGGCTGGAGATATTGCACAACGCTCAGCTTCGCAATCCAGCGCTGTCGCAGCATTGGAGTGCGTGTGCTTTTCATCGACGATGGAGGCTGGGCAAAAGTGCAAGTCCGTCGCGGCAAGAGCGGCGATGTGCGTTGGGAGTCCGCCAAGCTCGAAAAGGGTCAGGCCGACAACGGCTGGATCGCTGGTAGGGACCGCATGTATCCCGGCATCTATACCGACAGTTCTGGTCTCGACACCGATCACATCCGTTTGCGGCTGCGCTTCCGCTGCCCGTAGTGCTAGTGCGGCGAGTGTTTGGTGATGGCTAGTGGTGTAGTTGCTCGTGCCGGCCGCCCTGGGCATTTTGCCCGGGGCGGCGCGGTGCGACACGGTCGTGTGGGTGTGCGTACGGCGCGCGTGGTTTTGGCGTTGGCTCGGCGTTGCGTCGCACGCCTAGTGGTGGTGGCTGCGGGCCTGGTGCTTGTGGTTGCTATGTATTTGAACTCGCGCCAGGGGGTGGGTTGCTCGGGGAGCGAGGCGCGGGGAGCGTTTGGGGCGCTTACGTGCAGCACCAGAGAGAGCCTCTTCGCTTGGGGGCTTCCGTTGCTTGGGTTTGCGGTTGGTGGGGCGTTGACGGCTGTGGGGCGTGGTCGTGGGGAGGATGTGTTGTATGCGGTGCGGGGGTTGCGGGGTGTGCGGCTTGCGGTTGTGCGTACTGTTGCGGGGTCGTTGGCGGCTGGTTTTGTGGGCACGCTGGTTGGTTGTGCGCTTGTGGTGTTGAATCTTTTGACCCTGCCGTGGCGTGATCACGCGCTGATTCGGCCGGGCGCTTTTCGGGCTGCGGTCGAGATGGGGTACGATCCGCGCACTGTTATCCCACCCTACGAGATGGGTTTTCCCACACCCGGTTTGTGGCATTTCTCGCCGCTTGTGTGTGATCTGGTGACGGTTGTGTTGGGTGCGGTTGCGTGCGCGGCGGTTGCTGCGCTTGGCTGTGCGATAGGTCAGGTTGTGGCGCGACCGATCGTGCCGACACTGCTTGTGTTCACGCTTTGTATGTGGCCGATGTTGAACCCGTTCAGGTCGCAAATGCCGTGGGGGAAGTGGTTTTCTTTCCAGCCGTACTTGGAGGTCGCACCGGTGTACAGCAAGATCGTGGCCACGTTCGACGCGCCGTGGCTGTGGGTGGTTCCTTTCGGGGTGTTCCTATCGCTGCTTGTGGTGTCATTGTTATTCGTATGTGTGGCTGCGTGGCGCCAGGAGGCGCGCGCGTGATCGACGGGACGGTTAGCTGTCTGGAAGGTAAGGAGGTCGTGTCGTGACGGCACAGGTATCTGTTTCCGCCACTATCCAGCCATCGAGGGCCGCGGCTGGTGTCGCCGGGGATCCGGTGCTTGTGACTCGCAATCTTGGTCGCCGTTATGGGAGCCAGTGGGCGATCCGTGGTGTGAGTGTGGAGTTGTGTGCGGGCGATGTGCTTGGCTTCATCGGTCCGAATGGGGCGGGGAAGTCGACGTTTTTGAAGATGGTGTGTGGGCTCACGCCGCCTAGCGAGGGCGAGGTGAGGGTGTTTGGTTGCGATCCGCGGGCGAGGGTGCCGGTGGGGCTTGGGTTGGTGGCTGAGCAGATGGGGATGGTGCCGGAGCTGTCGGCGCGGCGGAATCTCGAGCTTTTGGCGTCGGTGCGGGGGGTTGCGGATCGCGGGAAGATCGAGGAGACGTTGCGGTTGGTTGGGCTGGATCCTGGGTCGCGCAAGCCGGTGCGGGGGTTTTCGCACGGTATGCGCCAGCGTCTTTATCTGGCGCAGGCGTTGATGGAGGATCCGCGGCTTTTGGTGTTGGACGAGCCGACGAACGGTCTCGATCCGGAGGCGATCGTGGCGTTGCGCGGGCTTTTGCGCAGGCTCGCTGACGAGCATGGGATCGCGATTGTGTTGGCGAGCCACATGCTGACGGAGGTTGAGCGGTTGTGTGATCGGGTGCTTTTGGTGGCGCGGGGCGAGGTTCGGAAGGTGCTTGAGTTGCGGGATCTGGAGGGGGCGCTTGTGCGCTGTGCCACGGGGGCCGATGAGGAGCGTTTGCGTGCGCTTGCGGCCGGGCGCGGGTGGGTGGTGGAAGCGCTCGAGGAGACGGGAGAGCTGTTGGTGCGCGTGGCGCGGCCGCTTCCCGAGCTGCTCGCCGAGCTCGTTGCGGGCGGTGTGGGGGTGTGCGAGTTTCGGCCGGCGCGGGCGTCGCTGGAGGCCGAGTTTCTGCGGCTGCTGGACGGGGGTGCGGTGCTGTGAGAGCGGCGTTTGCGCTTTCGCGCTACGAGTTGCGCTGGCTGCTTTCGGGCTGGCGCGGGCTGGGTGTGCTCGCAGCGATGGCGTTCTTCATTGTCACCGCGCTCGACATCCCGCAACCGAACAGGATCATCCTGAACGAGCCCAACCCCTACAACCATCCGCTCCACCCGTCGCTGCTCGATGTGGTGCCGATAGTCCTGGCTCGTGACGTCGCTGCGTTCGGCATGCATCTTCTGTCGGCGCTGCTTTTGGGCGTGGCGCTTACCGCTGAGGACCGCGAGCGGGGCGGTGCATGGGTCACGCTGCACCGAGTTGGTGGTTGGCGGCGCTACTGGTTGTCGAAGGCGATATCGCTCGCGCTGATCTGTGTGCTCGTTGTCGTTGTCTCGGTTGTGTTGATCCTCGTGCTCGCGCCATTCGCGGGCTTCAAGCCGTCGTTCGCACCATCCGACTACACCACCTATCCGGACATGTACCGGGAAATTCCCCGGCTCGACGTGGCGCCAGGTGTCGAAGCAGTGCTGCTGGCGCTAGTCCGCATACCTGTGCTGTTGCCGGTGGCGGCGTTCGGGGCGCTGC
The DNA here is from genome assembly GCF_028867705.1 of Thermoleophilum album. GTDB lineage: Bacteria > Actinomycetota > Thermoleophilia > Solirubrobacterales > Thermoleophilaceae > Thermoleophilum. The sequence continues at coordinate 1,372,656 of NZ_CP066171.1, read as the reverse complement.
TCGGGCTCTTGATCCGATCGCGCACCGTGGCCTACGCACTAGCTAGCGCACTGCTCGTCGCCCACTTCGCGATCAGCCCCATGCTCGACAGCTTGATCTCGGACAACTCGGGCCTTTCCGCGCTTGCCTGGCAGTACCGCATCGACCCGATACTCCAGATCAAATGGCAGCAGCACTTTTGCGGGGCCAGCTCCTTCTCCTCTCCCGATTGCATCAGCTGGTGGTGGAAAGCGCAGCTAGCCGTTTGGGCCGGCGCGGCCTTGTGGGCGCTGCGCGCAGCAATGGCCCGGCGCGAGCTCGTCGCCTAGACCGTCGCCTAGACGCTAGAAGCCGTAGCTCTCGCAGCCATAGCCGTCTCGCAGTCTCTCCCCCGTGCTGCTCACGAGCAAGTCTCGGACCTCGGTGTGACCTGCCGACGCCCGAACCCTGCTCGAGGAACACGTTGTGTTAACCACCATCTCGCGGTCCGCGATTCGACAACGTATCCCTGGCGGAAGCCCGGAACTGATCTGCGCACATGGTCGTTATCCATCATACCGAAGTGGTGGAAATCCACCATTGCATGTCGCGTCGCTTCGTACTAGGAGTGTCGACAAACGAGAAGCGTGCCTGTGCTCAGGGCTTCGAGTTCGCAGGCGTGGCAAGCCCAGTCATCTATTTCAGCTCATGAAGGAGAGATAGGTATGCCACGAACAAAACGCCCGGCTCCGTATGATGTGTTTATTGAGCATTTCAACGATGCCTGCCTCCTTTTACGGCTCGCGGAAATGCTCCAAAATGAGGGGCAAGGAAAGGCTAGAGCAGAGGTACGAGAAGAGCTCGACAGTGTCTTTCAATTGTCGCAGGAAGATCGTGAGACGCTCGATGTAGCAGCGTCGAGGTGGGCGTGGATCGTCGTTAAGGGAGACTCCCCAGTCAAGCCGCACCACCTCCAGCATGCCACAGAGATCCTTACTCGCAACGCCATCATCGTCGCCGCGACGGCTGTCGAAGTGTGGCTCGAAGAATTCGCATGCCGTCAAGTAGGAAACATCCTAAAGAAGGCCGAATCGACACCCGAGATACGTCAGCGCTTGCGGAAGGTCAACACTGATCTCGGGGAGATTCTAGACATCGAACGTTCTTACGAACGCCGTGTTTGGGGCTACCGCAAGATTCTCGAGGACTACATAAGAAGTCGTGCCAGTACCAATCCTGGGAAGTTTACCGAGGTGCTCCAGCTTGTTGATTTGTGGCCGGGCAGCTGGAAGGCTATCGGAGACGAACTACAACGCTGTTTCGGGTCGCCGTCAGATCCATCATCTACGGCTACGGAGAAATGGCAAGCGCTGCTCGCACAGTGGCGCCAGGATGGATTGCATATAGAGTACCTCTTCGAAGGTCGGGCGACAGCGAGTTCTACAAGCTACGATCTGTCGAAACCGGATGAAGCTCTCGCCGACCTATGCAAGTGGCGAAATTGGATTGTGCACGGGGATTATCCTCGTGAACCGTTGCCGTCTCTGGAGAGGGTACGTGACTTGCTAAACATCATAGTGCTAATCATAACGAACCTGGAGAAATTTGGTATAGGTCGTTAGGACAGGAGCTCGCGGTTTGGGATCTGGCAGCGACAGAAGTGACTCATGGATGCGATCATATACGTGCGTGCAGCACTTCGCCCTTCGAGCAGTGCCGCCGAACAGAAAGTGCGATGTGACGAGTCGTCAATGCTGCGGGTTTGCGACCACGTGCCACAATGGCGAGATCTGCTTCTAGGGTATGTACGCAGTGATAATCCCAGCCTCATGAGCGACTGGAGTGTAGGAGAGACCTCCTAGGCGCGCGGTGCAAGCGAGGATGCGCATCGCCGAGAGAGAAGCGTTAGTCGGTGAAATGGAGGAGTATTGGAAACTGGGCGGGGTGTGGTGTTTTGGGAGTGGGAATTCTACTGTCACAACGCTCCGTAGGCGCGCGGCTAGACTGGGGTAACCGAACAACCGCCGGCGTAGGTGTCGGTGTCGGAAATCTTCGGGTCGTCGGCTAGCGGCGCGACTTCGACTTCCTCGCCGATGTCGCTGGGTCTTGCTTCGTGTCGGTTCGCGTGACGGTGGCGGGCACCGGGCGGTCGGGCCCGCTGCGCGCAACCAACAGCGCGCCGCTCGTGCCGGCCGCGGCCGCCGGCAGGCCGGCGACGACCACGGTGACGACGAGTCGTGGCTGCGACATCGCGACACCCCCTCTGGGTCGCAGACGAGAGCGATCGCCCGAACGCTCAGCTACCAGCGACTGCGAGGCGACGGTCGCGGCGCCCGCTGCTAGGCTCGCGTGCGAGCCGGCTCTGTTGGGAAACGGCCGAGCGGCGAGTGCCGAGAGGCGAGGGGGAGTTGCGAGCGGCGCGTTGTGGTTCGCGCGCCCCGGGACGCGGCAAAGTCCGCCTCAGTCGACGAACCCTGACACCACGACGAAACGAGGAGCTTGGTCTTGAGCGAGGCGACTGCTAGCACGCGCCCGACGCGAACGCCCACGATCACGCCGTGCCTTTGGCTTTCGGAGCGAGCGGGCGACGTCGCCACCCGCTACGCCGCGCTCTTCAGCGATCCCGCCACGAGCCCCGTCGATGGCCCGGCGACAAGCAGCGCGCACAGCGCCGCCCAGAGCGGCGACGCAAACGGCGGCGACACGAGCATCCGCTACGTCACGCCGATCCCAGCCACGCCCGCGGGCAGCAGCGGTGGTGAGGTGGCGGCGCTGCGCCTCGCCGGGCAACCTGTGCTCGTTATGTCGACAAACAACGGGCCGCCGGCGACAGCTAACCCGTCGATCTCGTTTTTCGTCCGCTTCGATCCGGCGCTCGTCGCCGACGCCAGCGAACGACTCGGGCGCCTGTGGCGCGAGCTCGCCAACGGCGGCAAGGTGCTGATGGAGCTTGGCGAGTACGCCTACAGCCCGCTGTACGGCTGGGTCGAGGACCGCCACGGAGTGTCGTGGCAGCTCTTCACGCCTCCCCCTGATGCCGAGCCGCGCCCGACCGTGATGGTGAGCCTCCTCTTTACCGACATGGACGGCACCGCCGCCAGCGCCTCCGCCTTCTACCGCGCCGTTTTTCCGGGCTCGCAAGAGGCGTTCACAGCGCGGCTGGCCGACGTCATGCCCGAGGCCCGCGACGGCACGCTGACCGAGCACGGCAGCGGGGAGCGGGTGATGTACTCGGACTTCCGTCTTGGCGAGACGTGGTTCGTGGCGATGGACGGCGGGAGCGAGCATGGCTTCGCCTTCAACGAAGCGATTTCGCTGATGGTCGAGTGCGACACGCAGGACGAGATCGACCACTACTGGGGTGCGCTGTCGGCGGTGCCCGAGGCCGAGATCTGCGGCTGGTGCCGCGACCGTTTCGGGGTTACGTGGCAGGTCGCACCCAGCCTGATGCACGACGTGCTCGCAGAGGGCGACCCCGCGCGCGTGCTGCGCCACGTCGAGGCGCTCCAGAAGATGAAGAAGATTGAGCTGGCGGGGTTAGCGGGCGCGTAATCGTTCGCCCGGTTGACAGGCCTCTGCAGCTAGCGGGGTTGCAGGGTGTATAGCGCCACGGGAGGCTCCGCGGCGCGGAGCGGCTCGCGGGGCTGCCAGCGGATTAAGCGGTTGGACGGGGTGCCGGGGCGAAGGCTGGCGGGCGTGGGCGCGATCGCTCGGCAAGAGCGGTGGAGAAGCACGAGCGCGCACGAGGTAGGCAGATAACATTGCTGTAGTAAACATTTGCAGTCGAGTCTTGTGTCAGCTAGCCTGTACGAGACTAATCGACGGCCGTACAGTAAGATAAGGGGCAGAGGGTAAGCAAGTGGCGATCGACATTTTTGCTTGCTTGCATGGAGCAGCTTTGACAAAGCTGCTTCGCTCCGAGCAGCCTGTAACCCTGCGGATGATCGAGACAAGGCCGCGCGATGCGTGGTCAGCCTATTTGCTGAACGATGCTGCCCTTTTGTTTATTAAATACAGCACCAATCGAAAACAGATCCAAGGCGGCTTTTCCTGGCGCTTCACGTTTGGCGATTCACAGCTCGAGCAGATGTCCAGCTCACAGCACAAGGTGTATCTAGCTCTCGTATGCGGCAGTGAATCGCTGAGCGAGCTAAAGAGAGGCAGTTGTGTGTGTCTACTGGAGCCGAAGGAACTGCACGAAGTCATTGACACAAACTCTGCTGCGCCACAAGGAATGACAGTGCGGTGGTACCCGGGGAAGAGCTTGCGGGTGATGAAAGACGGAAGGGAGATGTTCAAGATCCCACAAAACAGGCTAGAGAAGGCTCATCCCCTGTCCAGGGCGCTCCAGGCGTGGACCGCCGAGATCGCCGCCCTGCAGGAAGGCGACGCGCTCGACGTCCGTCCGGCCTACTACCTCTACAGGTTGCTGGCCGTGGGGCCGTTCGCCACCGCGGTCAAGAACGAGAACGCAGCCCGCAACCTCGCGATCTTCTCCCGGGTCCTCAGCGCCTTCCAGACCTACTATCAAAATACACGGTCGTCAGCCATCGGAACCTCGAGAACCTCGGAATGCACCTCTTCAACAGCTTCTTTCGGCTGCTCTGCGGCGGCGGGATCAACGAGTACGAGGACCCGGACCAGCCTTTCCCCAAGGGCCAGGTCCAGGCAATGACCGTCCATCAGGCCAAAGGCCTCGAGTTCCCAGTGGTCGTGGTCGGCTCTTTGGCGGCGCAGCTTTCACGTCCCAAGCAAGTTGACCGGGACCTGGGTCCGTTCTATCGCCGCGCGGCCTTCGAGGCGATCGTATCACCGGTTTCGACCGGATGCGCCTGCATTACGTCGCCTTCTCCCGGGCGCAGAGGGTACTCGTCCTCACCACCCACGAGCGGCCAAAGGAGTACTTCGCCCCCATCTGGCAGGGGTTGCCCCAGTGGCCCTATGTGCGGAGGCAGCTACTCGGGGCACAGCGCTTTGAGCTCCGGGATCGCATGCCGGTCAAGCGGAGCTTCAGCTTCCCGGGCGATCTCAGGATCTACGAGACGTGCCCGCGCCAGTACCAGTTCTTCGGCAGGTACGACTTCACGCCTTCCCGATCCGCCGTAATCTTCTTCGGGCTGCTCGTGCACCAGACCATCGACGAAATTCATCGCATCGTCCTGGATGGCAGTTTTGACACCTTGGATGAGCATCGTATCCGAGAGCTCTTTCAGCAAACCTACTGGTTGTTCTCGATAAGCGACGTGCGCCCCATCGGTCCGGCCGCGAAGAAGACAACCATCGCCCAGGCCATGAACTACTTCCATCAGAACCAGGCCGATATGTGGCGCGTGATCGAGACCGAAGTGGACGTGTCGGTAGAGAAGGACAGCTACATCCTGACCGGGAAGGTCGACCTCTTGCTGGGGGACGATGGGAAGCTCGAACTGCTGGACTTCAAGACCTCAGAGCGCAGTGCCGATCCGACGCTCTTAGCTGCCTATCAAGACCAGCCTTGCATCTATGCGCATATCTTGGAGCGGCGGAATGGCAAGCGCCCGGAGAGACTGCTGCTGTACTGGACAGCTGATACCAATAAACGCGATGCGTTGATGGAGTTCCCTTATCGCCCGGACAAAGTGGCCGATGCTGTCCGGCGGTTTGATGCGGTTGTCAGGAAGATTCAAGAGGGGGATTTCGAGGTAGTCCAAGTGCCTGAGCGCAAGGTGTGTGATGAATGGGCCCTGTGACACTACTGCATAACCGACGGTGTGATCCAGGCCGGGCAGAACGAGCGACCGTGATCCGGGTCCGCGGCGAGTTAAGTAAGTCTAGCTCAATGAGCTGGGAGGACTGAGTGGCGAAGGTTGAGATTACGAACACCGAGCTGGTCTCGCCTGGCAAGTACAACGAGGACGGCACGCTAAAGGAGGTGCCTCGGGTCAACCTCCCCTTCCAGGTCATCGAGCGCGTGAACGAGAGCCGAGCGACGCACGAGGCCAGAAAGAACGGCATCCAGCAGATCCTTTTTGATGTCCGGGAAGGCAAGGAGGGCGATAGCTTCGAGGAGGGGCGGCGCAACAAGCTCATCTGGGGCGACAACCTGCTCGTAATGGGTTCACTGCTTGAGAAGTTCGCCGGAAAGATCGACCTCGTCTACATCGATCCGCCGTTTGCGACCGGGGCAGATTTTTCGTTTACCGCGCCGATCGGGGAATGTGGAAACAAGGTCGAGAGACCACAATCTATCATCGAAGAAAAGGCATATCTGGACACGTGGGGCCACGGAATCGACACCTATCTCGACATGCTTGTTCCGCGGTTTCGAATTATCCGCGATCTGCTTTCTGAAAAGGGGATCGCTGTTTGTCCATCTCGGCACCCAGGTCAACCACTTCCTTAGAGTTGCATTGGAGGAAGCGTTTGGAACGGAAAACATCCTCGATGAGATAATTTAGAGTTACGGGACTCCATCTGGAGGCCGTGTCGCCGGGAACAAGCTTGTTAAGGCACGCAAACACATTATATACGCTGTTAAGCGGTACGGCGCGTATATAGACAACAAGCAGTGTCTTCGGTATTTGAAAAAGTATATAAACGAGAGATTTGCTTTTACGGATGAGGAGGGCGCCGATACCGCATTCGGAAGCGTGAAGGTGGGGCGGTTGAGCGGCAGTACCTCGACTCGAGCAAGGGAGTACCCCTCTCGACAGTATGGGCCGATATTAAGTAGACCTACGCCATGTATCTGGTAAGGCGAGCTGCGGAGGAGACAGGCTTCCGAACGCAGAAGCCCGAGGCGCTTCTCGAGCGAATCGTGTCGATCGCATGCAACCCCGGCGACCTCGTCGCCGACTTCTTCTGCGGCTCGGGCACGACCCTAGCGGTCGCTGAGAAGCTCGGCCGCCGCTGGAGCGGCTGCGATCTGGAGCGGTGGGCCATCCACGTCACCCGCAAGCGGCTCCTGGGCATCCCGAACTGCAAGCCCTTCGAGGTCCTGAACCTCGGCAAGTACGAGCGCCAGTACTGGCAGGGGGTGACGTTCGGCGACAGCGAGGACAAATCTCGCGCCGAGCAGGCGCTCTACGAGTACCTCGCATTCATCCTCGAGCTGTACCGCGCCCAGCCCGCGGCAGGGATGGTGCACCTCCACGGCAAAAGGGGCAAGGCGATGGTCCACATCGGGGCGGTCGACGCACCGGTGACCATTGAAGAAGTCAGCCAGGCGCTCGATGAATGCGTCGCGCTCAAGCAGGCCGAGCTGCACGTCCTCGGTTGGGAGTGGGAGATGGGCCTGGCGGGCCCGAACAACGACCTGCGCAAGGGGAGCCCCATGCACGAGATCGCGAAGCAGAAGGGTGTGAAGCTCCTCCGCCTCCTGCAGATCCCGCGTAAGGTGATGGAGCAGCAAGCGGCCGCCAAGGCCGACGTGCGCTTCTTCGAGCTGGCCTACTTCGAGGCGAAGATCAGCAAGCCCGAGAAGCTCACCGTCCAAGTCGTGCTAAAGGACTTCGCCACGCCCAACGCCGATCTAATCCCAGCAGACGTGAGCAGCAAGATGAAGAAGTGGTCCGACTACATCGACTACTGGGCGGTGGACTGGGACTTCCATAACGACACGTTCATGCAGGGGTGGGTCGCCTACCGCACCCGCAAGGAACGCAGGCTCCCTCTCACCTCCGACCTCCACACCTACCAGAAGCCGGGGAAGTATCGCATCCTGGTAAAGGTGATCGACATTTTCGGCAACGACACCTCGCAGGCCTTTGACGTGGAGGTCCAGTAGCGATGGCCGAAGCGGTCATCGCCTACGACAAGGACCTCCCGGAGATCCCCGCGCGGAGACCCTGGCAGAAGCCGACGCAGCACCTCGTGAAGGACGACGCCGCCCCGACGGGATGGCGAGTGGCCGAAGGCCGACGGCCGAGCAAGCTGCTGCTGGTGCCGAAAATCCGGACGAAGGTGGACGCGTGGGGCGAGCAGGGCTACCCGGGCGCGTCGGTGGTCAGCCGCCGGTTGTTCGAGTATTGGTTCGAGAAAGACCACGAGGTCCCGGGCTTCAATGTGCCGTTCCGTTACTACTTCTGCCAGCGGGAGGCCATAGAGACGCTGGTCTGGCTTGTCGAGGTCGCAGGCGCGCGCGACGTGCAGGAGCTGATCCAAACTTACGGGACCAAGTTCAGGCGGGACCCGGGCAGAGACACGATCGCGTTCCAGACCACCATGGACGGACGACGGCAACTCCGCCGCTACGTGCCAGAACTCGAGGCCGAGGGGGTGCAGGACCTTCCACCCGAGGACCTCCGTCGCTTCGCCTTCAAGCTGGCCACAGGCTCAGGCAAGCCCTGGGTCATGGCGATGGCGGTGGTCTGGTCCTACTTCCACAAGAAGCGCATGCCCAGTTCAGAGCTTTCCACGAACTTCCTCATCGTGGCGCCGAACGTCATCGTCTATCAGCGGTTGGAGAAGGACTTCGCCAGCAACCGGATCTTCAGGGAGCTGCCGCTCGTCCCTCCCGAGTGGCGGCCTTTTGAGCCCAATGTGATCCTCCGCGGGGAGGCGAGCGAGTCTGAGCCGTCCGGCAACCAGTTCGGCACCAACATTCACCAGCTCTACGAGTCGCGCGACCAGGAATGGACGCCGCAAAACGCCGTAGACGCCCTGCTGGGTAAGAAGCCCGCGGAAGATCTCGTGGCATCAAGCCAGCGCCCGATACTCGAGCGGGTGAAGTTGCTCAAGGACCTCATGGTGATCAACGATGAGGCGCACCATGTCCACGATGAAGACTTGGCCTGGAGCCAGTCGCTCCTCGCGATCCACCGCGCCCTGCCGAAGGGACTCGCCCTCTGGCTGGATTTCTCGGCCACGCCGAAACACCAGAACGGGATGTACTTCCCCTGGACGGTGTGCGACTATCCACTCGCCCAGGCTGTGGAAGACCGCATTGTCAAGGCTCCACTAATCGTCAGCAAGGAAGACGACGCTGAGCTGCCAACGAGAGATCCGCATCATGTCACCAAGTACAATGTAGTGGAGAAGTACGGCTACCGGCTGCGCGCCGCGGTAGCCCGGTGGAAAGAGCATTGGGATGCGTACAAGAAGAAGCTAGGTGTCAAGCCAGTGCTTTTCATCATGGCCGAGAAGAATGCCTACGCCGACGCAATCGGTGAGTATCTGTGCAAGACCAAAGAGTTCCGCATCAAGGAGTCTGAAGTACTGGTAATCCACACGGACGCCGCGGGCGAGATAACAAAGAAGAATCTCGAAAAGGCCCGCGAGGCGGCCCGAGACATCGACAACAACGACATCAATGTCATCGTGAGCGTCATGATGCTCCGGGAAGGCTGGGATGTGCGTAACGTCACCGTGGTCCTGGGATTGCGCCCGTTCGCTGCCAAGGCCGAAATCCTGCCGGAGCAGGTCATCGGCCGGGGTCTCCGCATGATGAGGAAGGTGAGTCCGGACCGCTTGCAGACTCTAGAGGTCCTCGGCACACGCAATCTTCTGAACCTCCTGCGCAGTCAGCTCGAAGCGGAAGGCGTCAGCGTCACGACGACCAAGATCGATCCGCCGACGCCGATCGTCATCGAGCCTCTTCAGCAGCGCATCGAGTACGACATCGGCATTCCCCTCACCAAGCCGCAGCTCGTGCACGACTTCCGCAAGCTTTCCCAGCTCAGCGTCAGCGACCTAGAGGCCATCTACGAGCAGGAAGAGCTAGCCGAGCAGTTCCGGATCAAGCTGAAGTTGGAGTTTGCGACGACGGAGACCGAAGTCCATCAAGCCGACATCACTGCGGGCGAGCTGCCGACGGCTCAAGATCTCCTCAGTTCCATCACCAACAAGGTGATCAGCCAGGCGAAGCTCCCCAGCCGGTTCGCCGAACTCTACCCGGCGGTGCGCTCCTACGTCGCTAAGCGTTGCTTCGGGCGCGAGGTAGATCTCGCAAGCGACCCCATCCGCTCGCACCTCGCTCGTCCGGAGATACAGGAAGGCATCGCCAAGTACCTCGGCCGGAAGATAGCGGAGCTCACGCTCGAACGCCGGGCGATTGAATTCGAGCGAGCCGACTTCAGACTCTCGGAGACGAGGCCGTTCAGCTGGCGGCGGGACCTTCCGCCGCTTGAGGCCAAGAAAACGATTTTCAACTACGTCGCCACATACAACAAATTCGAGCGGTGCTTTGCTGAGTTCCTGGATAGCGCCTCAGACGTGCTCCGGTTTGCATCTCTTGGTACCACGGAGCAGGGCGAGTCTGGGACGCAGTTCCGCGTCGACTACATCAAGCCGACGGGCGTGATTGGCTTTTACCATCCGGACTGGGTCGTAGTGCAGACCGTCGAAGGTAGCGAAGTGAACTGGATCATCGAGACGAAGGGGCGGGTCTGGGAAGGGACCGGGGCCAAGGACGAGGCTATGCAGGTCTGGTGTAAACGCGTCAGCGCTAACACGGGTAAGGAGTGGCACTACAAGCGAATCGACCAGTCTGATCTTGACGCGGCCCGCCCGAGACGTCTCGAGGATCTCGCCGATGCATAGCATTGAACCCGGCATAGACGCGGCCCACCTGCGCGAGCGAATTATCCGATCTCTTCGTGCCCAGGGGTTCCGCGTTCAAAACGGAGCCATCTTTCCTCCGAGGGACCTTTCGAAAGAAAGAATCCGGAAGCTTCACCAGACCGCCGTTGCACATCGGATCGAGCGGGCTCGTGCCAGCCTGATGCGACTGGAGAGCAAGCTGCTGCGTCGCATCGCGTCGGGCCACGAAGTTGATCCTTTGAGGATGTCGCCTCGCTTGATAGAGGTTCAGCCCGGATCGGAGGAGGAACTGCTCTTCCGATATGCGAGCCTACATTGGAGCATTCCGGTTTCGTCCGGTTACGGACGCCGCCTGCGCTTCCTTGTCGTCGACGAGTACAACGGCAAGTTAATTGGTGTCATTGGGTTAGGGGACCCAGTCTTCAGTCTGGCACCCCGTGACCAATGGGTCGGCTGGACTCCTTCCGACCGCAAGAAGCGACTGCGGAACGTAATGGATGCGTTCGTATTGGGTGCGGTGCCTCCCTACTCATTTCTGTTGTGCGGTAAGCTTGTGGCTATGCTCGCCGCGAGCGACACCGTCCGCCATGCGTTCAAAAGGAAGTACGGCGGCGTCCGCTCGGTGATCAGGCGCGAGGTGCATGACGGACGTCTCACGCTGATCACGACGACGTCGGCTCTCGGTCGCTCCTCTCTTTATAACAGACTCCGTTTCGGTGACAGACTCCTCTATCAGAGCGTGGGCTTCACGAAGGGCTCTGGCGAATTCCACTTTTCGAACGGTCTCTACGAGGCAATTACGGACTTCGCGAAGCGACACTGTGAGCCTACAGCGAAACAGGAGCATTGGGGTCGTGGCTTTCGAAATCGCCGTGAGGTTATTAAGAAATGTCTTCGCCGCGTCGGGTTATCGGGTGACTGGCTGTACCACGGGATTGAACGGGAAGTGTTTGTCGTCCCACTTGCGGCCAATTGCCGGGAGTTTCTTCGGGGAGAGCACTCCCGTTTGCAGTGGTATCTTCATTCCGAAGGCCAGATGTTCGAATACTTTAGGGAACGGTGGATGCTGCCTCGGGCACGTCGTGATCAGAGATACCGCACCTTCGAGGCGGAGAGCTATCGACTATGGAGGGCGGCATGACGGCAGGTGGGGAATTACCTGACCAAATTCCGTTTGCTGATCTGCCCGCTGCGCTAGTCGAAGAGGTGCTGCACAAGACGGCGACGATCGCGGCTGACCTACTCGCTTCGTTTCGGGAGATCAGAGAAGAGCGCAGTGCGCTACGCAAGAAGCTTGAGAAGTCTGGCCTTCTGATCGAGGAGTCGTCTCTCGGGTATCCGCCGCCGCCCACGACATGCGCAACCGACGGTTCCTACGCGATTGACCGACTTCTCACAATTGACTTAGCCGCGGCGGCGGCGGTGGCCGTGGAAGGTCTCACGCCGCCTTCGGAGAAACGGCATTGGGAACGTCCGCATCACAAGACTTTTATCGCTGCTGAGCCGCACCTCGAAGACACAGCTAGCGTTCTCCGTGCAGTCATGCTCGGGGAGGAGCTTCGTTTGGCCACCAGCGCGCCGCATGACGTCGTGATGATCGACGGCACACTAACGCTCCCCATCATCTACTTTAATCAGGCGCTCAACAAAGTGCCCGATGCGAAGGGACTTCGTTGCTCCATGGAGTTCCTCGAGAACGGCGTCGAGTACCTGAGTGCCTACCTCGAGCTCTTGCGCTCGGAGCGTTCAGATAAGCAGTATATCGCTCTGTCGAAGTACTCGACGCGTCGTGAGATCGGGAAACGGCTCGGCTGGCTAGTAAATCATGACGACCGTGGGATGCTCACGCTCTTGCTCAAGTCTGGCGAGCTGACGGAGCCGGTCGAGCTCGAACACCCGCGCGACAGTGAAGGCAGGGTCACCTGGCATCTGAATACTGGGCCGCTCCGAAACGAGAGCAACAAGCAGGCCAACGAGCTCGCGAAGGAGATCCTGTCCGCTCTCCAGTCGGTGACGGTGTTCTACTACAAGCCGCACGATTGGCTCCCAGCGCTGCGGGTCGAGGTCGCCGCTAGCGTGGCGTCGAACACGCATCGGCTGGCGACAGTCGTCCAGGGGCTGAAGCATCAGTGCGCAACAGCGTCCATGCTCGAGCCCTACCCGATCTACCTGGCTGACCGCACCGCGAAGGCGCTTGCGCGGGCCATCCCTGCGTTCCGCCAGGTGACTACCCAACGGGTGTCGGAACGCTACAGCGGTGAAGTCGGCGAGGTCTTCTTCGCCTTACACGGCTATCGGAGTGAGAGCGGGAGATAAGCCATGACGAACTACCCCAAGAGTCTGGATCAGATCGTAGACAAGACCGAACGGCTTGGCGTCGTGGGCTCGCCCTCTTCGACCGCCCAACTCGCTATTGACATCCTCGGTGCGGCTGCCACGCGGAAGCTGGTCGGAGAACTCGCGCTCTTTCGGTTCAATCAGGACACGAGCCCACACTACGCCCTCGGACAGATTACCGAAGTTCAGCTCCGCAATATCTGGCACGAGGATCCAACGATGCTGAGCCTGATCCGCCAGCGCGGGCGTGTGGACGCGGTCAGTGAGCGGCAGGACACGCACCTCGGACAGATGGTGATCAGCGCGGTGTTTCGCCAGGTTGGTTCTGCCGGATACGAGCCTAGCATCTTGGGAACCGTACCGGCGACCGGCACGCCCATCCATCTCGTGACCGACGACGTGCTGGACGAACTTCTTCGCCCCTACCGCGACCAGATCTTCTACCTGGGCCACGTCTACGGCTCGAAGCCGAAGTTGCCGCTCTGGTTCAAGCACTTCGACCGCGGGCCGGACGGGGCCGGCGAGGCCTACCACCTCGGCATCTTCGGCAAGACCGGCTCAGGCAAGTCGGTGCTGGCCAAGATGATCCTGCTCGCCTACGCACGGTACCGGAAGATGGCGCTGCTCGTGATCGACCCGCAGGGAGAATTCGCGAGGGACATGCGCAAGGGAGGGAAGAGCGGCGAATTCGCCCTTCCAGTGGGTGACGTGGTGAGGAAGCTCGGCAAGCAAGTTTTTGTTCTCACGGTAAGCAAGCTTGTCCTCGATCGATGGGATCTTTTTCGGCAGATACTTTCTGAGTCCCGCTTCTTCCGTGAGCTGCAAGTGATGACTCAGGACAAGGTTGACACGGCCTGCGACGAATTCACCGAGGCCATGCGAAAGGCAAGGGGAGTCACTCTGGCCACGCTGCACGAGAAGGCTGTGTTTGAGAAAGCATGGAGCCTACTCAAGCAGGACAGGCTGCGGAACAAGATATACGCGCGAGAGGGCGCAGCAGCGGAACGGTTCAAGGATGCCGTAAACGAAGCCAATCCCGATGAGCTTTATCGGGACGTCTGGCTGCCTGTCGCAAGGCTCTTTCAAGAGGATCATGCCAGCGGTCGGCGAAAGGTCGAGGACGCGCTGAAATGCCTACTCGGCACAGCAAAGACCAACCGCCCAGTACTCGTGGTGGATGTCTCCAAGGAACAGGCGCAAGATCTTCTCTGGAATGACACTATCCAGTCTCTCGTGATCAAGCGCCTGCTTGAGGGTGTGACTGCCACGGCTGAGGCGATGTACAAAGAAGGCGAAAACCTCAACGCACTGGTCGTCATAGACGAGGCTCACCGGCTGGCTCCGCGCGAGCTTCCTTCTGAGGACGATGCCGCGAAGGCAGTGCGCAGCGTGCTGATTGACGCCGCCCGCACCACCCGCAAGTACGGTCTCGGCTGGCTCTTCATTAGCCAGACGCTCTCGAGCATCCATCCGGAGATCCTCCAGCAACTGCGCATTTTCTTCTTCGGTTTCGGGCTCGGGCTGGGGCAAGAGTTCCAGTCGCTGCGGCAGCTCGTGGGATCCTCCGGCACCGCGTTGGACCTCTACCAACTCTTCCGCGACCCCCACTCGGCCTTCGACGCTGAGAGTCGTCAGTACTCGTTTATGACGATCGGGCCGGTGAGCCCTTTATCGTTTTCAGGGAGCCCGCTATTTTTCAACGCCTTCAATACCGTTGAATCCTTTATGAAGGCCAACCAACTTGAAGCGGCGTGACGTTGAGGAGTTGCCGTTCATAGGCCGCGCATGGCGGGCGGGTGTGACCGGCATTTGGCGTTCATCGGCAAGCCTGCTTTTTCACGGCGTTCACGGACCGGGCGGAGATATGGTGGGCCGAGAACCTGGCAAGGTAGCCGCGGCGGAACTCATGACCACGTTCAGTCGGGCTTGAGCCGCGCGGCGGACTCGTGATCCTGCCATGCCCTTTGCTGGGATACGGGTTGCCAAGCGCCCATCTCCCGCCCACCAGGACCGACCTCTGAGGCGTCGGTTCAACTAGCACCAGGAAAGCGGTCCCTTACGCTGATCATCCCGTTCCTCGTCGAGGATCGCATCGCCCACGACATCGGCGAGTTATCAGGTGACTGGTGATGCTGAGCCCATCTGCGGCGACTCTTACAACGAGATGGTGCGGCTCCGCCCCGATTGGCGCGATGACGCCGACGACCGGGGCCAGGTCAAAGTCGTGATGACCGGATCGGCTTCGGACCCGCCCGACTGGCGGCCGCACATTCGCAACAAGCAGCGCCGCGAGTTCCTGGCCAAGCGATTCCGGGACCCAAGCGATCCGTTCAAGCTCGTCATCGTGCGCGACATGTGGCTCACGGGGTTCGACGCACCGTCCCTCCACACCATGTACCTGGACAAGCCCATGCGCGCCCACGGGCTCATGCAGGCGCTCGCGACCTAGACCGCTAGCGGCGGCACTGGTCGGACCGCCATCGACCAGAGCGAGGTCGTGGCGGTGATGCAGGAGAAGTACGAGATCTGCTGCGACCTCTTCTATGGCTTCGACTGAACTGCGTGGAAGACCGGGAGACCTGAGGAACGCCTCGCGCTGCTCCCCGCGGCCCAGGAGCACATCCTCGCCCAAGAGAACGGCAAGGACCGGCTGCTGCGCGCGGTCTCAGAGCTCTCGCGCGCGTTCGTGCTCGCGGTCCCTCACGAGAGGGCGCTCGCCATTCGCGACGCTGTGGCCTTCTTCCAGACGGTGCGGGCGGCGCTCGCCAAGCGCGCGCCAAGCGAACAGCGGAGCGAGGAGGACCTGGATCACGCCATCCGGCAGATCGTGTCCCGCGCCATCGCGCCCTAGGGGGTGGTGCCGCTTCACCACGTCTGGACCAAGCGCGTGAACGTCCGTGCCCGCCTGCGGCGCTCGGTCAAGCGGGTGCTTCGCAAGTACGGCTACCCACCGGACAAGCAGAAGGCAGCGACGGAAACAGTCCTCCGGCAGGCCGAACTGTTCGGCGAACATTGGACCGAAAGTGCTCTCAGCCCCGGGGGTTAGCCCCCGACCTCCGCATCGTCCCGAACCCGCCCGACGCCGACCGCTACCGCGCCTACGCGGCTGTCTACGACCGAGCGGTTGCCGCGGCCGGCTTCAGCGAAACCCGAACCCTGAACCTATTGGGGTGAGTGCCGCTCCCCAACCGGCGACTCTCGCCTGCCACCTTCGTGGCACACGTAGAGCCGCGCTCGACGGAGCTGCTCATCCCCGACCTCTCCTGGTCCCTCTTCGGCCGCTACACCGGGGGCAGCCGCGACGGCAAAGTCGTGCTCGTACAACACCACGACATCAGCGACCCCGAAACCGGTGGCAGCTACACGATCAAGCGCTACCGCCGTCGCGCGGTCGGTGCTGGCGCTGGTAGCGAGCGAGAGCGCGCCGAAACCCTCCTCGAACCCGAAAACCCCCAGTGCCGCGCGATCGTGCTGAAAGACACCGACGCGGAAACCATCCGCCTGCTCGCCGAACCTGTCGAAGTGCTCTCAACCGTTTCGAACGCTTCGGACGCGAGGTGCTCGGTGTACGTCGGCTAGCTCGCCCCCGGAGCCCTCAAACTCTCCACAAGCCCACAAACCCTCTGCAGCGCCCCCTCTACCGTCCGCTGCTTCACAAGACCTTCGAACGCCAGCGCCACCAGCTCGAGCTGTGAGGCGCCCGCTTCGGTCGGGCGCGCCCACACCGCCACAGCTGCCGGGTTTGTGTTCAGAGAGCCCGCGCGAACCAACCCCACCAGCGGGCCGACACGCGGCGGCTCGCCGGCCGCCGGTGCGGCCGCAGTTCCGCGCGCACTCCCGGCCGCGTCCCCCGGCGGCGGCGGCACATCTAGCCGCTCCAAGCGCCCCACCTGCTCGAGCGCCGCGCGCGCCAGCTCAAGCGCCCGCTCGGGCGGTACCGCCAGCGCAAGCGTCCGCGCCGCCCGCGTGCGGCGCAAAAACAGGCGCGACAGCCGCGCCCCAAGCCAGCCGCCAAGCGCCCCTGCCGCACCCCCAACCGGCCCGCGCGCAAGCGCACCGCCAAAACCGCCGCCCGCCGCCCCCAAACGGCCAAGCTCCCGCGAAACTAGGTCCCAAAGCGCCCGCTCGAACTCCTCCCCAAAAGCGGGTGGCGCCCCGGGCGCGGCACCTTGCGCGCTCCAAGCGTCCGCTTGTGCGTGCACGCCCGCTGACGGGTCCTCTCGTGCGTGCACACCTGCTGACGCGCCCGTGTGTGCTTGCGTGCCTGCCGATGCGTCCTTTCGCGCGTGCGTGCCCCCGCCGCCCGCGGAACCCTCAGCGCTCCGCCCCATAGGTCTCAAGCATCGCCAAATAGAACAGCGTGTGCTCCCACAAGTGGGGAGTTGCCGTGTAAGTCAAAACCCGGCCGCGCGCAACCCGCCAAGTCTCGCCCAACACATGGGTGTCGGGAGTCGCCTGGACATGGGCGATCCAATCGATCCCGCGCCGCGCCCGCGCCAGCTTCGCCGGGGCGCTGAGCCGCGCAAACGCCATCGCCACCGCCACCGACGACCGCTTGCCGGTCGAGGCGTCGACCCCCGAACGCTCGTGCACGATCGCGTCGGCGCCGGGCAGGTAGCGGGCGCTGTCAGCGTTGAGCTCCTCGTTACAGAAATCGAGCAGCGGCGCCGCCGGCAGCTTCGACACCACCAGGTTGAAGTTCTCGAACGCCACAAGCGCCCGCGGGCGCACGGCGCGTCGAGCGCCCGCCGAGCGCACCTCGACGCGGCGAATCAACGCATCGACCCCGCGCGGCGCAACGTCGCGCACCACCACCCGCAAACGCCGCGCCGGATCGCTGAACTCGGTGATCACCTCGTCGCCGCGGCTTGTTGGATAGCGCTGGCGTGAGCGCGGAAAATCACGCAGCCACAAAGTTCGCCCGCCAACCACCACGCCCAAGAAAGCGCCCTCGTTCGGCTTGGCGCCGAGCAGCGGCAGCCGGCGATCGACCGTGTAGTACTTGATCTGGTCGTAGTAGCTCGGGCTCGGCCAGCGCAAGACGGTCAGCGTTGCCGAGCGGCTAACCCCCGCTGCCAGGCGCCCGTTGGCCGTCTGGGCGTTTACATCGGTCGGCCCCCAACCCTCGGCGTCGGGCGGCGCCGTTGGGTCGAACGCGCGCGCCACGCACGGGAAGTTTGGGCCGGTCTCGCCGTGAGCGGCAAGGTGCAGCGCCGCGCCACCGAGCGACGCGACCGCGTCCTCGCCGAACGGCACTGCCCGCGCTGCTGAGGCCGGCAAGAGCGTCACCGCCGCCGCCGTTGCGGCGCCCCAGCGCACCAGCCGCACCCTCCCCGTGGTGCTCCGCACCCGCGCTCACCCTATCTACTCTGCAGCTACCGAGGCAAGGGCCGTCGGGCAGCGTTGCGCCGCGGTGTCGAAGGCCGCTCTCGGTCACGCGACAGCGACAGTTGGCCCCTCTCGGTCGCGCCAACGTCGGACGCCCTGGACCGACGGGCGAGCCGTGCGCCGACAGGATTCCGCTGCCCGCCCTTCGCGAGGTGCTTACCTGCCCGACCGGTTTGCCGCGCGCCGATTCAGCCAGTTAGGCTCAAGGCCATGCCGACCTCGCTAGTGACTGGTGGTGCCGGTTTCCTCGGCTCGCACCTCTGCGACTACCTGATCGCGCGTGGCCATCGCGTGATCTGCGTCGACAACCTCGAGACCGGCTCGCTCGAAAACATCCGCCACCTGCGCGACGGCGACAACTTCCGCTTCCTGATGATCGACATCACCTCGCACTACGAGGTCGACGAGCCGATCGACTTCGTCTACCACATGGCCTCGCCCGCGAGCCCGATCGACTACCAGCGCCTGCCGCTGCACACGCTCAAGGTCGGTGCCTACGGCACCCACAACACGCTCGGGCTCGCCAAAAAGCACCGCGCGCGCTTTTTGCTCGCCTCGACCAGCGAGGTGTACGGCGACCCGCTCGTGCACCCCCAGCCCGAGACCTACTGGGGCAACGTCAACCCGATCGGCCCGCGCGGCGTCTACGACGAGGCCAAGCGCTACGCCGAGGCGCTGACGATGGCCTACCGCCGCCAGCAGGGTGTCGACACCTGCATCGCGCGCATCTTCAACACCTACGGCCCGCGCATGCGCCCCAACGACGGGCGCGCTGTCCCGACGTTCCTGCGCCAGGCCTTGACCGACAAGCCGCTCACCGTTTTCGGCGACGGCACCCAGACGCGCAGCTTCTGCTACGTCGACGACATGATGCGCGGCCTCGTCGCGCTCGCCGAGTCCGACGTACACGAGCCGGTGAACCTCGGCAACCCCGACGAGATGGCGCTGATCGACCTCGCGCGCCTGATCATCGAGCTAACCGGCTCGCGCTCCGAGATCGTTTTCGAGGCCCTGCCCGAGGACGACCCGCAGGTGCGCCAGCCCGACATCACCCGCGCGCGCGACCTGCTCGGCTGGGAGCCCGAGGTGGATCTTCGCGAGGGTCTGGAGCGCACGATCGAGCACTACACGCGCATCCTCGGTGAGCCCGCAGCGCGCTAGGCTCAACTAAGAACCAACGCAGGGATGCGGTCAACGTGCGGGGCGAGCGGGAGGTGATACCAACGTGGCACGCCGCGCCGAAGTCAAAAACCTGGAAGTGATCTCGAAGGCGATCGACCAGCACAACGCCAACTGCGAGTGGCCTGCGGTGGCGATCGAGATGAACCCCTTCGAGGTCGAGCGCCTAGGCTGGGACGAGATCCGCGGCCTGCCGATCCGCCCCAATCCCAACATGGGCACGGGCACGTTCCGCATCGTCTGCGCGCGCGACGAAGGCGAGCCGGGCGAGGTCGTCGAGGCCGTCGCCGAGCGGCGGGTCGAGGTCACGGTCCCGGCAGGAGCGCAAAACGCGCGCCGCTGACAGCGACGAGCTCGCAGTGCCGGGCCGCCACTCCCGAGCCCACAGCGGCGAGCCGAGGGCCCGGGCCGGCAGGGGCGAGCCGGCAGCACCGTTGCTAGATTCGTCGCCTGCGGTCGCGCACCGCGCGACCGGCGTGGTGGGCGTAGCTCAGCTGGTAGAGCTCCGGGTTGTGGTCCCGGCGGTCGCGGGTTCGAATCCCGTCGCTCACCCCTCCTGTAGCTGGCGCGGCGGCAGCCGCCGCGCCCCTGTTGTCGGGTCGTGCACACCCATTCGCCGGCGCCATGTCAGGATGAAAGCGTGGCGGTCGTGCTCTTCGTCTGTGTTCAGAACGCCGGGCGCTCGCAGATGGCGGCAGCGCTCTTCGAGCGCCGTGCGGGCGGCCGGCATCGCGCCCTCTCGGCGGGCAGCCGTCCGGCTGAGCGTGTGCATCCCGAGGTCGTCGCGGCGATGCGCGAGCTCGGCATCGACCTCGCCGACCGCCGGCCCCAGAAACTGACGCCAGAGCTGGCGAACGCTGCCGACGTTGTGGTCACGATGGGGTGCGGCGACGCCTGTCCCGCCGTGCCGGGGGCGTTGCGCGTCGACTGGAACATCCCCGACCCGGCCGGCAAAGACATCGCGACTGTGCGCGAGATCCGCGACCACATCGCCGCCCTCGTCGACGCGCTCCTAGCCGAGATCGATCGCCATCCGCACGGCACCGAACCGGGACCCCGCGAGCCGCGACCCTCGCCGGAGCGCGCCGGCGAGATCACTGGCGGGCAGCTGTCAGCGGGGGAGCGGCGGTGACGCTCCCGATCGCGGCGGCCGCCGACGCCGCCGACGCGCTCGGCACGCTGTTCATCGTTCTGCTCGCCGCCAAACTCGGCGACGAGCTTTTCCGCCGCCTCCGCCAGCCGGCGATCGTCGGCGAGATCCTCGCAGGTGTGGTGATCGGACCATCGCTGCTCGGACTGGTCGAGCCGAGCACCGAGCTCGACCTCTTCGCCGAACTCGGTGTGGTGCTCCTGTTGTTCTGGGTCGGTGTGGAAACACGCCTCTCTGAGCTCACGGCCGTCGGTCGCGCGGCCTTTCTCGTCGGGGTGCTCGGCGTCGTGCTGCCACTTGCAGGCGGTTTCGGTCTCGCCGAGGCGCTCGGCGAATCGTTCTCGACCGCCGTTTTTCTCGGTGCGGCCCTGACCGCCACGAGCGTCGGCATCACCTCGGCCGTGCTCGTCGAGCTGCGTGCCTTGCGTCGACCCGGCGGACGGACGATCCTCGGCGCCGCCGTGATCGACGACATCCTCGCGCTGCTGATCCTCGCCCTCGCCGTCGGTCTCGTCGCCGAGGACGACTTCGACCCCACGGGTGTGGTGCTCACGACCTTGCTATCGCTCGCGTTTGTCGCCTTCTTCGCCCTCGGCGGCACACGCGTGGCGCGGCGCTGGCCGCAGCTGCTCGAAGCGCCGCGCTTCGCCGAGTCACCGCTCCTGCCCGCGGTGCTGCTCTGTCTCGGCCTCGCCGCGTTCGCCGCGAAGATCGGTCTCGCGGCGATCGTCGGGGCGTTCTTGGCCGGGCTGATCCTCGCCGAAACCCGCGAGCGCGTGCCCGTCGAGGGCGAGATCGCCCCGCTCTACGCCGTCTTCACGCCGTTCTTCTTCGCCTCGATCGGGGTCAGCGTCGATCTCGACGTGCTCCTCGACTGGAAGGCGCTCGCCCTGGTGGTAGCGGTCACCGCCGTGGCGATCGCCACAAAGTTCATCGGCGCCTGGCTGGGTGCGCGTTCGCTCGGTCCGCGCGACGCGACGCTCGTCGGTGTGGGCATGGTGCCGCGCGGCGAGGTCGGCATCGTCGTCGCGTCGATCGGGCTCAGCGAGCAGGTGATCGACAAGGAGCTCTTCGGGGTGATCGTCGCTATGTCGGTGCTTACGACGCTGCTCGTGCCGCCGCTACTGCGTGCCCTGCTCGCGCGCGAGCGGGGCGACATCGATCACCCGCAAGCCGTCGCTACCGGCCGATAGCGCCAGCTTGCCCTTGACGAGCTGCACAAGCTCGCGGCCGACCAACTCGTGTCGCCAACCCGCGGCGAGCCGTCCCGTCGGCGCGTCCCCGCGCCGAACCGCCGCCACGAACGCCTGCAGCTCGCTCTGCGTAGCCACGAGCTCGGTCGCGATCCCGGCCTCGCGGGCGCGTTGGCGCACGAGCGCCTGGGCCAGCGACGCGATTGGCTGCTCGCTCGCATCGCGCTGCGGCGGCTGGGGCGGCGCCGGCGGCGGCTCGCGGTGGCGGCTACGCTCGACGACCGCCAACAGCTCCTCCGCCGTCCGCCCCGAGACGTGGCCATCGAGGCCGCGAACAGCGCGCAGCTCGCTGCGCGTCCGTGGCCGGCGGCGAGCGAGCTCGACGAGCACGTGGTCGGCGAGCACCGTCGCCGGCGGACGGTCGAGCTGCGCGGCGCGCTGCTCGCGCCACTCCACGAGACCGAGAGCCACCGCCCGCTGTTCGCCGCTGAGGCGTCCGGCGCGCGGCAGCCGGCGCACGATCTGGAGGGGGTCGCGGGCGTCGCTGATCTCTTCGATAGCGCGCGACTCCTCGCGCGCCCACTCGAGCCGACCGAACTGCTCGAGCCGGCGCTTCAGCTCCTCGGCGAGGGCCAGCAGATAGCGCACATCATCGAGCGCGTAACGGAGCTGTGCCTCGGTCAAGGGGCGCCGGTCCCACCGTGTGAAACCCTCGCCACCCTCGATGCGCACACCCACCAACTGACGGACGAGTGTCTGGTAGCCCTCTTGTGCGCTGAAGCCGGCGAACCCAGCGGCGACTTGGGTGTCGAAGAGGTTGTGGATGTCGGTTGCGAGCTCGCGCCGAAGCAGCGCCACGTCCTGGCGACCGGCGTGCATCACGACCTCCACCGCGGGGTCGGCGAGCACGCGCGCCAGCGGCTCGCGGTCGAACCCCGCGAGCGGATCGAGCGCTGCGCAGCGCACGCCACCCGGTGCGCTCGGATCGGGCACCGCCACTTGGACCAAGCACAGAAGCGTCCGGTAGCGGCGCTCCGAGACGAACTCGGTGTCGATCGCGAGCTGCCCCGCAGCAGCCGCAAGCTGCGCGAGCTCGCTCGTCGTGCGGCGCTGAACGTCGCCCCTCACAGCGCGAGCGTACCCGCGGGCGGCGAATCGTCGCCTCCCGCCTCAGCCGTCTCCGCCCTACCTGGCGATCGCTGCTCGGCGTTGTCGCGCCTGTGGGGCAGATGCGCGCGAACACCCGTCTCGGTGTGCGGCTCGCGGCGGTCGGCCGCGGTGCGCGGCTCGCGCTGGTCGCGGCTTTCGCCAGCGGGGGCGCAGACCTCGTAGACGGCTGCCAGATCGAGGCTGCCGAGACCCGCCTCTTTCGCTTGCTGAAACAGCTTGCGGGTCGCTTCGGCCAGGTGGCCGTCGAGCGCCACGAGCTCGCGCGCCTCGGCCACAAGCTCGAGGTCCTTTGCGGCAAGGTCGAGCGCGAAACTCACCGGGTAACTGCGCGACCTCATCAGCTCGCCCTTGATCCCTGCATACGGCGATCCCACGGGTGTCTTTGCCAGCAGGTCAAGCAGCACGCCGCGGTCGACGTCCAGCGCGCTCGCCAACGCCAGCGTCTCGGCGAGGTTGGCGACCAGCGCCACGAGCCAGCCGTTCACAACGACCTTCATGCGACTGCCAGCACCGGCCTCGCCAAGCCACACAACGCGGCGAGCGAGCGGTGCGAAGAGCGGGTTTGCGCGGGCCTGCGCCGCCTCCGGTCCGCTCGCCAGCACTACCAGCTCGCCGCGCTCGGCTGGCTCGCGCGACCCCAACACCGGCGCATCGATGTAGGTGACCCCGTGCCGCTCGGCGAGCTCGCGCAGACGTTCGCAGTCGCGCACGCCGACGGTGCTCATCTGCAGCCAAAGGGCGCCGGCAGGGAGCGCTTCGAGCACACCACCTGCGCACACCTCGGCGACGACCTGTCCGTCCCGCAACAGGGTCACAAGAGCGTCGGCGCCGGTGGCTGCTTCCGCCGCGCTCGCGCAAACCGCGACACCGTGCGCGCGCAGCGGTTCGGCACGCGCGCCGGTGCGGTTCCAAGCGCGCACCGTGAACCCCTCCGCGGCAAGACGCTGCGCGACGGGCGCGCCAAGCTTGCCGGTGCCGAGAACCGCGACTGTTTGCGCTGGCTGGCGCGCAGTTGGTCGCGATGCGGCTGGCTGGTTGCGAGTCGACCGCGCGGCACGCTCGCGCCGGCGGTTGCGCCGCCAGCGCCAGTAGGCCGCGGCCCCAGCTGTCAGATCACGCCAAGCAGCCCACGCGCGCCCAGCGCCGCTCGTCACGAACCATCCGCGCAGGCGCTGCCCGAAGCCGCTGTCCACGCGCGGCACGGTATCGTCCGGCGCGCGAATGAGCGAGACGAGGCAAAGCGGCGAAACTGTGCGCGTCACCGCGACCGAGGAACTCGAAGGTTCGCGCGTGCGCCTGACCGTCGAAGTCGCGGCGAGCGAGGTCGCTCGCGCCGTCGATCGCGCTGCGCGGGCGCTCGGCCGTGACCTGCGCGTGCCGGGGTTCCGCCGCGGCAAGGTGCCATCCCAGATCGTGGTTCGCCAGCTGGGCTGGTCGGCTGTACTTGACGAAGCGGTGCGCGCCGAGCTTCCCGACTGGTACGAACAGGCTGTTGCGCTGGCAAAACTCGTCACGGTCGGGGCGCCACGCGTCAAGGTGGCGAAGCTGCCCGAGCGCAGCGGGGAACCGCTGACGTTCACCGCCGAGGTCGCCGTGCGCCCGCGCGCCAAGCTCGGCGACTACGAGGGCATCGAAGTCGGGCGGCGCGAGGTCGAGGTGAGCGACGACGAAGTCGCGAACGAGCTCGGCCGCCTACGCGAAGCCAACGCCAGGCTCGAGACCGTCGAGCGCCCCGCTGCCAAGGGCGACTTTTTGATCGTCGACTTCGAGGGCGAGGTCGATGGCCGGCCGGTCGCGGGCGCGAGCGCTCGTGGCTACCTCTTGGAACTGGGCGCCGGTCGACTGATCGAGGGCTTCGAAGAGCAGCTAGAGGGAGCCAGCGCGGGTGAGGAGCGCGAAGTTCGCGTGACGCTGCCCGACGACTTTCCCGAGCGCTCCCAAGCCGGCAAGGAAGCCGTCTTCCGCGTCGAGGTGCGCGAGGTGAAGGAAAAGCGCTTGCCTGCGCTCGACGACCATTTCGCCGAACAGCTCGGCTACGACACGCTCGACGAGCTGCGCGGCGAGATCGCCAAGCGGCTGCGCGAGGTTGCCGAGCGCAAAATCGAGGAGGAGTACCGCGAAGCTGTGGTCGACGCTGTCGCAGATCGCGCGCAGATCGACCTGCCGCACGAGGTCGTCCACGCCAAGGCGCACGAGATGTGGCAGCGCAGCGCGCGCCGTCTGCGCCTGCGCGGCATCGATCCCCAGCGCTATCTCGAGCTCGCCGGCAAGAGCGAGGAAGAGGTCGTGACAGAGGGCGAGGAGCAGGCCGAGCGCGCTCTGCGCCGCGAGGCTGTGCTCGCCGCCGTTGTCGAAAAAGAGGGGATCGAAGCGAGCGAGGAGGAAGTCGAAGCGGCGCTGCGCGCGACCGTGCGCGCTGCGCGCGGCCGCGAGCCGAGCGACAGCGAGCTGCGCCGCGAACGCCGCAGGCTGGAGGCGCGCGGTCTCGTCGACGCCATCCGCGAAGACCTCGTTATGCGCAAGGCCGTCGACCTGTTGGTCGAAAAGAGCAAGCCGATTCCGCAAGGTCGCGCCGAGGCGCGGGAGAAGATCTGGACCCCCGAGTCGGCGCGCAGCGCGGGCGACTAGGCGGCATGCTGGCGCTGCGGCGGCGTGGGCCTGCACCCGCCCGCACCCGCCACGGCACGGGGCGCCAGCGCGCGGGCGCTCGCGTGTTTATAAAGGCGTTGCACAATCCCGGCGCGCCGACCTCCCGCTGCTACACTCGCCGCCACCTACCCGCCGCTTTCGGCGCTAGCTGGGTGGGACCGGCGGTCACAGCGCCGGGTTCTTGAAGGATCGATCGAGGCGACGGGCAATACAGCTAGAGCTATGACACCGCTGGTCCCAATGGTCGTAGAGCAGACGGCGCGCGGCGAGCGCGCCTTTGACATCTACTCGCGTCTGCTCAACGAACGCATCGTTTTCCTCGGCACTCCCGTCACCGACGAGATCGCGAACCTCGTGGTGGCGCAGCTTCTGCACCTCGAGTCCGAGGATCCCGACAAGGACATCTCGCTGTACATCAACTCGCCGGGCGGCTCGGTGTACGCGGGGCTTGCGATCTACGACACGATGCAGCTGATCAAGCCCGACGTGCAGACGATCTGCGTCGGTATCGCGATGTCGATGGGTGCGCTGCTTCTGGCCGGCGGGGCGCCCGGCAAACGCATGGCGCTGCCGAACGCGAAGATCCTCATCCACCAGGTGTCGTCCGCCTTCCAGGGCCAGGCGACCGATATCGAGATTCACGCCAAAGAGATCATCGAGGTTCGCCGCAAGCTCGACGAGATCCTCGCCAAGCACACCGGTCAGCCGATCGAGAAGGTCTCGCGCGACACCGAGCGCGACTACTTCATGACTGCCGAAGAAGCCAAGGAGTACAACCTCATCGACCGGGTGATCACGCACCACTAGCCTTAAACGTGAAGCCGCTGCCTCCGCGAGGGAGGAGGAGATGGCGCGACCGACCGACTCCAACGAACAACTGCTCTGCAGCTTCTGCGGGAAGTCGCAGCGGCAGGTCAAGAAGCTGATCGCCGGTCCCGGGGTCTACATCTGCGACGAGTGCATCGATCTCTGCAACGAGATCATCGATGAGGAGCTGAGCGGGCCCGCCACGCTCGAGCTCGACACGCTCCCGAAACCGAAAGAGATCTACGACGTTCTCCAGGAGTACGTCGTTGGTCAAGAGGCCGCAAAGCGCGCGCTGTCGGTTGCGGTCTACAACCACTACAAGCGCGTGCACATGCTGCAAGAGGGCACCGCCGACGACCTCGAGCTGCAGAAGTCGAACATTCTCCTGCTCGGTCCCACCGGCTGTGGCAAGACGCTGCTCGCCCAGACGCTCGCGAAGATCCTCAACGTGCCGTTCGCGATCGCCGATGCGACGGCTCTCACCGAGGCCGGCTATGTCGGCGAGGACGTCGAGAACATCCTCCTCAAGCTGATCCAGGCCGCCGACTACGACGTCAAAAAGGCCGAGACCGGCATCGTCTACATCGACGAGGTCGACAAGATCGCGCGCAAGGCCGACAACCCCTCGATCACGCGCGATGTCTCGGGCGAGGGTGTGCAGCAGGCGCTGCTCAAGATC
This sequence comes from Thermoleophilum album, assembly GCF_028867705.1. GTDB lineage: Bacteria > Actinomycetota > Thermoleophilia > Solirubrobacterales > Thermoleophilaceae > Thermoleophilum. The sequence continues at coordinate 1,345,628 of NZ_CP066171.1, read as the reverse complement.
CTCGAGGGAACGGTGGCGTCGGTGCCGCCCCAGGGCGGACGTAAACACCCCCACCAGGAGTTTCTGACGATCGACACCACCAACATCCTTTTCATCTGCGGCGGGGCGTTCCAGGGTCTCGAGAAAGTGATCGAGCGGCGGATCGGTCACAAGGGGATCGGTTTCGGTGCCAACGTCCGCTCGCGCAAGAAGGTCGACACCGGCGAGCTGTTCGAACAGGTTCTGCCTGAGGACCTCGTCGAGTACGGTCTGATCCCCGAGTTCGTCGGTCGTCTGCCTGTGATCTCGGTGATCCACCAGCTCACGCGCGACGACCTGGTGCGCATCCTCACCGAGCCGCGCAACGCCCTCGTCCGCCAGTTCCAGCGCTTTTTCGAGTTCGACGGGATCGAGTTGGTGTTCGCCGAAGACTCGCTCGAGGCGATCGCCGACAAGGCGCTCGAGCGCGAGACCGGCGCCCGCGGCTTGCGTTCGATCCTCGAAGAGATTCTGCTCGACGTGCAGTTCGAGCTGCCCTCGCGGCCCGACGTGAAGAAGTGCGTGGTGACGCGCGAAACGGTCGAGAAGGGGCTCAAGCCGACCCTCGTCACCGAGGCCACGCCGCCACGCACGCAGCGCTCGACGCAGCGTCGGCGCGCAGCCGGCGGCTCCGCTTAGCGGCCCGTCCCGCGGTGTCGCTGCTCGGCCGGCTCGGGCGACTGTGGCGCTTCGATCCAACCGACCGCCCCTTGCGCGTGTGGGTGCGAAGCCGCCCCGGCGAGGACGACGCCGAGGTCGTCGGCGGCTGGATCCGCGAGTTGCACGGGAAAGAGGCACGGCTCGAGCTCGAACGGCCGGTGACGCTCGCGAACGGCGAGACGGTCGACACCGTGTGGGCGCGACCGGCGGAAAGGCGCTTCGACTTCGCCGCGCTTTGGTTTTCGTTCATTGCCATCGAGGTGCGCGCCAGCGCCGGCGACCCACCGCAGGGGCGGTGGTGGTTGCGACTCGGGGCGCCCGACGGTCGCGGCGGGGCGCCCGGCGGTGGCGGCGGCGACTGCCCGCCCACGCCCGCGGTTCGCTCGGCGGCACTGGGCGACTCGGCGGCAGTAGGCGACGATTAGGATCGGCCCGTGCGCAAACTCGCCGACGGCGTCTGGCAGCTCGGCGGCTTCCCGCCGAACGCGATCAACATCTACCTAGTCGAGGACGTTCTCGTCGACGCCGGCAGCCGCCATGCGCGGCGCCGGATCCTCCGTGAGCTCGGAACGACGTCGCTGCGTGCTCACGTCTTGACCCACGCCCACCCCGACCACCAAGGCTCGAGCCACTTCGTCTGCAACCACTACGGCGTGCCGCTCTGGGTCGGCGAGGGCGACCACGACGCCGCCGAACGGCCGGAGCTGATCGTCGAGCGCCAGCCGGACCACCCGCTCAACCGCATGAGCTACCGGCACTGGGCGGGTCCAGGCCACAAGGTCGACCGGGTGCTCCGCGAGGGGGACGAGGTAGCGGGCTTCCGCGTGCTGCACGTGCCGGGCCACTCGGCCGGACACATCGCGCTTTGGCGCGAAGACGACCGCGTGCTGATCTTGGGCGACGTCGTCAACAACATCGACACGCTCACGGGCATCCCCGGCTTGCACGAGCCGAAGGCGTTCTTCACTCCCGATCCCGCCGCCAACCGCCGTTCGGCGCGGCGCCTCGGCGAGCTCGAGCCGCGACTCGTGCTGTTCGGCCACGGCGCGCCGCTGCGCGACACGGCCAAGTTCGTCGCCTTCTGTAGCTCGCTCGCCTAGCGGGCGGTGCAAGACTTTCGCGCCGTGAGCGAGCAGCGACAGGGAAGCTCGGTCGATCGCCTCGAGCTTTTGCGCGAGCGGACGCGCTGGCAGCCGGAGGTGGGCGAGCCGCGCGCCTTCGAGCGTTGGGAGCGGGCCGGCGTCTTTCACCCGCCCGCCGACGGAACCCCGGACGAGAACTTCTCGATCGCCGTGCCTCCACCCAACGTGACCGGCAGCCTGCACATGGGGCACGCCCTCAACGCTTCGATCCAGGACGTGCTCGTCCGCCGCGCGCGGATGCGCGGGCTACGCACCAAGTGGGTGTTCGGGACCGATCACGCCGGCATCGCGACGCAAGTGAAGGTCGAGGAGGCGCTGCGCGCGGAAGGTCTCACCCGCCACGACCTCGGGCGCGAGCGTTTCCTCGAGCGCGTCTGGGAGTGGCGCGAGCGCTACGGCGGGATGATCACCCGCCAGTTCAAGCGCCTCGGCGCCTCGCTCGACTACAGCGACGAGCGCTTCACGATGGATCCCGCCTACGCCCGCGCGGTGCTCGAGGTTTTCGTGCGCTTGTACGAGAAGGGGCTGATCTATCGCGACCGCTACATCGTCAACTGGGATCCAGGAACGCGGTCGGCGATCTCCGACCTCGAGGTGGTGCAGAAGCGTGTCCAGGACGTCCTCTACCTGATCGACTATCCGCTCGCGTCGGGGTCGGGTGCGATCACGGTGGCGACCGTGCGTCCCGAGACGATGCTTGCCGACGTCGCCGTGGCCGTGAACCCGAACGACGAGCGCTATGAGCGGCTGATCGGCGAGACCGCGGTGCTGCCGCTGGTGGGGCGGCGGTTGCCGATCATCGGTGACGAGCGCGTCGATCCCGAGTTTGGCACCGGAGCACTCAAGATCACGCCCGGTCACGACCCGCTCGACTTCGAGATCGGGCGCGACCATGGTCTCGAGCCGATCGTGGTGATCGACGAGGAGGGTCGACTGACCGCCGAGGCCGGCGAACGCTTCGCGGGGCTGTCGGTGGACGAGGCGCGCGAAGCGGTCGTTCAGGCGCTGCGCGAGGAGGGGCGCATCGTGGGTGCCCAGCCGTACGAGCACGACGTGCCGCACTCCCACCGCTCGGGACGGCGGATCGAGCCGCGCGTGTCGCTGCAGTGGTTCTGCAACGTCGAGCCCCTCGCGCAGCGCGCAATCGCGGTGGTACGCGACGGCACCGTGCGCTTCCACCCCGAAAAGTGGGCGCGCGTCTATCTCGACTGGCTCGAGAACATCCGTCCCTGGTGCATTTCGCGGCAGCTGTGGTGGGGTCACCGCATCCCCGCTTGGTATTGCGACGCCTGCGACGAGACGTGGGTGGCGCTCGAGCCGCCTTCCCGGTGCGGGGCTTGCGACGGAGAGCTGCGGCAGGACCCGGACGTTCTCGACACCTGGTTCAGCTCGGCGCTGTGGCCGTTCGCGGCACTCGGCTGGCCCGAGAAAACCCCGCAGCTCCAGGCGTTCTACCCGACCGATGTGCTCTCGACGGCGCGCGACATCATCTTCCTGTGGGTCGCGCGGATGGTGATGTTCGGCCTCGAGTTCACCGGCACCGTCCCCTTCACCGACGTCGTCATCCACTCGGTCATCCAGTCGCCCGAGGGCAAGCGGATGTCGAAGTCGCTCGGCACCGGCATCGATCCGCTCGACGAGATCGAGCGGCACGGGGCCGATGCGCTGCGCTTCGGTCTGCTCGCGATGTCGTCGCAGCAAGACGTCCGCTACTCGCCGCAGCGCGTCAGGCAGGGCGCGGAGCTTGCCAACAAGCTGTGGAACGCCGCGCGGCTCGTGCTGCTCGGCATCGATCCCGAGGCGCTGCCCGACCCGAGCCTTGCGACGACGCTTGAGGATCGCTGGATCCTGTCGCGGCTCGAGCGCACCGTCGGCGAGGTCGACGCGCTCATCGACTCCTACCAGCTCTCGCGTGCCGCGCTGACCCTCTACGACTTCTTCTGGGCCGAGCTGTGCGACTGGTACCTGGAGCTCGCAAAGCCGCGCCTCTACGGCGAGGGTGAGGAGAAGCGCGCGGTTTCGGGCGTGTTGCTGTACGCGCTCGAGCGTGTGCTGCGCCTGCTCCATCCGCTGATGCCGCACGTCACCGAGGAGCTTTGGGCGCTTATGCCCGACGCTCTCCGCGAACGCGAGCCGCTGCTCGCCAGCGCGCGCTGGCCGGTCCAGGCCAGCAAGCTGATCGACGAGCACGCCGAGCGCGAGATGGCGCGCGTCGTCGACACCGTCGTCGAGCTCCGCCGCTTCCGCGAGGAGGTCGGCGCGCAACCCGGCACACCGGTGCGCGCCGAGCTCGCTGTCGCTGGCGTCGAGGAGTTGCGCGAACGGATGGCGCGCCTTGCGCGCTTCGAGTTCGTCGACTCCGCCGACGGCGAAGAGGTGGTCTTCGAGTTGCCGGTCGCGGGCGGCGCGGTGCGCGTGTTGCGCAGCGAAGCGTTCGATCCCGACCAGGCGCGCGCACGCGTGCGCAGCCGTCTCGAGCGTCTCGACAGCGAGATCGAGCGGCTGCGCAACAAGCTCGCCAACGAGCACTTCGTCGCGCGGGCACCGCGCGAAGTGGTCGAGGGGGAGCGACGCAAGCTCAGCGACGTCGAGGCGCAGCGCGAACGTATCGGCGCCTGGGTCGCGGCCTGAGCGCGGGACGGAGCGAGCGTGCCGCTCCCTTCGCCCGACTACCGCGAAGCCGAGCGTTGGCTGCTTTCGCGCGAGCTCTTCGGCATGCGCTTCGGGCTCGATCGTATGCGGCGCCTGCTGACCGTGCTCGGAAGTCCGCAACGCGCCTTCCGCACGATCCACATCGTCGGTACCAACGGCAAGTCCTCGGTCACGCGCTTCGCTTCTGCCCTGCTCGCAGCGGAGGGGCTGCGCGCCGGCGCCTACACCTCGCCGCACCTCGTGCGCTTCGGCGAGCGCATCCAGATCGAGGGTCGCGAGATCGACGACGCGACGTTCGCCGGCGCCGTCGCCCGCGTGCGCCGCGCGACAGCGATCGTCGAGCGCAGTCTCGACGAGGGCGATCGCGTGACGCAGTTCGAGGCGCTGACCGCCGTTGCGTTCTTGGTTCTCGCCGAGGCGCGGGTCGAGGTGGCGGCGATCGAGGCAGGCCTCGGTGGGCGGTTCGACGCCACGAACGTGATCGACTCCGAGGTGCAAGTGCTGACGAGCGTGGGGCTCGAACACACCCGCTGGCTCGGTCCGACAGTCGCGGATATCGCGCGCGAGAAGCTCGACGTCGTGCGTCCCGGCGCGACGCTCGTCTGCGGGCCGGTACCGCCCGAAGCAGGGGCTGTCGCCGAGCGCGTCTGCCGCGAGCGACGTGCGCGGCTAGTGCCTGTCGGCGAAGGCGAGGGGGACGTCGACGGCCGCGAGCTGGCGGCGCGCGGTCGCTTCCAGCGCCTCAATTTCGCGCTCGCCCGCCGCGCCGTGGCGTGTTTCCTCGGGCGGCCGCTGTCGGCACTGGCGGTGCGCCGCGCAGCGCGCACGACCGTGCCGGGCAGGCTTGAACAGATCGGCGAGCGGCCGCTCACGATCGTCGACGTAGCGCACAATCCCGACGCCGTGCGCGCGCTCTGCGCGTCGCTCGACGAGGTTCTCGCCGACAGGCGTCCGCGCGTCGCCGTCGTCGCGATCCTCGACGACAAGGACGCCGCGGCGATGCTGCGCGAGCTCGGCGCGGCGTTCGACGTCCTCGTAGTGACCCGCGCCACCAACCTGCGCTCGTTGCCGGCAGCGACGCTCGACACCCTTGCCGCCAAAGTCGCGCCCGCTGCGCGGCGCGAGACCGCAGTCGACGCGCATAGTGCGCTGGCGCGCGCACGCGAGCTTGCCGGTGCCGACGGCTGCGTGGTGGCGACCGGCTCGATCTACCTGGTCGGCGACCTGTTGCGCCCCCCGGGCGCACCGCCGTCGATGCTGTAGCCGCATCGTCGCGCCGCCCGCGTTACTGTGCGAGCGATGAACCGCGAGGGGCCATCCGTTGTGCAGATGGTCGGCTTGGTCGCCTTGGTGGTGGCCGCGGTCATCCTCGTTTTTTTCGCGATCGGCTACGCGCTCGGACGGTTGCTCCTGTGATGCGCGCCGCCAGGCGAAGGTCGCTTGGACCGTCACCGGCGGCGAGTGCCGTGGGGGCGGTCGCTCCTTTGCCAGGGAACAGCGCGGGCGCGAAGCGGTGGTACGCTCGCCTTAGCCGATGTCGGTACCGGCTGTCCTCGGCGTTCAGAACGACCCATTGAACATGGTCCTGTGGCTCTTGCTGATAGCGCTCGTGGCGATCTGGCTGTCGCTCGTGTGGTGGACGTACGCCGACGCCCGTCGCCGCATCGACGACCCGGTGCTCGTCGCCTGTGCGGTCGGCGCGTCGCTGTTTCCGTTCATCGGCACCGTCGTCTACGCGATCGTGCGCCCGCCGGAAACACTCCTCGACCGCCACGAGCGCGAAGTCGAAGTGGCGGCTGCCGAGGCTCGCTTGCGGGCGCTCGCGCAGCTGCGCTGCAGCAACTGTGGCGCCGACATCGAGCGTGCTTTCCTGCGCTGTCCGCACTGCCTTGCCAAGCTTCGCGACCCCTGTCCGTCTTGCCGGCGGCCGCTCGACCCGCGCTGGCAGATCTGTCCCTACTGCGAGGCCGATCTCGGCGTCGGCGGGGCGGTCGCCGCGCCGTCCCGGCGACGTGGTCAGCGCACCGCGGCTGCGCGTCTGCAGCGGGGAGGCGACGCGCGCGCTGTCGAGGGCGGTACCGAGCGCTCGAGCGCGGCTCCTCTCGGCCCGCCGGGCGGCACGGCGGGCCTCTAGCTCACTCCTGCCTCCGGCCAGCGGCTGGGGCCGGTCGCCTACTCGGCGACCGGCGAGACGCTAGAACTACGCGACGGTCAACCGTTCGAAAGGAGAGGAGAAGAGAGCTTTGGAACGCACGCTGATCCTCGTCAAGCCCGACGCTTTCGCGCGCGGTCTCACCGGCGAGATCATCGCCCGCTTCGAGCGCAAAGGACTGCGGATCGTCGCGCTGAAGTCGATGCAGCTCGACCGCGAGACCGCCGAGCGCCACTACGCCGAGCACCGCGAGAAGCCGTTCTTCGGCGAACTCGTCGACTTCATCACGAGCGGCCCGCTCGTTGCGATGGTGCTCGAGGGCGAGCGCGCCGTCGAGGCTGCGCGGCAGGTGATCGGTGCCACCGATCCCCTCGCGGCCGCCCCGGGATCGATCCGTGGCGACTTCGCGCTGTCGGTCCAGAACAACATGGTCCACGGCTCCGACTCGCCGCAGTCGGCGGAGCGCGAGGTCGCGATCTTCTTCCCCGAGCTGGTCGGCAGCGCGGTGGCTTGAGCGGGGAGAGCCACCCGCTTTTCGTTCTAGCTTCGCGCTCGCCGCAACGCCGGCGGATCCTCGAGCTGCTGGGCGTTCCCTTCGTCGTCGAGCGCACAGAGGTCGGGGAGGAGCAGCGCGGAGAGCCGCGGGCGGTGGCAATCGCAAACGCGTGTCGCAAAGCGCGCGCCGTGCGCGCCGATCTACCCGTGCTCGGCGCTGACACCGTCGTCGCGCTCGACGGGGCGGTTCTCGGCGAGCCGAACGACGCCGGCGAGGCGCGTTCCTTCCTCGCGCGCCTGGCCGGTCGCACGCACACGGTGACTAGCGCCATCTGTTTGCGTACGCCGGACGGCGAGGAGCGCATCGCCGAGCGCAGTGCACGTGTCGCTTTCCGCAAGCTCGGTGCTCGCGACATCGACTGGTACGTGGCGAGCGGCGAGTGGCGCGGCCGCGCCGGCGGGTACGCGATCCAGCTGCGCGGAATGGCGCTCGTGGAGCGCGTCGAGGGCGACCCGACGGCGGTAGTCGGTCTGCCGGTCGCCGCCCTCCTCGAGCTCTGGCCGGGGCTCGTGCACTGCGAGCCGCTCGCGCCGCTGCAAGGGCACGGTCACGGCTAGGAGCCTCGAGAAGCGGTCGCTACACTGAGGCGCGCCGGCGTCCCGCGTACTCCGTTGGGCGCGTGCGGGCTTGTGGCATTTCACACGTGACGCCCGCTCGCGCCACATCGGGGGTGCCGCCGGCACTCTAGATCTCCCGCCGACAGCGAGCGCAAATGGGACTGTTCTCGTATCTCACTGGCATGGGCGGCCGCGACATGGCCGTCGATTTGGGGACCGCGAACACGCTCGTCTACGTGCGCGGGCGCGGCATCGTGCTCTCCGAGCCGTCGGTTGTGGCGATCGACGTTCGCACCGGCGAGGTGCATGCGGTGGGGATCGAGGCGAAGCGGATGCTCGGGCGCACGCCGGGCACGATCCAAGCTATCCGCCCGCTCAAAGACGGCGTTATCGCCGACTTCGACGTAACCGAGCAGATGCTCCGCCACTTCATCCAGAAGGTGCACCAGAACCGCTGGGCGCATCCGCGCGTCGTGGTCTGCGTGCCTTCGGGTGTGACCGGCGTCGAGAAGCGCGCGGTCGAGGAAGCGTGCCTGTCGGCGGGCGCGCGCCAGGCGTACCTGATCGAAGAGCCGATGGCGGCCGCGATCGGTGCGGGGCTGCCCGTGGGCGAGCCGACCGGCAGCATGATCGTCGACATTGGCGGCGGGACGAGCGAGGTCGCCGTGATCTCGCTAGGCGGGATCGTCGTCTCGCAGTCGGTGCGGGTCGGCGGCGACGAGCTCGACGAAGCGATCATCAACTACGTCAAGCGCGAGTACAAGCTGCTGATCGGCCAGCAGACGGCCGAGGAGGTGAAGCTCGAGATCGGCTCCGCCTACCCGCTCGAGGAGGAGGTGCAAGCCGAGATCCGCGGTCGCGACCTCGTCTCGGGGTTGCCGAAGACGATCGTGATCACAAGCGAAGAGGTGCGGATGGCGCTCGAGGAGCCGCTCCAGATCATCATCGACGCCGTCAAAGAGACGCTCGATCGCACGCCCCCCGAGCTCGCCGCGGACATCATGGATCGCGGGATCATGCTTGCTGGAGGCGGCGCGCTGCTCCAGGGTCTAGACCAGCGCCTGCGCGACGAAACGCAGATGCCCGCCCACCTTGCCGAGTCGCCGCTGACGTGCGTGGCGGTCGGGTCGGGCCGTAGCCTCGAGGAGTTCGAGGCCATCCACCGCTCGAACCGTCACGCCCGCCGCCGGCGCCGGCGCTAGCGTGCGCGCCCGGGGGTGGCGCGGGTGTTCGACCGCAGAAGCGTCCGCCGCCGGCGGCTAGCTCTGGCGGCGTTCGTCGTCGCGTCGCTGGTGCTCGTCAGCCTGTCGGTGGGAAACCCCGCCGGCGGCGTCGTCTCCGTTTTGGCGCGCGGCACACAAGAGCTGTTCGGTCCGCTCGAGCGCGGGCTCTCGCGAGCGCTCAAGCCGGTCGACGATCTCACCAGCTGGGTGCGAGACAGCCTGCGAGCGAAAAGCGAGAACGCGCGTCTGCGCGCCGAGGTCGCGCGCTTGCGCCAGGAGCTAGCAGCCGCCCAGGTGCGCGTGCACGACAGCCGCGAGCTAGCCGGGCTCTCACGCCTGACCGCGAGCGCTGGTTTTCCGGCCGGTACCCGTCCGCTCACCGCACGCGTGATCGCGCGTTCGCCGACGGTGTGGTACTCGGCGGTGACGATCGATCGGGGCGCGAGCGACGGTGTCCGGATCGACCAGCCGGTGATCGCCGCCGGCGGTTTGGTGGGGCGCGTGAGCTCGGTGTCGAGCCACACGGCGCGCGTGCGTCTCATCACCGACGCGGCAAGCGCTGTCGCCGCTCAGGTGATGCCGGACGGGGCCAACGGTGTCGTTCGTCCGTCGGTCGGCGATCCGCGCGACCTCGTGCTCGACTTCATCCAGGACCGCCGGCGCGTCAAGCCGAACTCGGTCGTGATCACCTCGGGTTTCGACGCCGGGGGGCTGGCCTCGGTATTTCCCCGCGGCATTCCGATCGGGCGCGTCGTCCACGTCGATCCCGAGGAGGTCGAGCTCTACCAGCGCGTTCACCTGCGGCCTTTCGCCGATCTCGAGCAGCTCGACATCGTGCAGGTGCTGACGCGCCGTCCGTCCGTGGACGCGAGTCTCGCCAGTCTGGCGCAGCCCTGAAACCATGGAGCTCGGTTGGCGCTCGACAGCGATCGTGACCGGTCTCGCCGCGGTGACGGTCGTGGTGCAGCTTACGGTCGCAAGCCAGGTGGGCCTGTTTGGCGCCGAGCTCAACATCGTGCCGGTGACCGTCGCGGCTTGTGGATTCTTCGCCGGGCCGGTGGGCGGAGCAGCCGCCGGGTTCGCCAGCGGCGCCTTCCTCGATTTCCTGAGCGGCGCTACGGCGGGGGTTTCGTCGCTCGTGTTGACCCTGCTCGGTTTCGCCGTCGGCCGTTGGCGCGAGCTGCGCGATCCGGGGAACACACTTGTCGCCCTACCGCTCGGGGCCGCGGCGGTGTTCGCGTACGGTGCCGGCTTCACTGCGGTTTCTTTCCTGCTCGATCCCGGTGACGTCGCGCGCGTCAGCTGGCTGCTAGCGCGCGACCTCGTCGCCGGGGCGCTGCTCGGCGCTGCCGCGGGTCTGCCGCTGTTCGCGCTCGTGCGCAAGGTGCTGCGGCCAGTGCTGGCTGTAGATCCCCTCGAGCGACGACGCCGGCGCGAGATCCGGCGCACGGGCCCGGTCGGTCTGCGCGGTCTCGACATCTGAGCGCCGTGTACCTCGAAACTGACAGGCGGCCCGGGCTCACGCCGCAGCTCGCGGTGCGGATCGCCGTCCTCGGCTTCGTCGCGCTCGTCGGTTTCGCGGTGATCTTCTTCCGCCTCTGGTACCTGCAGGTCCTCTCGGGCGATCGCTACCTGCAGGAGGCGAACAACAACCGCGTGCGCGAGATCCGGGTGCAGGCGCCACGCGGCGAGATCCTCGACCGCAACGGGCGCGTGCTCGTCGCCAACCGCCCGAGCCTGGCGCTGGAAGTGACGCCCGACAAGCTGCCGCGCGACCGCGCCCGCCGCCAGGAGGTCTTCCGCCGTCTGGGGCGGATCCTCGGAGTGTCGCCCCGGCGGATCGAACGCTCGGTGGAGCGCCAGTTCAAGGCGATGCCGTTCGCGGCGGCGACCGTGCGGCAGGACGTCTCGCTCCCGGTCGTCGCCTACGTTCTCGAGCACCAGGACCGCCTGCCCGGGGTGACCGTGGAACGCGTGTTCTTACGCTCCTACCCGTACCGCGAGATCGGCGCGCACCTCTTCGGGACGGTCGGCGAGGTCACCGCCGAGCAGCTCCGCCAGGACCGCTACCGCGGTGTCGCGATGGGCGATCGGGTCGGCCAGAGCGGCATCGAGTACGAGTACGACCGCTTCCTGCGCGGGCGCAACGGAGCCAACCGTGTGCAGGTCGACGCTCGCGGTCGCTTCAAAGGCGAGCTCTCGGTGCGGCGACCGATCCAGGGTCGCAACCTGCGCCTGTCGATCGACCTCGACGTCCAGCGTGCCGGCCAGGCAGCGCTGGCATCGGGTACGGGGCGTGGCGCGTTCGTGGTGATGGACGTGCGCACGGGCGAGGTGATCGCCCTCGGCTCGCAGCCCTCGTTCGACCCGAGCATCTTCGCCAAGATTGTGCGCGCCTCCGACTACCGCCGGCTCACCGACCCGCTGAACGGCGCACCGCTTCTCAACCGCGCGATCCAGAGTGGCTACCCGACCGGCTCGACGTTCAAGGTCGTCACCGCTGCGGCGGCGCTCGAGACCGGGCTCATCACTCCCGGTTCGGTGATCTACGACCCTGGTTCGATCACGATCTCCGGCATCACGTTTCGCAACGCCGGCGGCAAGGCCCACGGGGCGGTCGATGTGCGCCGCGCACTGACGGTGTCGAGCGACGTTTTCTTCTACCGGCTCGGCGCCGACCTCAACGCCCGCGGCACTCAGCTACAGCGGTGGGCGCACGCGCTCGGCTTCGGGCGGCGCACGGGCATCGACCTGCCGGGCGAGTGGGAGGGGCTCGTGCCTTCGCCGGCGTGGCGGAACCGGCTGTTCAAGCGGAGGTTGACCGATCGCCCGTGGACGGTCGGTGACAACGTCAACCTCGCCGTTGGGCAGGGCGACCTGCGCGCCGACCCAGTGCAGCTCGCAGTCGCCTACGCGGCGATCGCCAATGGCGGTCGGGTGGTGGTTCCGCGCATTGGTTTGCGTGTCGAGGATGCGTCCGGCCGTCCCATCCAAAGCTTGCAAGCGCCGCCGGCGCGGAGTGTGCGTATGTCGCAGGTCACGCGACAGGCGATCCTCGACGGTTTGCGCGGAGCGACATCGGCGCCCGGCGGTACCGCTACTCCCGTCTTCCAGGGGTTTCCGATTCCCGTGGCCGGCAAGACAGGTACCGCCGAAAAGGGCGCCGGCCGCGCCGACCAGTCGTGGTTCGTCGGACTCGCTCCGTACCCCGCGATCCGTTACGTCGTCGTTGTCACCGACGAAGCGGGCGGCTTCGGTGCCGAGACGGCTGCGCCGATGGCCCGTCGCATCCTCGCTGCGCTCTTCGATGTGCGCAACGATCGCGCGCCGTCCGGGAGCGCCCCCGACTGACGGGCATCGTGCCGAAACCGCAGCACGGCCGCCGACGCGGCGCCGGCCGGAAGGTGACACACTTGAACCTGGCGGCCTGTGGGCGCGGCTGGCGGGGAGAGCGTCCCGTCACCGGGCAGGCTAGGGTCGCACCAACGCGATGTACGCGTCTTCGGTAGCAACGAGACCTCGCGGGACGGTTTGGCAGCCCACGCGGCTGCTGGCCGGCGTCGACCCGCTCATGCTCGTCGCGACGGTGGGTTTGCTCGCCGCGAGCATCGTCGTGCTGCTCGAGGCGACGACGGGCGACATCCCGGGGCAGCCCTACTACTACGTGTGGCGCCAGCTCGCCTACGGCGTCGTCGGGCTGGTCCTGATGCTGGCGGTCTCGCGGATCGACTACTCGCGCCTGCGCGAGTACCGCAACGCTATCTACCTCGGGATGATCGGCTCGATCGTCGCGGTGTTCGCGATCGGGTCGGCGGCGCGCGGGTCTCGGCGCTGGATCGAACTGCCGTTCTTCAACTTTCAACCCTCGGAGCTGGGCAAGCTGTTGCTCGTGGTCGCTCTCGCCGGCTTCGTCGTCGACAGGATCCGGCAGCTGCACGAGCGGCAGACCACGGTGAAGGTCACGCTCCTCGGCTTGGGGCCGGCGACCCTCGTCGTAGCCCAGCCCGATCTGGGAACGGGTCTCGTCTATCTCGCCATTACCGGTGCCGTCCTTTTCGTCGCTGGAACGCGCTGGAGCCATCTGGCGGCGCTAGCTGCCGTGGGGGTGAGCGCAGCCGTTTTTGCGCTCGTGGTCGCCCCGGCGGTCGGGGTCGAGGTGCTCAAGCCCTACCAGCGCGACCGCCTCACGGCGTTCCTTCACCCGACCGCCGACCCGCGCGAAGAGGGCTACCAGGTAAACCAGTCGCTCACAGCGATCGGTGCCGGCGGGAAGACCGGCCGTGGCAGCGAGGCGACACAGACGAAGCTCAACTTCCTACCCGAACACCACACCGACTTCATCTTCGCGGTGGTCGGCGAGGTCTTCGGTTTCGTCGGGGCGGCGTTAGTGCTCAGTCTCTACGCGCTCCTGATCTGGCGGGCGCTGAGAGTGGTGACGCTGGCGAAGAACCTCTTCGGGGCGCTGCTGGCGGCCGGAGTGACCGCGATGCTCATGTTCCAAGTCTTCGTGAACGTGGGCATGACGATCGGCCTCGCGCCGATCACCGGCGTGCCGCTGCCGCTCCTCAGCTACGGCGGTTCTTCGGTGATCGTCACGCTCTTGGCGCTAGGGCTTTTGCAGTCGATCCACGCTAGGTCCCGCGAGCTCTCGTTGGCGAAGGCGGTCGCGTGATGCAAGGACGGACCTTCGACACGAGAGGACGGAAACTTGAGAAAGCAGGTACTCGTTGCGGTCGACCGCGGCGAAACGCGGGTGGCGATTCTCGAGGCCGAGGGCAGCGTCGGCGGTCGAGGACGCTCGCGTTCGCGCTCCGCCCGTAGCAGGCAGCCCGCCGACTGGCGCGTCGCCGAGATCTACGTCGAGCGGCGCGGCGCGCGCTCGATCGTCGGCAACATCTACAAAGGCCGCGTCGACAACGTCCTGCCCGGGCTCGAGGCGGCGTTCGTCGACATCGGGCTCGAGAAGAACGGCTTTTTGCACTCCGACGACATCGTTCTGCCGGGCGTCGAGGTCGCGCGGCGCGGACGCTCCGGCAAGGGCAAGAGGATCTCGGAGCTGCTTCGTCACGGGCAGGAGATCCTCGTGCAGGTCGTCAAGGATCCGCTGAAGACAAAAGGGCCGCGGCTGTCGATGCAGCTGTCGATAGCCGGGCGCTACCTCGTCTACGTTCCGCAGGGCGAAGGGATCGGCGTCTCGCGCCGGCTCGACGACCAAGAGCGCGCCCGTCTGCGCCGCGAGCTGCAGAAGATCGACCTGCCGGAGGGCGGATGGATCGTCCGCACGGCCGCCCAGGGAACGGAGCGCGGCGACTTCGAACGCGAGATCCTCTACTTGCGGATGCTCTACGACATCCTGCGCGAACGTGCCGAGCGCGCCGATGCGCCGGCGCTGGTTTTCCAGGAGGCCGATCTTCCGGTCCGCGTCGTGCGCGACATCTTCTCGAGCGAGTTCGAGCGCGCGCTGGTCGACGACCAGAAGGCACACGAGCGGCTTGTCAGCTTCCTTAGCCGCACGGCGCCTGATCTTGTCGACCGCGTCGAGCTCGACAGCGGCGAACCACCGCTCTTCGAGCGCTTCGGGGTCGAGCGCGCCTTGCGCTCGACCCTCGAGCGGCGCGTCGACCTGCCGTCGGGCGGTTATCTCGTGTTCGATTACGCCGAGGCGATGACCGTGATCGACGTCAACTCCGGGTCGTTCACCGGCCGTGGCAAGGGCGCGCGCCTCGAGGACACGATCACCAAGACCAACCTCGAAGCGGCCGAAGAGATCGTCCGCCAGCTGCGGCTACGCGACATCGGCGGGATCATCGTCATCGACTTCATTGACATGGCTCGCGCGCGCAACCGCGACGCGGTGCTGCGGCGCCTGCGCGAGGCGCTTGAGCGCGACCGCACGAAGACCTATGTCGTCGAGGTCTCGCCGCTCGGGCTGGTCGAGATGACGCGCCAGAACGTCACCGAAGGTGTGCGCGGGATCCTCACCAAGCCGTGTCCTACCTGTGCCGGCGAGGGGGTGGTGCTGAGCGAGGAGACGGTGGCGCTGCAGGCTGCCCGCTGGCTGCGCGAGACCGCGTTCGCTCACCCTGGTGCGGAGGCGTTGTTGGTGCGTATGCACCCGCGCGTCTCGGCGCTGCTCACCCGTTCGCCCGACCACTGGATCGACGAGATCGAGACCGAAACCGGGAAGCGTTTCCACTTCGAGGGCACGGAAGCGCTGCCGATCGACCACATGGAGGTCGTGGCCGAGGGGACGCTCGACGAGATCGCCGAGCGGGCGCTGCCGTTCCGCGAGGGCGACGAGGTGTTCGTCGAGCTGGTCGAGCCGCACATGTACAACGAGGACGACGCTGTAGCCAAGCTCGACGGCTATGTGGTGGCTGTACGCGGCGCTGCCGGCCTCGTCGGCCAGAAGGTGCTGGTGCGGATCGAGCGGGTGGGCCGCTCTTCGGCGGAGGCGACGCTCGTCGCAGAGGGCGGCGCGAGCAGCGACAGCGACCCTGCGGACGGCGGAGCGACGCGGCGAGGCGGACGTCGAGCGCGGCGGCGCAGCGCCGCGAGCGCCTGAGCTGGGCTAGCGGGGCTCGCAGCCGCCGGCCAAGGGGTCCGCTCGCTCGCTAGACTGCCGGCTCGTTCTCGCCAGCGGCGGGGTGGAGTCGTCGTGTACGCAGTAGTCAGAGTTCAAGGCAAGCAATATCGGGTCGCCGAAGGCCAGCAGCTGCTGGTCGATCGGTTGCACGCCGAGCCGGGCGAGCGGGTCGAACTCGAGCCGCTGCTCGTGCGCCCCGACGGTGGCGACGTCGTGCTCGACGCCAAAGCGCTCGCCAAGGCTCGCGTCGAGGCTGTAGTGAAACAGCACGAGCGCGGGCCGAAGCTGCGTATCCTCAAGTTCAAACCGAAGAAGGGCTACAAGCGCCGCACCGGTTTCCGGGCCGAACTGACACGGCTCGAGGTCACGAAGATCGCTATGACCGGCACGCGTAGCTCCAAGTCCGAAAAGAAGCAGGGCGATGGCTCATAAGAAAGGACTCGGTTCCAGCCGCAACGGGCGTGACTCGGAGGCCAAGCGCCTCGGCGTCAAGGTGTTCGCTGGCGAGGTCGTGAGCGGCGGCGAGATCCTCGTGCGCCAGCGGGGGACGCCCTTCAAGCCGGGCGACGGTGTCGGTATCGGTCGCGACCACACGCTGTTCGCCTTGCGACCAGGTGTCGTGAAGTTCACGCGCGGTCGCCGCGGGCGGCTGGTTCACGTGGTGCCGCCCTCGTAGGCGGCAGCGGTTGTTCTGCGATCGCGCCGAGATACATGTCCGCGCCGGCGCGGGCGGTGACGGCTGCGTGTCGTTCCGGCGCGAGGCGTACGTACCGAAAGGCGGTCCGGACGGCGGCGACGGTGGTCGCGGCGGCGACGTCGTTCTTGTCTGCGACGGCGATCTGCGCGACCTCCGTGCCTACCTGCGCAAGCGCCGCTACGTGGCCGGCCGCGGCCAGCACGGGCGCGGCGCCGAGCGCCACGGGCGACGGGGGGAGGACGTCGAGCTGCCCGTGCCGCCCGGGACCGTGGCTACCGATGCGAGCACGGGCGAGCGTTTCGAGCTGTTGGCGCCGGGCCAGCGGGTGGTGGTCGCGCGCGGCGGCGCCGGCGGGCGCGGCAACCGGCGGTTCGCTACTCCCACTCGCCAGGCGCCCCGCTTCGCCGAGCGCGGCTTGCCCGGCGAAGAGCGGACGCTGCGGCTGGAGCTCAAACTGCTCGCCGACGCCGGCCTCGTCGGCCTTCCCAACGCCGGCAAGTCGTCGCTGTTGCGACGGCTGACGCGGGCGCGGCCGCGGGTTGCCGACTACCCGTTCACGACGATCGAGCCGAACCTCGGCGCGATCGAGGACGACGACGGTCGCCAGCTCGTCGTAGCCGACATCCCCGGGCTCATCGAAGGGGCCAGCGCCGGTGCCGGTCTCGGTCACGAATTTCTCGCCCACGTCGAGCGCTGCCGGTTGCTCGTGCATGTGGTCGACTGTGCGCCGATCGACGGCTCCGACCCGGTCGCGAACTTCGCTGTCGTCGAGCGGGAACTCGCCGCGCACGGGCACGGCCTGGCCGAACTGCCGCGCGTTCTCTGCATCTCGAAGGCCGACCTCCTGCCCGCCGGCGAGGCCGAACGTGTCGCCGCGGCGGTCGCGGCGCGGTACGGCTTCCAGCCCGACGACGTCGTCGTCACGTCTTCGGCGACCGGACGGGGGGTCGACGAGCTCAAGCGACTGATCTTCCGGCGCGTGCCCCGCGACACCGCTGCGGCGCCGGAACCGGTCGTCGCGCGCGTCTACCGGCCCGGGGCCGACCGTGTCGTGACCGTCGAGCGGGTGGGAGACGGACGCTTCAGGGTGGCGGGCCCACAAGTGGAGCGGCTGATAGCGCGCCACGACCTCGACAATCCCGACGCTCTCGAATACATCGAACAGCGGCTGCGTAGGCTCGGAGTGGTGCGCGAGCTCGAGGCAGCCGGCTTCCGTCCTGGCGACACCGTCGAGATCGCGGGCGTCGAATTCGACTTCGAGCCCGAGGAGGTCGGCGGTGAGAGCTAGACGCCTCACGCTGGCGCTGGCGATCGTTTTCGCAGCGGCGCTCGCCGTGGCGGTGGTGCGCTGGGCGACGGCTCCAAGCGACGCCGAGCGGGTACGCGGCGTCATCGAGCGTTTCGTCACTGCCACCAACGCGCGCGACGCCGCTGCGCTCTGCGACGAAGTGCTCTCGCTGCGTTTTCTGGAAGCGCAAACCGGAGCGCGCGGCGAGCGCGCGCGCAGCCTCTGTCGCCGCGACATCGCCTCGCTCCAAGACACGCGCCTGCGGCTGGTGGCGATCGAAGCGGTGCGTGTCGACGGCGATCGCGCCGTGGCGAGAGCCCGGATCGCTTACGGATCGGTGGTGCGCCGCCAGCGGCTCTTCTTCCGGCGTGATGACGGCCGGTGGCGGATCGACGGCGGTTCGCCCCTGTAGCCGCTGCGGGGGCGGGGGGCCGCTGTGATCGATGCGGCGCGGCTGTCGCTGCCGGCTGACGCTGCCGCGGTTACACGCCACTCGCCGCGAGTGGGGGCCGAGCCCCGTTGCGCACCAAGGTCCGACCGTAACCTTGCATCCGTGCGCCCGATCGTCGTAAAGCTCGGCTCTGCGCTCGTGGCCGACGAGCAGGGGGTCGTGCGCAGCGACGTCCTCGAGCGTGTCGCCGCAACGGTCGCCGAGCGCGCTCGTCGCGGCGAGCGCTTCGTGATCGTCAGCTCCGGGGCGATCGCCTGCGGCCTGCGTGAGCTCGGTATCGCTGTGCGTCCAACACAGATGGAGGAGCTACAAGCCGCGTCGGCGGTGGGGCAGGGGACCGTGTACCGAGCCTGGCACGACTTGCTCAACAGCCACGGTGTGCGCTCCGCGCAGGTCCTCCTCACCTTCTACGACATGGCGCAGCGCACCCACTACGTCAACGCGCGGCACACCCTCGCAACGCTGCTGCGCTGGGGTGTGGTGCCGGTCGTCAACGAGAACGACACCACCACGACCGACGAGATCTCGTTCGGCGACAACGACTTTCTGGCCGCGCAAGTGGCGATCCTGGTGGAAGCGCGGCTGCTGCTGCTGCTCACCGACACCGACGGTCTTTACACCGCCGATCCCAGGCGTGACGCGAGCGCTCGTCTGGTCAGCGAGGTACGCGATCCACGCGAGCTCGCCAACTACACGATCGGCGAGAGCGGCAGCGCTGTCGGCTCGGGCGGCATGCGGTCGAAGGTAGCCGCCGCCGAGATGGTCACCGGGGCGGGCATCGCCTGCGTCGTCGCCTCGGGGCTCGACCCGAGAGCGCTCGCCACCGTCCTCGCCGGAGGTCGCGCGGGCACGCTGTTCCACCCTCGGCGTGGCCGCGAGCCGAGCTTCAAACTCTGGTTGCGCCACGCCAAGCCGGCGCGCGGTGCGGTTGTCGTCGACGCCGGTGCGGTACGGGCGCTGGTCGAGCGTGGCAGCAGCTTGCTGCCGGTGGGGATCCTCGCCGTGGAGGGGGAGTTCGAACCGGGCGACGCTGTCGAGATCCGCCACGACGGCCGCCTGGTAGGGAAGGGAATCGTCAACTACAGCGCCGACGAGCTGCGTCGGGTGATGGGCCTGACAAGCGACCGCGTACGCGAGCTGTTGCCGCACGCGAGCGAAGAAGCCGTGCACCGCAACTACCTCGCGCTCGCTTGAACGCGGCCAGCGTTACTCTTGCCGGGATGGCGATCGCGGCCGCAACCGTCGAGGAGCTGTGTCGTCGCGCGAAGGCGGCGTCACGGCTGCTCGCTCGGCTCGACCGTCGGGTGCGTGACGCTGCTCTTGAGCGCATCGCTACGACGCTCGCGGAGCGGGTTGAGGAAATCCTCGAGGCTAACGCCGACGACGTGGCGCGTGGCCGTGAGGCAGGGCTCGACGACGCACTGATCGATCGCTTGTCACTAAGCGAGGAGCGGATCGCGGCGATCGCGGCCGGTGTGCGGGCGGTGGCGGCGCTCCCCGATCCCGTCGGCGAGGTGATCGAGGGGCGCCGTCTGCCCAACGGTCTCGACCTGCGCCGCGTGCGCGTACCGCTCGGCGTTGTCGCTGTGGTCTACGAGGCGCGACCGAACGTGACCATCGATTGCGCCGCGCTCTGTCTCAAGTCGGGCAACGCCGTCGTGCTGCGTGGTTCGTCGAGCGCAGAGCGGTCGAACGCGATTCTGGCCACGATCGCCGCCCAGGCGGCCGCCGCCGAGGGTGTGCCGGCCGACGCGATCGTGCTCGTACCGCCGGGAGAGCGCGGCGACGACCTGCGCGCTCTCGCCACTGCCAAGGACACGATCGACCTGATCATCCCCCGCGGCGGGGAGGGTCTCAAGCGAGCGCTCGAGGCGGTCGCGACCGTGCCCGTGATCTACGCCGCTGCTGGCAACTGCCACGTCTACGTAGACGCTCACGCCGACCTCGACCGCGCTCGCAGGATCGTCATCAACGCCAAAACCCAGCGCCCAGGTGTTTGCAACGCTTGCGAGACTCTGCTCGTGCACAGTGCTGTCGCGCCACGTTTCGTACCCGCGATCGTCGACGATCTGCTCGAACGCGGCGTCGAACTGCGCGTCTGTGCGCGCACGCAGGCGCTCGCCAAGGATCGAGCGACGCAGCTGCGCCCGGCGACCGAGGACGACTGGCGCACGGAGTACCTGGCGCCGATCCTCGCGGTCCGTGTCGTCGACACGCTCGACGAAGCGGTGGAGCACATCGCTCGCTACGGCTCGGGCCACTCAGAGGCGATCGTCACTGCCTCGACCGACGCGGCACGCGCGTTCTGCGATCGCGTCGACGCTGCCTGCGTGTACGTCAACGCCTCGACGCGCTTCACCGACGGTTACGAGTTCGGTCTGGGAGCCGAGATCGGCAACTCGACGCAAAAGCTGCACGCGCGCGGTCCGATCGGTTTGCGCGAGCTGACGACCTACAAGTACATCGTCGAGGGCACGGGTCACGTGCGCGAGTGACGTGAGGGTCGGTCTTCTCGGAGGCACCTTCAACCCACCGCACCTCGGGCACCTGGTGCTCGCGCAGGAGGCGGCTGCGCGTTTCGACCTCGAGCGCGTGCTGTGGATACCGGCGGCGCGACCACCGCACCGTGAGGTTGAAGACGACCCCGGTGCCGACGTCCGCGCCGAGCTCTGCGAGCTCGCGATCGGCGACGATCCGCGCTTCGCTGTCTCGCGGCTTGAGCTCGAACGCGAGGGGCCCTCGTACACGGTCGACACTGTCACCGAGCTGCGCGAGCGCGAGCCCGATCTAGAGCCGGTGCTGATTCTCGGCGGCGACCAGGCAGCGAGCTTGCCGCGTTGGCACGAGCCCGAGCGGCTGCTCGAGCTCGCCGAGGTGGTTGTCGTCGATCGCACCGGCTGGTCGCGTGACGCGGTCGCGATCTCGATCGCCCGCTTGCGCGGCGTCGAAAGAGTGCGCTACTTCGAGATGCCGCGGGTCGAGATTTCCTCGAGTCTCGTACGGCTGCGCATACGTCGTGGCCAGCCGATCCGCTACCTCGTTCCGGACGCGGTGCACGAGCGGATATTCGCGTCCGGGCTGTACGGCGCCGGCCGCCAGGAGGTGGCGGCGTCCCGGTGAACGGGCGCTCGTCCCGGCCGCGCATCTCGCGAACAGCTGCTCGTTCGGCAGCCGGTGCCGTGCGGCAAGCGGCGAGCGGCGAGGAGATAGCCGAGCGCGCTGCCGCTGCCGCCCTCGAAAAGAAGGGCGAGGACGTGGTCGTGCTGGACCTACGCGCGATCGCCGGGTTCACCGACTTTTTCGTTATCGCCACGGGCCGCAGCGACCGTCAGGCGCGCGCAATCGCCGAGTCGATCCGCGACGAGCTGAAAGCAGCGGGCATCCGGCCGGCGCGAATCGAGGGCGAGCGCGAAGCGTCGTGGATCCTTCTCGACTACCTGGACTGCGTGGTGCACGTCTTTACGCCCGAGGCGCGCGACTACTACCGCCTGGAGTCGCTGTGGGAGGAGGCGCCGCGCCGACACTTCGCCGCACCCGAGCTTGGCGCAACGGATCTTGCCGAGCCCGACGAGGGCTAAAACACAGCGGCGTTTGTGCCGAATAGGACAACACGATGACGGATACCAACCAGAGCGTTGTCGGCGAGCAGGCCGTGGACGAGGTCTCGCAGGCCGTGAGCGCGCGCGGTCCGGTGCGGCTGGAGCTCCCCGTCGAACAAGCGGAGGCTCTGCACCAGTGGCTCCTGACCGCGAGTGCGAACGGCCAGACCGCTCTCGACGATCCGAACCTGAGCGCCGTGTTGGCGAAGCTCGGTCACGACCTCGACGCAATGCGCACCGTGCAGGCGGTGCGGCGCGAGCTCGAAGAGGTCGGGTTCGACCACACACGGTTGAGCGACGAGCAGGTCGCCGAGCTCGGGCGGCGGATTCTCGAGGCCCACAGGCCGCGCCCGCGGGTATCGCGCGACGGCGAAGCTTCCTCCCAGTAACAGGGCCGAGGCGCAGCGACGGTGGCCGCCGGGACTCCGGCGGCCACACCCCTGCGCGCGCGGACCGGCCGGTGAGCGTTTAAACTCGCCGCCACACGGGGCTGTAGCTCAGCTGGGAGAGCGCGGCGCTGGCAGCGCCGAGGTCACGGGTTCGAGTCCCGTCAGCTCCACTTTCGCTTGCGGCTAGGAGCCGCGGGAGTCGCGCAGTGCCAGGATCCCGCGCAGGGTCGCTGCCAGGTAGTGCTCGGCGAAGTGCCTGATCCCCTCGGGTGTTTCGAGGTCGAGCACCGAGTGCGGCGTGACGACGAACGAGAGCACGGCCCGCGTCAGAAGCTCGGAAACCGCTTGGATCTCTTCTTCGTCGAGCGGTAGGCGGCCGGCCGCAGCTTCTTCGCGCGCGAACCGCGCGATGAACTCGCGGCCGGCGGCCAGGACGCGCTCGCCCTCGGTGGTGAGCGCTGGCAGGATCAGCTCCGGCTCGCTGCGCAAAAGCCGGCGCAGAAGGCGGTGCTGGCGGAGGTACAGCAGGCCGAACACGAAACCCTCGACGAGCCGCTCCTCGAGTGTGGCGCACGAGCGTGTCGCCTCTTCGACGGCGCGCAAGAAGCGCCGCATCTCGTGCAGGACGAGCGCCTCGATGAGGCGGTTCTTCTTCGGGAAGTAGCGGTAGACGGTGACGCGCGAGACGCCGACGCGGCGGGCGACGTCGTCGATCGTGAAACGTCTGAGACCGAAGTCCTCGACCTGTTCGGCGGCTGCCTGCAGGATCCGCTCTTCGGTCGTCTCGGCGTTGCCGGGAGCGTCGAGCAGCTGATCGACGAGCTCTTCCGCGCCTGGGGAAGTCGCGGAGCTGTCGGTGCCTGCGTTTCCGTTCATCCAGAGAGACCGTACAGCCAAAGTCGTCGGGATACATTCAGACGCATGCTGTAACATGCGTCTTATCGTTTTGCGGCTGTGGTGGGTGGCGAACGATCGGCGCCCGCCGCAAGACTGGTCCGGGGGGTCTCCCGGCGCCGCGAGGCGGAAAACGGACAAGACACAAAGAGCGTGGAGGTGGAAGCGAGTGGCTGAGGCGTTCTTCGCGCAAGCGGCACCCTCGGCAGGCGGAGCGCCGCTCGACCAGCTCGCCGTCCTGGCGGCTGTCTACTGGGGCGGCAGCGCAGCCGTGATCGCGACTTGCGTGCGCTACCGGCGCGGGAAAGCGCGGCCGCTGCGTGTCGCAGGGCGTGTCGTAGGGCGTCTCTTCGGTCTCCCAGGGTGGTCGGCGCTGCCCGTGGCGATTGCGACCGTCGGTCTGCTCGCAGCGATGTGGGGTGGGATGTGGGACATCGGCTACCACATCGACCAAGGGCGCGACACCGGCCCCCTCGGCAACCCCGCCCACTACCCGATGCTGTTCGGCATATTCGCCGCGTTCGCGGCGGGGGTGCTAGCGCTCGGCACCGCCGACCAGCGCGACCGCGGACCCGCCTGGGTCCTGGCCGGCGGCGGCCGGCGCGGGCCCCTCGGCGGCGCGCTGTTGGCCGCCGCGATGCTCTTCGCTCTCGCCGCGCTCTCGCTCGACGACGTCTGGCACCGCATCTACGGGCAGGACGTAACGCTCTGGTCGCCGACCCACTTCGTCTTTCTCTTCTTCGGCGTGCTGAGCGTCGTCGGCATGCTCGTGCTCGTCCAGGAGGGCGCGGAAGCACGCGCCAAGCGCGCTTCAGCTGGCGTCGCTGGGCGGGACGAGAGCCGCGCGGTGGCGCCCACGTTGGCCGGCGCCCGCCGCTGGGCGCGCTGGTTCGGCGCTGCCCAGCGAGCGACGCTACTCGGAGGTCTTCTCTGCGGGCTCGAGCTGTTCCTCGCCGAGTACGACTACGGCGTTCCGCTCTACCGCCAGGTATGGCAGCCGCTCGTGCTCGCGCTCGCCGCAGCGTTCGTGCTGGTGGCGG
Organism: Thermoleophilum album; assembly: GCF_028867705.1. Taxonomy (GTDB): domain Bacteria; phylum Actinomycetota; class Thermoleophilia; order Solirubrobacterales; family Thermoleophilaceae; genus Thermoleophilum. The sequence goes on along the minus strand of NZ_CP066171.1, from coordinate 1,321,724 downwards.
CGCGCGCGTGGGTTGGGCGTGGCGCGGCGCTGGGAGCTGCCACGGCGTACGTCGCGGTGCGCGGCAGCGCCAGCCTGTTTGCTGGTGCGATGGGAGTGCACACGCCGACGTTGCCGCTCTTTTTCGCCGAGGCACTAGCTGTCGAGGTCGTCGGGTCGCTGCTGCTTTCGCGGCGAGCGGTGCCCGCGCCCACGCGAACGGTTGGGTTCGGCGCCGTCGCCGGCGTCGTCAGCGCCGCGGCCGGCTTCGCCGCTGGCTACGGCTGGTCGCGCGTGGCGATGCCGCTGCCGTGGACAACCGCGCTGCTGCCGGAGGGGCTCCTGCTCGCCCTCCTCGGCGGCTGCGCCGGCGGCGTGCTAGGAGCGCTGTTCGCGGCATCGCTGCGCGGCGCTCTGCCGCGGCCGGCGCTGGCACGCGCAGGGTTCGCCGGGGCCGCGGCGCTGGCGGTGGGCGCCTGTGTGGCCGCCTCGCTGCGCACCGTGCCCGACGCCGTGGCGCGCGTCGAGCTTCGGCCGGTCGCAGGATCGAGTGGAGAGGCTTACGTGGTGGCGCGTCTCTCCCCAGCGGCGATCGCGGCCCAGCCGAACTGGTTGTACGTGCTCGCCTGGCAGGGCCGGCGCGACCGTGTGGTCGCGCCGATGGCGCGAGCGGCGGACGGCAGCTATCGCAGCACAAGTCCGGTGCCTCTGGCCGGAACCTGGAAGGCGGCGCTACGCCTGAACGCTGGTCGGGTGCGCGGGGCGGTGCCGTTGCGCCTGCCGGCCGACGCTGGGCTCGACGGCTCGCGGCGCTCGCTACCGGTGAGCTTCACGCGCAGCCAACTCGAGCGGGCGATGCGCGACGCGGCCGGTGCGGCGCTGCCCGCTGCGCCCGTCTTCACCCGCGCCTTCGTGGGCGACGAGTGGATCTTCCTGCGCGAGGCACGCGGCGTTCCGCCCTGGCTGTGGCAGGCCGGCCTCGCCACGGTTCTGGGAGCCTGGGCGGCGATGGCGCTGGCGCTTGCACTTAGCCTAGGGCGGCTCGGTCGGCGCTTCGAGGCGCGCGGCGGAATGAGCAGCGGGGCGCGACCAGCCGGCAGGGGGCAGCTTCGGCACGCCGCGGCCCAGGCCACTTAAGGGGGGCAGCGCGGACGAGCGAGCCGCGTGCGGCGCGCTGCGCGCCGCACGCGCTCGCTCGCCGTTACCCTTCGCGCGACGGTGGAGGCACGCTACGACCCGCACGCGATCGAGGCCAAGTGGCGCGAGCTGTGGGCGCGCGAGCGCACGTGGGAAGTCTCCAACGAACCTGAGGCGCGTCCGAAGCAGTACGTGCTCGAGATGCTCCCCTACCCCTCGGGGGAACCGCACATCGGGCATCTGAAGTGCTATTCGGTGGGCGACGCGGTCGCCCACTTCCGCCGCCGGCAGGGGTACCGCGTTCTGCACCCGATGGGCTACGACGCCTTCGGGCTGCCGGCCGAGAACCACGCCATCCGCACCGGCCAGCACCCGCGCGTATCGACCGAAAAGTCGATCGCCGAGTTCCGCCGGCAGTTCCACCGCTGGGGCGTCTCGATCGACTGGTCGCGCGAGTTCGGCACGCACGAGCCGAGCTACTACCGCTGGACGCAGTGGCTGTTTCTGCGTTTCCTCGAGCGCGACCTCGCCTACCGCCGCCAGGCGGCGGTGAAGTGGTGTCCGCGCGACCAGACAGTGCTCGCCAACGAACAGGTCGTCGACGGCCGCTGCGAACGGTGCGGCACTCCCGTCGAGGCGCGACAGCTCGAACAGTGGTTCTTCCGGATCACCGCTTACGCCGAGCAGCTTTTGCGCGACCTCGACGACCTTGACTGGCCCGAGCACGTCAAGACGATGCAGCGCAACTGGATCGGGCGCTCCGAGGGCGCGGAGGTCGTCTTTCGCTGCGAGGAGCTCGGCATCGACTACCCGGTCTTCACGACCCGTCCGGACACGCTCTTCGGCGCGACGTTTTTTGTGCTCGCTCCCGAGCATCCCGACGTGCTCAAGCTCAACGACTCGCCCGAAGTGCGCGAGTACGTCAACCGCGCGATGCAGGCGTCGCACGAAGAGCGCGGGGCCGCCGATCGCCGCAAGACCGGTGTCGCGCTTGGCCGCTACGTGCGAAACCCGGTCAACGGCGAGCTGATCCCGATGTTCGTCTCCGACTACGTGCTGATGGAGTACGGCACCGGCGCGATCATGGCGGTGCCTGCCCACGACGAGCGCGACCACGAGTTCGCACGCGAGTTCGGACTTCCGATCCGCGAGGTCATCAAGGGTGGCGAGGACGTCCAGCGCGAGGCCTACACGGGCGACGGCCCGATGGTCAACTCGGGACCGTTCGATGGCCTCCACAACCGCGAGGCGTACGAGCGGATCGTCGAATGGCTGGAGCGCGAAGGCAAGGGCCGGCGGGCCGTCAACTACCGCCTACGCGACTGGTTGATTTCCCGCCAGCGCTATTGGGGCTGCCCGATACCGGTCGTCTACTGCGAGCGCGAGTGCGGGATCATGCCGGTGCCGGACGAGCAACTACCGGTCGAACTTCCCGACATCTCCGACTACGCACCGAAGGGGCGCTCGCCGCTCGCGGCGGCCGAGGAGTGGGTGCGTACGAGATGCCCGCGCTGCGGGGGCGAGGCGCGGCGCGAGACCGACACCATGGACACGTTCGTCGACTCGTCCTGGTACTTCCTGCGCTACTGCGACCCGCGCAACGATCGCGCCCCCTTCGACCGCGAGGTGTTGCGGCGCTGGATGCCGGTCGACCAGTACATCGGCGGCGTCGAGCACGCGATCCTGCACCTTCTCTACGCGCGTTTCTTCTGCAAGGCCCTGGCTGACATGGAGTTGCTCGACGTGCGCGAGCCGTTCGCGCGCCTCTTCACGCAGGGGATGGTCACGCGCGAAGGGGCGAAGATGTCGAAGTCGAAGGGCAACGTCGTCAGCCCGCGCGACTACGTCGAGCGCTACGGCGCCGACACCGCGCGCACCTACGTGCTCTACATCGGGCCGCCTGAACAGGACGCGGACTGGTCGGACGAGGGCATCGCCGGCATCCACCGCCAGCTCGGGCGACTGTGGCGCGTGGCGCGCGAGGTTGCTGACCGCACGCCGCCCTCAGACGCTCCCCGGGGAGAGCCCACACCGCTCTTGCGCAAAGCGCACTGGGCGATCGACAAAGTCACCCGTGACTGCGAGCGGTTCGCTTTCAACACGGCGATCGCGGCCGTGATCGAGCTCGACAACGAGATCTACAGGTACAAGGACGAGCTCTACGAATCGGCCGAAGGGGCATCGCAGCTGCGTTTCGCGGTCGCCACCGCCGGCTCGCTGATCTTCCCGTTCGCTCCGCATCTAGGCGCCGAGGTATACGAGCTCATGACCGGGCGGTGGGTGTGGGAGGAGCCGTGGCCCCAGGCCGACCCGGCGTTGCTCGAGAGCGAAAGCTTCGAGCTCGTGGTTCAACTAAACGGGAAGCTCGTCGACCGTGTCGAGGCACCGTCGGGCGCGTCGCGCGAGGAGCTAGCCGAGATCGCCCGCCGCTCGCCGAAGCTCGCTGCGCGTCTCGACGGGCGCGAGATCGTCAAGACGGTCGTCGTTCCCGGTCGTCTCGTGAACTTCGTCGCCCGCTGACAGCGGGGAGCGGCAATGGCTGCGCGTCCGGCTGTCGCGGTCGTCGGGCCGGGAGAGGCGACCCCCGCCGAGCTTGCGGTAGCCGAGGAGGCGGGGCGTCTGATCGCCGCTGGGGGAGCGATCCTGGTCTGCGGGGGGCTTGGTGGCGTGATGGAGGCAGCCTGTAGGGGAGCGCGCGGCGCCGGCGGCACGACCGTCGGGATCCTCCCGGGCAGCGATCCCCGGGACGCCAACCCGTGGGTGGAGATCGCGATCCCGACCGGCCTCGGCGAAGCTCGCAACGCTCTCGTGGTCCGGGCCGCTCACGCGCTGGTGGCGATCGGCGGGGGCTACGGCACGCTCTCCGAGATCGCGCTGGCGCTGAAGGCGGGCAAACCGGTGTTCGGGCTCGCTACTTGGCGCCTCGAGCGGGCGCTGCCGGATGGCGGAGGCGAACGGATGCTCGCGCCTGGCGTTACCGTCGCCAACTCCGTGGCTGAAGCCGTCGAGGGCGCGCTTACGTACACTCGCCGTTTGTGCCAAGGCCGGTCGTAAGTACCGACACCTCTAGCGGCGACACTGCGCCTGCGGCACCGTCGGCGCAAGAGCGCGCGCCCTATCTCGAGGCGCTCAGGGCGTATGCGGCGCGAAACCCGGGGCGTCTCAACGTGCCTGGACACAAGGGGGGCTACGGCACCGATCCTGAGGCCGTCGGGGTGTTCGGTCGTAAGGCCTTCGAGCTCGACATTCCGCCGGGCATTCCTGGGATCGACGCTGGCGAGCGGCCAAGCGCTCTCGATCGCGCCCAACGCTTGGCTGCTGAAGTGTGGGGGGCAAAGCGCACCTGGTTTCTGATCAACGGCGCCTCGCAGGGCAACCACGCTGCGCTACTTGCACTGGCGCATCGCGGTCGCGAGGTGATCGTTCAGCGCAACGCCCACTCGAGCACGATCGACGCTCTCATCCTCTCCGGCTTGCGCCCGATCTTCGTGGAGCCCGAGATCGACGACGAGCTCCACATTGCCCACTGCGTCACGGCGGAAGCGCTCGAACGCGCGCTCGACGCGGCTCCCCGTGCGGCCGGTGTGGTGGTGGTGTCGCCGACCTACTACGGCGCCGTCGCCGACGTTGCCGAGCTCTGCCGCCGCAGCCACGCGCGCGGCGTTCCGATCGTCGTCGACGAGGCTTGGGGAGCGCACCTCGGGTTCCACGAGCAGCTGCCGCCCTCGGCGCTCGAGCTCGGCGCCGATCTTGTTGTGTCGAGCACCCACAAGAGCGTCGGCAGCCTCACCCAGTCGGCGATGTTGCACTTGGGGCGCGAGTCGCTACTCGACGAGGATGTCGTCGATCGCTGCGTGACGACGGTCGAGTCGACGAGCCCTAACTCGCTGCTCGTCGGCTCGCTCGACGCTGCGCGGCGCTTCGTCGCGACGCGCGGGCGCGACGCGCTCGCCGCCACGCTCGCGACCGTCGAGCGGGCGCGCGCTGGCGTCGAGCGCTTGCCGGGTCTCAGCGTCGTGCGCTCGCTCGACGGTCGCGCGAGCGTCGCAGCGCTCGATCCGCTGCGATTGATGATCGACGTGCGCGGCACCGGTGCGAGCGGGTTCACGATCTCGGCGCTGTTGCGCTCGCTCTGCGACGTGCACCTCGAGTTGTGCGCCGACACGATCGTCGTCGCCGCGTTCGGAGTGGGCGAACCAGAGGACTCCGCCGATCGCCTGGTGGCGGCACTGGCGCGGGCGGTCGCCGAGCTCGGGCGGGGTCGCGACCGCGGCGGTCAAGGGTTCACGCCCCCGCCGCGCTGGGGCGACCTCGTGATGACGCCGCGCGAGGCGTTTTTCGCGCCTAGCGAGATCGTGCCTTTCGAACAGGCCGTGGGTCGCGTCGCCGCCGAGTCGCTCGCCGCCTACCCACCCGGAATCCCGAACGTGTTGCCAGGCGAGCGGATCGAACGCGCGGCGCTCGATTACGTGCGGGCCACGCTCGAGCGCGGCGGGGCAGTGCGCGGACCCGCCGATCGCAGCGTGCGCACGCTGCGGGTCGTGGCCGCCGACTGCGCGTAGGGCCGACTTCGCGCAACGCCGTTTCGCGCGAGGCCGTTTCTCGCTTTCGTGGTTAGCGCGTTGCGGACGCGACGCCGCCGTAACGCGCCGCAGCGTAGCGTCGCCGTGTGGGTCCCGACCGCGCAACGTACGAGAGACACCCGCTCGACGCCGGCTCCTTCGGCGAGCGACCGTTCGCCTCGGGTGCGTTCGCCACAGCCCCCTGCGACGCTGGTTCGCTCGACCGGGGCGAGCTCGACGTGCGCCGGTGGTTCGCCATCGCCGGCGCTCTCCTGCTCGCCGCGCTCGCCGTATACGTGCTCTCGAGGAATGGTGAGCCAGGCGGGCGCGATCCGGCGCCGATCCGGGTCGCAAGCGATCGTCCCGAGGGACGCACCGTCTGGGTGCACGTCGTAGGCGCCGTCCGCCGCCCTGGCGTCTACAAGCTTGCCGCCGGTTCGATCGCGGCGCGCGCGCTCTCGCTCGCGGGCGGGCCGCTGCGCTCCGCCGATCTCGCGGCGGTCAATCTCGCCGCGCGCCTGGAGGACGGTCAGCAGCTGGTCGTCCCGCGCCGTGGTGCCGCAGGCGGGGCAGTTGCGGCAGGCGGCAGTGCGGGGCTAACGGGGAACGGCGGTGCGTCCGTCGGCACTGGAGGTGCTGCGGGCGGCACAGCGAGCGGGGCGGGGGGTGCGGCGGGCAAGCTCAGCCTGAGCAGCGCCACCGCTGAGCAGCTCGAGCAGCTGGACGGGATCGGTCCGACCCTGGCCCGGCGCATCGTCGCGGCCCGCGACCGCGGCGTCCTGCGCTCGCTCGACGACCTGGCGCAGGTCGAGGGGATCGGCGACAAACGGCTCGAGACGCTGCGCCGGCAACTGGCGCACTGAATCCCGGTTGGTGCAGCTTCGTCGCGGTCGAGCTTCGGCGTCGCGTGACACAGCCGCAGATGTCGCGCGGGCTCCTAGCGCGACGGTGGCCGGCGGCGCCCCAGTGCCGTTCGGAACGCTTGCGCTCGTCGCGGCTGCCGCAGGGTTAGCCGCCAGCGGTCTCGGTCTCGCGTTGCAGGCGGCCGTGGCAGCGACGCTGGTGGCGAGCCTCGCCATGCTCGCCGCATGCGTGCGTCCAGCGAGAGTCGGGGGGCTTGTGCTCGTCGCGGCCGCCGGCACGCTCGCCGCGCTGGTGGGCGTCGTGCGCCTCGACACTCTCGAGGCGCCCGTGCGCGAGCTGGACGTTTACCGCGCGAGCGGCGGCGTCGGCGCGTGGCGGGGCAGGGTCGTTCTGCTTGAGCGGCCCCGTCCGAGCGGCCCCGGCCTGCGCATGCGCGCTCGTATAGTCGCGGGGGTCGGCAGCGGCGGCGAGATCGTCGTGCGCACACCGACGCACAGCGCACGCGACCTCCCTTTCGGCGCCGTCGTCGAGGTGCAAGGCCGTGTGCGCCGCACGGGCGGCCGCGGTGGCGAGCTGCCGGTAGGGACTGCAGCTGTGCTCTACGCGACGCGCTTCGTCGCGATCGGGCGCCGGGGCGGCATCGCGGGCACCTTGGATCGCGCCCGGCTGCGCGCGCTCCGCGAGCTCCAGCGGGCGCTGCCGGGCGACCGCGCCGAGCTTGCGGCCGGTTTGATCCTCGGCCTCGACGAGCGCATCGACCCGCGCGTCCGCGACGATTTTCGCGCCACCGGGCTCGGCCACCTGCTCGCCGTGTCGGGGCAGAACGTCGCTTTGCTGGTGGCTCTGGTCTGGCCGCTGGCGGCCTTGATCTTTCCCCGCACGTGGCCGCGGCGTCTGCTCGCCGCTGCAGCGATCGTCGTCTACGTTCCCCTCGCCGGCGCGGGCACCCCGCTTCAGCGCGCCGCCGTGATGGGCATCGCCGCGCTCGTTGCGCAAGCCGCGGCCCGACCCCGCGCGGGACTGCACGCGCTCGCGCTCGCCGCCTGCGTGACGCTGGCGCTCGACCCCCGCCAGATCCACTCGGCGAGCTGGCAGCTGTCGTTCGCGGCCGTAGCGGGCCTGCTCCTGCTTGGCCGCCCGCTAGAACGAACGCTCGAGCTGCGCGCAGGGCGTGCGCGCGCATCGACGCTGGCACAGCGGATTGTCGCTGCGCTCGGCCGCGGTCTGCGCAGCGGCGTGGCGATGACCGTCGCTGCGACCGTCGCCACCGCTCCGGTGGCGTGCGCGACGTTCGGATCGTTGCCGCTAGCGACGCTCGCCGCCAACGTCGTCGCGCTCCCAGCGGTGGCGCCAGCGATGTGGGCAGCGACGGTCGTAGCGGCTGCGGGACAGCTGCGCGCTCTCGGGGCGCCCGCTGCGCCGCTCGCCGACGCCGTGGCGCTGGTAGCCGCACCACCGCTCGAGCTCGCGCTCGGTCATCTCGAGTGGACCGCCGCGACCCTCGCCGTCGTTCCCCAGCTCGCCATCGGCGATACGCCACCGCCGGGCGCCGAAGCGGTTTCTCCGGCGACGGCTGCGGTGGCTGCTTTGTGCGCGCTCGCGTTAGCCGCTGTCGCGGTCGCCGCCGCTCGTGCGGCAGCCGCTGGACGTCCGGTCGCGAGCAGGGTCCCACGGCACGGCGACCGCCACCCGGCGGTGCGACCGGTGGCGCTATTCGCGCTCTTCGTTCTCCTCGCCTACACCGCCGCCACCGCTCTCTACCTGCGCGGTCCGCAGCCCGCGAAGCGACCGACGATCTCCTTCCTCGACGTCGGTCAGGGCGACGCCGTACTCGTGCAAGACGGCACCGGTGCGAGCGTTCTTTTCGACACCGGGCCACCCGAGGGGCGGGTAGCGCGCCGCGTGCGCGGCGAGGGCGTGAGCCGGCTCGACGCGGTCGCCACCAGCCACGCCGCTCGCGACCACCACGGTGGTCTCGCCGAGGTGGTGCGCACCCTCCGCCCGCGGCTCATCCTCGACGGTGGCGACAGCACCCGCGACCGCTCGTACCGAGCGGCGGTCGCTTTGGCGCGGCGCCGCGGCGCCGCGGTGGTCGCCGCTCGCGCAGGCCGCGAACTGCGCGTGGGCAAGATCCACATCCGCGTGCTGTGGCCGCGGGCGCGGCCCGCCAGCGTGCCATCACCGTCCGACCCCAACGAGCGCGCGGTCGTCGCGCTCGTGCACGTCGGCCGACTCGTGCTTTTGACCTCGGGCGACGCCGAGAGCGAGGCGCTACGTCTGCTGCCGATCGGGGACGTCGACGTCCTCAAGGTGCCGCACCACGGCAGCGGCGATCCAGGCCTGCCCGCTGTGCTCGCGCGGGCGCGGCCAGAGGTCGCCGTCGTCCAGGTCGGCGCGCGCAATCCGTTCGGTCATCCCGTACCGAGCACACTGGCGGCACTAGCGCGGAGTGGTGCCGCCGTCTTTCGCACCGACCGCGACGGCACCGTGCGTGTGACCGCTGACGCGGAGGGGCTGCACGTCGCAACCGAGCGCCGCCGCCACCGCTAGCCTCGCGCCATCGCCGAGCTGAAGCCGGCATATCTCGTCTACGGCGACGACGAACCGCGCGTCGAGGCGTGGCGCCGGCGGCTGCACGAGCGTGCGCGGCGTGAGGGCGCGGAGCTCGAGACGCGCCAGGCGGCGGAGACGGACCTGCGCGCTTTGGCCGGCGAGCTCGCCTCGCCGATGCTGCTCGGCGGACGGCGCTACGTCGTCGTCGATCGCCTCGAGCAGTGCCGGGCTGCCGAGATCGAGCCACTCGCCAGGGCTCTCGCCGCGCTTGCGCCGGACACCGTCGTGCTTTTGCTGGCGCGCGCGCCGCGCGTGCCGCAAGCGCTCGAGCGCGCGGTCGCCGAAGCGGGCGGCGAAGTACGGCTCTACGAGGCGCCGAAACCGTGGCAGCTCCCAGCCTGGCTGCGCTCCCGGGCGCGCGAGTTCGGACTGGCGCTCGCAGCCGACGCAGCCGAGGAGCTCGTAGCCCGCTGCGGTCCGAGCCGCATGCGTCTCGAGCGCGAACTGGAAAAGCTCGCTCTCGCCGCGGACGACGGTCGCGTCGACGCGACGCTGGTGCGCGCGCTCGCTCCCGACGACAGCGAGGAGAGCGTTTGGTCGCTAGCCGACGCAATCGCGCTTGGGCGCGGCGAACGTGCCTCCTACCTGGCCGAGGATCTGCTGGCTCGCGGCGAGGACCCGGCACGCATCCTGCCGGCCCTGGCGAGACGTGCCCGCGAGCTGCTCGCCGTCAGGCGATTGCTCGACCGTGGTCGCACCGACCAGGAGGTCGCACGCGCGCTCGCAGTCAGCGGCTGGCGCGCGAAACGTCTCCTGCAGGCTGCGCGGCGCTGCAAGACCGAGCAGCTGGAGCACACTTTGGTGCGGCTTCACGCCCTCGAGCTCGAGACGAGAGGCGGCCGCCCCGCCCGCGCTCCCGACGCGCGCGGAGCGCTCGTGCGCGCCGTGCACGAGCTGACGGCCGCGAACTGACGGCTCGAGCGAACCCGGCCACGACCCGCGGCCGCCGGGGCGGTAGGTGCTCGGGCTCCGACCTGGCGTTCGCACCTTTGCGAGGGACGCGCCGTGGCCGTGGCGCCCTGACGTGTGGTGCCCGGCTGCCGTAACGCGCTACGGCGTACGTTTGTCGCCGTGGCGTCCTGGCTGCGCCGCTTAGTTGCCGAGGCGCGCGCGGATACGCGCGGCGCGCGACTTGCGGCGCGCACCGGCGTTGCGATGGAGAGCGCCGCTCTTGACGGCCTTGTCGATCTTCGACAGCAGCTGCCGATACTCGCTCTCGGCAGCGGCAGCGTCGCCGGTCGCGACCGCTTGCTCGAGACGGCGGAACCAGGTCCGCACCTGCGAGATGCGGAAGCGGTTCTCTCGGCGCTCGCGCTCCGAGCGCTGGATCCGTTTTTTTTGCGACGCGATGTTGGCCATGAATCTGGTGGAGCTAGTTCGCGCGCGCAGCCGGTGCGAAAGCCGACACCTCGCGACCGAGAACCCGACAGGACGCCAAGCCCGTGCGGCGCTCGATCGCGGCGGAGGAACCCCGGCGGGAGCCCGACCGCGCAGCGGGCGCGTAGTGTAGCGCGGCGCGAGCGCCCCGCGACCGGGCGGGGCTCGGCAGAGAAGCGATCGAAGTGGACCGAGCGCGACCAAAACAAGAGCAGCGCGACGGCGTCGGTGGACAGCCACCTGCCGAAACGGAGCCAGCGACCGGCACCCGCCCAGCAGGGCGTGACGCCACCGACCGCAGCCACGCCCGGCGCGTGGTGCGCTCCACCCTCTTCTTCTCGGTCGCCACGGGTCTGTCGCGCGTGCTGGGGCTTGTGCGCGAGGTGATCGCTGCGAGCCTCTACGGCGTCAGCGGCGCGATGTCGGCCTTCACGATCGCCTTCCAAGTGCCGAACCTCGTGCGCGCGCTGTTCGCTGACTCGGCCCTGCAGGGCGCCTTCGTGCCCGTCTTCACGGAGCTTCTGGAGCGCGGCGAGCGCCGGCGCGCATTCCGTGTCGCGTCGACGCTCGCGGCCCTGATCGTTGTCGTGCTCGGCCTGCTGACGGTGCTGTTCGTGGTCTTCGCGAGGCCGGTGATGGCGCTGTTCGCGCCCGGCTTCGCGAACGACCCGGCGCTCGCCGATCTGACCGTGACGCTTGCCCGTCTGCTCTTCCCGATCGTCCTGCTGCTGGCGCTCACTGGTCTCGTTGTCGGCATCCTCAACGCATTCGACCACTTCGCCGTTCCTGCGCTTGCGCCCGTCGCCTGGAACGCGGTGATCATCGCTGCGCTTGTCGCGCTCACGCCGGCGCTGCCGGCCGACGACCGCATCTACGCCTACGCGATCGGCATCCTCGCCGGCACGATCGTGCAGCTGCTCTTACCGCTGCCGTGGCTGCGGGGGCGCGGCGGCCGACTCGGCTTCGCCTTCGCCTTCCGCGACCCCTACGTGTGGCGGGTCCTCAAACTGATGCTGCCGGTAACGGTGGCGCTCGGGCTGATCAACCTGTCGCTCTTGATCGACTCGCTGTTCGGCACCCTCGTCTCCGACGCGGTGCCGGCCGCGATCGACAAGGCGTTCCGCATCTACCAGCTCCCCCAGGGCCTGTTCTCGATCTCGATCGCGACGATCCTCTTCCCGACGCTCTCGCGCCTCGCCGCCCGTGGTGACCGCGAGCGCTTGCGCGCCTGGCTCGGCGAGGGCGTCCGGCAGGTGCTTTTGCTGCTGATACCGAGCGCTGTTTTGATGGCGGTGCTCGCGGAGCCGATCACCCGCCTCGTCTACCAGCGCGGTTCCTTCGACGCCGAGGCGACAGAGCTCGTCTCGACGGCGATGGTGTGGTGGTCACTGTCGCTGCCGGCGCAGGGCGTGAGCCTCTTGTTCTCGCGCACCTTTTTCAGCCTTCAGCGGCCCTGGTTGACCACCGCCCTCTCGTTGGCGAACCTGGCCGTCAACGCCGCTGTCGCAGCGGCGCTCCACCGGCCGTTCGGCATCGCCGGGATCGTGCTCGGCACGGTCGCCGGCACGATTGTCATGTGCCTCTGGCAGGGCGCGGTGTTGCGGCGCGAGCTTGCCGGCATCGAGGGCTGGCGCACCGCCGCCGCCGCGACGCGGATGGTCGCAAGCGCCACGGCGCTTGCCCTCTGCTCCTGGCTCGTCTGGAGCGAGCTCGACGCGCTGATCGGGCGAGCGGTGTGGGCGCAAGCGGTCGCTGTGGTGGCGGCATGCGGCGCCGGGGGGATCGTCTACCTGGCTCTCTGCCGGCTGCTCGGCGTGCGCGAGATCGACCGGGTCTGGGCGCTTTTGCGGCGCACAGGCTGAACATCGCAACCCTCGCCGTCGCGAGGTGGCGCGCTCGCGCGCCGCGCGGGCATACTCACGGCGCCTTGGCCGAGGCTGCACGCAACATCCGCAACTTCTCGATCATCGCCCACATCGACCACGGCAAGTCGACGCTCGCCGATCGCATCCTCGAACGCTGCGGTGCCGTCGACCCCCGCAACGCGCGCCCCCAGCTCCTCGACTCGATGGAGCTTGAGCGCGAACGGGGAATCACGATCAAGGCGCAGGCGGTGCGCTGCGACTACCGCGCCCGCGACGGCGAGACATACCACCTCCACTTCATCGACACGCCGGGGCACGTCGACTTCAGCTACGAGGTGTCGCGCTCGCTCGCGGCTTGCGAGGGCGCGCTGCTGGTGGTCGACGCCTCCCAGGGCATCGAGGCGCAAACGCTCGCCAACACCTATCTCGCCATCGACGCCGGCCTGGAACTGATCCCGGTTGTCAACAAGATCGACCTTCCCGGCGCCGAGCCCGACCGTGTCGCCCAGGAGCTCGCCGACCTGCTCGGCGACGACCCCGACCAGGTGGTTCGCGTATCGGCCAAGACGGGCCAGGGCGTCGACGATCTGCTGGAAGCGCTGGTCGCGCGCATCCCGCCGCCCACAGGCGACCGATCGCTGCCGGCGCGGGCGCTCGTCTTCGACTCGCAGTACGACCAGTACCGTGGGGTAGTCGCCTACGTGCGGGTGGTCGAGGGCGAGCTCGCGCGCGGCGAGCCGATCCTCGCGATGCAGACGCAGACCGAGGCCGAGATCACCGAGATCGGCTTCATGCGTCCCGAGATGCAGCCCGCCGAGCGTCTCGTCGCCGGCGAGGTCGGCTACGTGATCACGGGCGTCAAGGATGTGCAGAGGATGCGCGTCGGCGACACGTTGACGAGCCGCCGCCGTCCCGCCAGCGAGCCGCTCCCCGGCTACCGCGAGGTCAAGCCGATGGTGTTCTGCGGGTTGTTCCCGGTGGAATCCGACCGGTTCGAGGACCTGCGTGACGCGCTCGACAAGCTGGCGCTGAACGACGCCGCCCTGCAGTACGAGCCCGAGACCAGCGAGGCCCTCGGCTTCGGTTTCCGCTGCGGCTTCCTCGGCCTTCTGCACATGGACATCGTGCGCGAGCGGCTCGAGCGCGAGTACGACCTCGAGCTCCTCGCCACCACGCCCAACGTCGCGTACGAGGTCGAGCTCACCGACGGCAGTGTCGTGACCGTGCGCTCGCCCGCCGAGATGCCTGATCGCGCCCGCATCGCCGAGATCCGCGAGCCCTATGTGCGCGCCACGATCGTCTGTCCGCGCGAGCACGTCGGCGCCGTCATGGAGCTCTGCCAGGAGCGCCGCGGCGTTCACGTCGACATGAACTACCTCTCGCCGGAGCGCGTCCAGCTGCGCTACGACCTGCCGCTCGCCGAGATCGTGCTCGACTTCTTCGACCAGCTCAAGTCGCGCACGCGCGGGTACGCCTCGCTCGACTACGAGCTGCTCGAGCCGCGTCCCGGGGATCTCGTCAAGCTCGACGTGCTGCTCGCCGGCGACCGCGTCGACGCGCTCTCGATGATCGTCCACAAGGACAAGGCGTACCCCTCTGGGCGCCTGATCTGCGAACGCCTGCGCGAGCGCATCCCGCGCCAACAGTTCGAGGTCGCGATCCAGGCGGCGATCGGCTCGAAGGTGATCGCGCGCGAAACCGTGAAACCGCTACGCAAAGACGTGACCGCCAAGTGCTACGGGGGCGACGTGACGCGCAAGCGCAAGCTGCTCGAGCGCCAGAAGCGGGGCAAGAAGCGGATGAAACAGGTCGGGCGTGTCGAGCTGCCGCAGGAGGCGTTCCTTGCCGTGCTCGAACTGTCGGGCGACGGACGCTCCGATTGACGTGCCGCGCGCCTGGCGCGCCCAGGGCGCGGCGGGCGTTTAGGTAGCGCTTAGGGCCGACTCTTAACGTCGCGCCCGTGAGCGTTCGCGAACAGATCACCGACGTCAGCGAAACCCATCTGCGCGAGCTGGCGCTGGTCGACGATCACGAGGAGGGGGAGGGCGGCGAAGAGCTGGCCGCGGAGCTCGGCGATTTCGACAGCGGTCTCGACGAGCTCGATGCTCTGATCGGCTCCGCGGCGGGTGCCGACCAAGCTGCCGATAGCGAGACGAGCGGCGAGGGAGCTAGCGCGCTCGCGAGTGCGCTGCGCACCCTTCCGGCCGAGGAGCCCGCAACCGTCGACTCGCTGCAGCGCTTCCTCGACGAGATCGCCAAAACGCCTCTGCTCACTGCCGAGCAGGAAGTGGCCCTTGCGAAGCGGATCGAGCGCGGCGATCTCGCCGCCAAGGACCACATGATCCGCGCCAACATCCGCCTCGTCGTCTCGATCGCCAAGCGCCACCGCAACCAAGGCCTGCCCTTCCTCGACCTGATCCAGGAGGGCTGCATCGGCCTCGTGCGCGCCGTCGAGAAGTTCGATTGGCGCCGCGGCTACAAGTTCTCGACCTACGCCACGTGGTGGATCCGCCAGGCGATTGCGCGAGCGATCGCCGACAAGGGACGCACGATCCGCATCCCCATTCACGTCGACAACGTCCTCAAGCGTCTCGACGGCGCGCGACGCAAGCTCGAGGCGGCTGGCAACCGCGAACCGACGATTGAGGAGATTGCCGCCGAAGCCGGCGTCGAGCTGGCCGAGGCGGAGCTCCTTTTGCGGGCGTCGCAGCCGCTCGTGTCGCTCGACAAGCCGGTCGGCGACGAAAGCGACTCGGCGCAGTTCGGCGAGCTGATCCCCGACGAGCGCGCCACCTCGCCGCTCGAGGCCGCCGCGCGGACGGTGCTGCGCGAGCGCCTCGCGGCGCTGCTCGCCAACCTGAGCTACCGCGAGCGCCGCGTGATCGAGTTGCGGTTCGGGCTCGGCGGCCAGGAGCCGCGCACCGTCGACCAGGTCGCTCGCGTCCTGCGCATGCCGCGCGAACGAGTGCGGCGCCTAGAAGAGCAGACCTTGCGCAAGCTCGCCTCGCTCGCCGAAGCGCAGGCACTGCGCGACGCCGCCTAGCGCCCCACGGCAGCGTGCCCGTCGTGCTCGCGGCTTGGCGCTGCGCTCCGGCGCGAGCTCCAATACACTGCCGCGCCGCAACCTGACGGACAGTCGGAGGGAAGATGCCGGTCGACACCAAGGCCGTAGGCAAAACCTGGGACCCGTACGAGTACGAGGTCGGCAAGGAAAAGATCCGCGAGTACGCGCAGGCAGTCGGCGAAACCAACCCGATCTACTTCGACCGCGCCAAGGCCCGCGAGGCGGGCTTTCGCGACATCGTCGCGCCGCCGATGTTCTGCGTGGTGTTCAGTGCGGGAGCGGTCGCCCCGGCGATCCTCGACCCCGAGGTCGGGATGAACTTCGCGATGATGGTGCACGGTGGTCAGGAGTTCGTGTGGGGCGAGCCGGTGTGCTCCGGCGATGTCATCACCACGACGACCACCTGCAAGGAGATCTACGAGCGCGGCGGGATGGGCTTCTATGTCTTCGAGACGCGCTCGGTCAACCAGAATGGCGAGGAGGTCGTGCGCGGCCTCTGGACCAACATCGTGCGGGGGGTTTCGTAGATGGCTCTGCAGGCTGGCGAGAAGATCCAGGAGCTGCGCGTCACGCCCGACCGCTACCTGCCGCACCGTTACGCGGGCGCCTCGGGCGACTTCAACCCGATCCACATCGACCCAGAGTTCGCTCGCAACGTCGGGCTGCCCGGCAACATCCTTCACGGCTTGTGGACGATGGCTCAGGTCGCGCGCGCGGTCGAACAGGCAGCGGGGGACGATCCGCGCCGTCTCAAGCGCCTCTCGGTGCAGTTCCGGGGGATGGGTCTTCCCGAGAAGGAGATCGTGGTCAGCGGCAGCGTCCGCGAGGTGGCAGAGGGCCGTGCCGTAATCGATCTCGTAGCCGAGCAGGACGGCAAGCAGATCGTCCGCAACGCCGTCGCCGAGATCGAGCTTCCGTCCTGACGGCGCCGCGAGCTTGCGGGCGGCCGCGGCCGCGCACGACAAGGTCGTGACCGGCGGCGTCCGTCCGCGTTGCACAATTGGGGCGTGAGGGCGCTCCTCGAGCATCGATCGCCGGACGAGCGGCGTTCGCCGCCGAGCGCCGCTGTTGCCACCGGGCGGCAAGGTAAGGAGGTGCCGGAGCTCAGCGAGCGTCAGCGGTTGATTCTGCGCAAGGTCGTGGAGCGCCACCTTGCGTGCGGCGAGCCGGTCCCCTCGAAGTGGATCGCCGCCCAGAGCGACGTCCCGTGGGGGCCGTCGACGGTCCGCGCCGAGCTCCACCGGCTCGAACGAGTGGGGCTGCTCCACCACCCCCACACGTCGGCCGGGCGCGTGCCCACCGAGCGCGGCTACCGCGCCTATGTCGACGACGTACTCGAGCGCGGAGCGCTGCCCGCGCAGCAGCTTGCGAAGATCTCGCTGCCAGCGGTTCGGCGCGAGCTCGAGCAGGCGATGCGCGAGGCGACTGCGCAGCTGTCCCAGGTGACGAACCTGCTGGCGCTGGTCACCGCGCCGCCGATCGAGACCACCACGATCCGCCGCATCGAAGTCCTGCCGCTGCAACCGCAGGTCGTGATGGTGGTGGTGATCACCTCGACGGGCGGTGTCACCAAGCGGGTCTTCAGCTTCCCGGGCCCGGTCGATCGCGGTCTCGTCGAGTGGGCCGAGAGCTACCTCAACGAAACGTTGCGCGGGCTCGAGGTCGGGGCGCGGATGGTGCGCAAAAAACTCGACGACGAAGCGCTCGGCGAGCACGAGCGCGCTTTCCTGCGCGAGATCGGCGCGGTGTTCACCGATCTCGAGGAGACCGCCCAAAGCAACCTGTTCATGGAGGGCGCCCACCGGCTTCTGGCCGAGCACCGCTTGCCCGAGCTGTCGCAGATCGCCGACCTGCTGTCGGTGCTCGAACGGCGGGTGCTGTTGCTCGGCTTGCTGCGCCGCTGGCTCGACGAGCCCAATGTCTATCTGCGTATCGGCAGCGAGAACCCGGCGCGCGAGATGCGCTCGCTGTCGCTCGTCGCGGCCAACTACGGGACACCGCTGCGCAACCTCGGCACTGTTTCGGTGGTCGGTCCGCTGCGCATGGACTACCCGCGCGCGATCACCGCGGTGCGCGCGACCGCCCGTGAGCTGTCGCGGTTCGTGACCGAGGTTTACGAGCGGTGAGCAAACCCGACGCCTACGAGCTGCTCGGCGTCCCGCGCGACGCCGACGAGCGCGAGATCAAGCGCGCCTTCAGGCGCCGCGCGCGCGAGCTTCACCCCGACGTCAACAAGGACGACCCGCAAGCGGAAGAGAAGTTCAAGCAGCTGGCCGAGGCGTACGAGGTTCTCTCCGACCCCGAGCGCCGCGCGATCTACGATCGCTACGGCTGGGCGGGGCTCGAGCAGCGGGGGTTCCAGGCGACGGCGCGCTCCTTCAGCTCCTTCGGCGACATCTTCGAAGCGTTCTTCGGCAGCGACCCGTTCAGCGCCTTCTTCGGCGGGCAGGGCACCGCCGGTCGCACGCCCGGAGACGACATCGAGCTCGAAGTCGAGGTCGACCTCGCGCTCGCCGCGCGCGGCGGCAGCGTCGATGTCGAGTACGACGCCGTCGACGTCTGCGAGCAGTGCGGCGGTTCGGGGGCTGAAGCGGGCAGCGGCATGATCGCTTGTGGGCGTTGCGGCGGGGCCGGGCAGCTGCGGCAAGTCGTCAGCACACCGTTCGGCCGGGTCGTCCGCAGCGAGACGTGTTCTGCCTGTGGTGGCGCCGGGCTCGTGCCGGCCCGCCGCTGTCAGCGTTGTGGCGGCAGCGGGCTTGTCGAGACGCGCCGCAAGCTGGAGGTGGGTGTGCCGGCCGGCATCGCCGACGGCCAGCGGATCCGCTTGAGCGGGCGCGGGCACGCGGGTCCTGGCGGGGCGCCACCCGGCGATCTGTATCTGCTCGTGCGCGTGCGCGAGGACGAGCGCTTCCTGCGCGACGGCCCCGATCTCGTCACCGCGGTGCGCATTCCGATGGTCGACGCGGCGCTCGGTACCACCGTCACGGTGCCCACGGTCGATGGCGGCGAGCGCGCGATCGAGCTGCCGCCCGGCACCCAGCCGGGGACGGTGGTCACTTTGCGTGGCCTCGGGATGCCCCGCATCGGTGGTCGCGGTCGGGGAGATCTGCGCGTGGTCGTCGACGTCGAGATCCCAGCCGCCACCGACGGCAAGGCGCGGGAACTGCTCGAGAGCTTGCGCTCGGAACTGGGCGGGGGAGAGGCCAACGGCGTCCGGCAGCGCGCTGGCGAGGCGGGCGGCGGCCACCTCGGGATCGTCGAGCGGCTACGGCGCGTCCTGCGGTAAGCGCGGGCTTGCGGTGAGTGAGCTTGTGCGCCTCAGCTTCACGGCGCCCCGCAGCGAGCGGGAGCGTGTGCTAGCGGCGCTGATCGAGCTGGCTCCCCACGGGTTCGAGGAGCTCGACCGCGGCGACAGCGTGGAGTTCGCTCTCTACGGAGCGCCGGGCGAGCTGCCGGAGCTCGGCGGGGCGAACGAAGCCGAGCTCGCTGGCGTGCGCGTCAGCGTGCGTTCGCAACCGGTGCCTGTCGACTGGGCAGATCGCTGGCGGCGCTTCCACCGCCCCGTGACGGTCGCTGGCGTGCACGTGCGGCCACCGTGGTGCTCCGCGCCCAAGGGTGTGCGTGCCGACATCGTCATCGATCCGGGCAGGGCGTTCGGTACCGGCGCCCACGCGTCGACGCGGCTCGCGATCGAGCTGCTGGTGGCGCTCGCCGACGAGCGCCCCGAGCTGCGCGGCGCTCCGCTGTGGGATCTCGGCTGCGGATCGGGGGTTTTGGCGCTCGTCGCCAGCGCGCTTGGTTTCACTGTCGTGTCGGCCTGCGACTGGGACGAGGCGGCGGTGGCGGCGACACGCGCCAACGCACGCGCCAACGCGCTCGCGCTCGCCGCGGTCGAGAGGCGCGACGTGCTGCGCGACGAGCTGCCGCCCGCCGCCCTGTACATGGCGAACCTGACGGGACCGGTGCTGCGGCAGCTGGCGACGCGGGTGGCGGACGACGCCTGGGTCGTCGCGAGCGGTTTCATCGCCAGCGAGGAGCAGGCGATAGTAGCCGCCTTCGCTCGCCATCGGCCCGTAGCGCAGCGCCGCGAGGAGGAGTGGCGAGCGTGCCTCTTCGCGCCCGCACGCTCGTAAAGCCTGGGTAGACGAGAGGCGCAGGCTGCTAGCTCCAACGACCGGAGCGCAACTGCGCTGCGCGGTCGCTGTGGGAGCCTCGCTTCCGGTGGCGCGCGAAGGTCATATCACCGCGCTCTGCGAGGCCACGCCGGCGACCTCTTGCCACCAGGAGCGGGACTGTTCGTCCGCCGCTTGACGGATGCGCTCGCGGGCGTAGCGCAAGAGCTGCCGTGGGCCTCCCACGGCGACCAGCCCCTCGCCGGTGGCGGCCAAGCGGCCGTCTGCCAACTGCACGAGCGCACCGGGCGCGCTGTGGCGTGTGCGCAGCACTCGCGCCACCGGGATGCCGTCGACCATCTCGGGGGCGCCCGGGTCGCCCCACTCGGGCTGCCACGGTTTGACGGAAAAGATCGCGGCGCGACCTAACAGCGGCGCGCGCGGCGGGGGCGCCGGATCGCCCACCGGTCCCCGCCGCCAGCGCTCGAACAGCTCCTCCACCACCCGCCGGTGGTCGCGGCGGACGAGGATGTGCAGCCTGTCGCCGGCGGCGATCTCGGTCGACCCGCGCGGCAGGAGCGCCTGGTCGCCGCGCACGATCACGCTCACCAGGGCGTCGCGCGGTAGGCCGAGCTCGCGCACCAACCGGCCGACGGCGGCGTCCTCGGGTGCGACCGGGAACTCGAGGACCTCCGCGCCGAGACGCCGGATCGTGCCAACCTCGACCAGCGGTCGCGGCCGTGCCGGCTCGCGGCTCGTCAAGCCGAGCGCGCGCGCCAGCGGCTCGAACGTCACGCCCTGCACCAACGCCGACACGAGCACGGCGAAGAACACAATGTTGAAGAAGCGGCCGGCACCGGCGACGCCCTCGAGAACCGGGAACGTGGCGAACACCACCGGCAGCGCTCCGCGCAGACCGGCCCAGCCGAGAAGCAGCCCCTCGCGCGGCGAGTAGCGCGCGGGCAGCGTGCAAACGAACGTCGCCAACGGCCGTGCGACCAGAACGAGCACGGCAGTCAACAGCAACGCGTCCCGCGCCACCGGGCCGAGCTGGCTGGGGAACACGAGCAGCCCGAGCAACAGGAACAAGGCGATCTGCGACACCCACGCGACCCCGGCATGGAACGCCTCGATCGTCCTTTTCGCCGGTATCGAAGCTGTGCCCAAGGCGAGGCCGGCGAGGTACACGGACAGGAAACCCGACCCGTGCAAAAGGTCGGCGGCGCCGAAGGCGAGACCGCACGTCGCCATCGACCCCACCGGGTACAAGCCGAGCGACGCGAGCCGCAGCTTGCTCAGCGCCGACACCGCAGCGACGCCGACGATGAGACCGACCACCCCGCCGACAGCGAGCTGGCGTGCGAGCAGCGCCACCATGTCGCCGGTGCCGTAGCCGGGCGTGACGATCCACTGCGTGAAGCCGATCACGAGCAGGATCGCCAACGGATCGTTGAAGCCGGCCTCGGCTTCGAGCGTGCGCGCCAGGCGGCGGCGCAGGCTCGAACCACGCAGCACCGAGAACACCGCGGCGGTGTCGGTCGTCGCCACCACCGATCCCAAAAGCAGACCGTGCAACAGATCGACGCCCAGAAGCAGGTGCGCGGCGAGTCCGGTGACGGCCACGGTGACGAAGGTGCCGACGGTCGCCAGCGCGAGCCCCGGGCCGAGCACCGGCCGGATCTCGCCCCAGCCGGCAGCAAGGCCGCCCTCGAAGAGGATGAGCGCGAGCGCGATCACCCCGAGCGTGCGCGTCAGCTCGACGTCGGCGCGGCTGTGACCGAAGTCGATCCAGCCGAGGCCGTCGGAGCCGATCAACATCCCCAACGCCAGGAACAGCACGAGGCCCGGTACACGCAGCCGACCGGCGAGCAGCGTGGCGGCGACACCTGCAGCGAGCAGCGCGCCCGCCGTGAACATGGCTAGACCAGCAGACACGGTCGGCCGAGTCTACGTCCGCGCCTACACTTGCCTGAGTGGCTTTGCTCGCACAGATCCAAAACGACGTTCGCGCCGCGCTCAAGGCGGGCGAGCGTGAGCGCGCGCAGGCGTTGCGGATGCTTGCCAACGCTCTCCAGAACGCGCACAAGGACGCGCGCGGACGCACCGTCGACGAAGTCGAGATTCTGCGCCGCGAGCGCAAGCGACGGCTCGAGGCGGCCGAAGCGTACGAGCGCGCCGGCGACAGCGAGCGCGCTCGAGCCGAACGAGCCGAGGCGGAGCTCATCGACGGTTACCTCCCGCAGCCGCTAGCGACCGAGGAGCTGGCGCGGATCGTCGACGAGGCGATCGCCGAAACCGGGGCGAGCGAGCCGCGCGACGTCGGCAAGGTGATGGCCGCTGTGATGCCACGAGTTCGTGGCCGTGCCGACGGTGCCGAGGTCAGCCGGCTCGTCAAGGAGCGGCTCGCTGCGTAGCTCGGCGCGAAGCGAAGTGGTTCGCGCTCGACTCGAGCTGTCGAACGACGTTGCTCGCGAAATCGCTGGTGCCGGAGACGCCGTCATCCGCGCGCTCGAGCGGCAACTCGACTGCCGGGTTCATTTGCGCGGCAACGTGCTCACGCTCAGCGGCAGCCAGGCGGATGTAGCCGCGGGGGAAAGCGTGGTTCGCGAGATCGAGCAGCTGGTCGAGCGCGGCCACGAGATCGCGCCGGGAACGGTCGAGGCGGTGACACGCGCGCTCGACGCGCGCGAGGACCCGCAGCGGGTCCTCGAGGACGTGATCTGGCAACACCGCGGCACGCGGATCGCCCCCAAGACCCTCAACCAAAAGCGCTACGTCGACGCGATCCGGCGCGCGACGATCACGATCGGGATCGGCCCCGCCGGTACCGGGAAGTCGTTCCTGGCCGTGGCGATGGCGGTCGCGGCGCTGACTCGCCGTGAAGTCAGCCGCATCGTGCTCACGCGGCCGGCGGTCGAAGCCGGCGAGCGGCTCGGTTTCTTGCCGGGCGACGTGATGGCCAAGGTCGATCCCTATCTGCGGCCGCTTTTCGACGCTCTCTACGACATGCTGGACCCCGAGCGTGTGAGCCAGTTGCTCGATCGCGGAGTGATCGAGGTGGCGCCGCTCGCCTACATGCGCGGGCGGACGCTGAACGACGCCTTCGTGATACTCGACGAAGCGCAGAACACGACGCCCGAGCAGATGAAGATGTTCCTGACCCGCCTTGGCTTCGGATCGCGGATGGTGGTGACCGGTGACGTGACCCAGATCGACCTGCCGCAAGACCAGCCGTCGGGGCTTGTCGTCGTCGGCGAGATCCTCGACGGCATCGAGGGCATCGAGTTCGTGCGCTTCGGCGACGAGGACGTCGTCCGGCACAAGCTCGTGCAGCGCATCGTCGCTGCCTACAACCGTTACGCGCAGCAGAACGAGCGAAGCTCGGCAAGGGCAGCCGGCGAGCGTCGCGACCGCCGCCGCGACGGCGTCGGGCAGGGAAGGCGCGAGCAGCCGCGCGTCGGCGAGGGCTCGCCGCCGCCGGCGCGATCGATCGAGCGCCGATGAGCTGCCGCACCGAGATCGAGGTTTTCGCCGCCGACGGCGAGCTCGCCGAACGTTTGCGCGCCGCGGCGCAGGCGGCGCTCGAGGCGGCCGGTGTCGGCGACGGTCACCTGGCGATAACGCTCGTCGATCGCGAGCGCATGCGCGCTCTCAACCGCTCTCACAGAGGGCGCGACAAGGCGACCGACGTGCTTTCCTTCCCTGTCGACGGCAGCGGCCCGACGGCCGGGCCGCGCGAGCTCGGCGACGTGGTTCTCTGTCCGCCGGAGTGCGAGGACCTCGTGGAGTGCACCGTTCACGGCGTCCTCCACCTCTGCGGCTACGACCACGAAACCGACGACGGCGAGATGTTCGCCCTCCAGGAGCGGGTGCTGACCGGCCTGCGTGTTCCACGTAATGCGGTGGCTACACCCGGGTCGCGGAGTGCAGGTGGCTGCTGAAGCGGGCGCGAGCGCTCGGGGAGGCGTCGAGGGCGCGACGACGCGCGCTGGCTTCGTCGCTCTCGTGGGGCGCCCGAACGTCGGCAAGTCGACGCTCGTCAACCGGCTAGTGGAAACCAAGGTCGGGATCGTCTCCGACAAGCCCCAGACCACGCGCCGCGAGCTGCGCGGCGTCGTCACCGGCGACGGCTGGCAGATGGTGCTCTGCGATCTTCCCGGCTTCCAGCGGCCGCGCGACATCCTCACCGAGCGCATGCAGGCACGGGTCGAGCGGTCGCTTGCCGACAGCGACGTCGTTCTTTTCATCGTCAGCGCCGCCGAGCCGATCGGGGCGGGCGACCGCTTCATCGCCGAGGCGGTGCGCGCCGCGCAAAAGCCGACGGTCGCGGCGGTCAACAAGATCGACGCTGTCGATCGCGAGACGACCGCGCTGGCGTTGCTCGAGGTCGAGAAGCTCGGTCTGCCCGGCGAGATCTTTCCCGTCAGCGCCAAGACCGGCGAGAACGTCGCGGCGTTGCGGGACCACCTCGTCACGCTGCTCCCGGAAGGCCCGTTCCTCTACCCGCCCGAGGTGCGCAGCGACCTCCCGCCCGAGCTCGCCTTCGCCGAGCTCGTGCGCGAGCAGGTGCTTTTGCGCACGCGCGAAGAGGTGCCGCACGCTGTCGAGGTGGAGGTGTCGGAGATCGAACAACGCGACGACGGCTCGCTCGTCGTCCACGCCGACATCTGGTGCGAGACCGAGAGCCAGAAAGGCATCTTGATCGGGCGCGGCGGTCGGATGATCAAGGCGATCGGGAGCGCGGCCCGCCGCGAGATGTCGCTGCTGGCCGGCACGACGGTGCACCTCGACTTGCGCGTTCGTGTGCGCAAGCGCTGGCGCAAGGACGAGAGCCTCGTTGAGCGGCTCGGGATCGGTTGACTGCGACAATCACGGCGATGGCGGCGACAACTCGCGGTGGCGACAGCGCTCGTGCCGACAGCGCGCTCGTCGACAGCGTCGTGTTCGACGAGCGCGGGCTCGTGCCGTGCATCGTCCAGGACTGGTCGAGCGGCGAGGTGCTGATGCTCGCCTACATGAACCGCGAGGCGCTCGAGCGGACGCTGGCGAGCGGCGAAGTGCACTTCTGGTCGCGCTCGCGTCAAGCCCTCTGGCGCAAGGGCGAAACGTCAGGCAACGTGCTGCGTTTGCGCGATCTGCGCCTCGACTGCGACGGCGACGCCTTGCTCGCGCTAGCCGAGCCGGTCGGTCCCACCTGTCACACCGGCAAGCGCACCTGTTTCCACCGCGGCGGTCGCCAGCCCGCGCCGCACGAGGCGCTGCCGGCGCTCGAGCGCGTCATCGCCGAGCGCGCGAGCTCGCGGGCGGAGGGTTCTTACACGGTGCAGCTGCTCGCCGACCCCGAGCTCGCCCGTGCCAAGGTCAGCGAGGAAGCGGAAGAGGTCGTGCGTGCCGCCGCCAGCGAGAGCGAGCGCAGGCTCGCCGAGGAAGCTGCTGACCTCCTCTACCACCTTGCGGTGCTGATGGCCCAGCGCAACGTGCCGCTGGGAGCCGCCTTCGAGGAGCTGAATGCCCGTCGCCGCTGAACCGCTCGCGCTCTGGCCCCCGCGCGAACTGTTCCGGGAGCTCGCCGCCCGCCACGCGGTGGTGCCGGTCGCGCACCGGCTGACTAGCGACCTCGACACGCCAGTCTCGGCCTATCTCAAGCTGCGCGGCGAGGGCCCGTCTTTTCTGCTCGAGTCCGCGGAGCAGGGTCAGCGCCTCGGCCGCTACTCGTTCATCGGCTTTCGGCCTCGCGCCGTCGCCCGGCTCGACGGCGACACGCTGACGGTCGACGGTGCGCCGCACGCGCTCGGCGATCCCTACGCTGTCGCCGCCCACCTGCTCGGAGCGCGCTCGGTGGCCGCGGTCGAGGGGTTGCCGCCGTTCGTCGGCGGGGTGGTCGGGATCTTCGGCTACGACCTCGCGCGCCGCGTCGAGCCGGCGATCGGGAGCGGTCCCGAAGACGACATCGGGCTTCCCGAGCTGGCGCTGATGGTCTGCGACCTTCTCGTCGCGTTCGATCACCTCCGCCACGAGTCGACGATAGTCGCGAGCGTCTGGGTGGACGGCGACCCCGACGCCGGCTACGACGCCGCGGCAGCAGCGATCGCTAGCGTGCGCGAGCGGCTCGCTGCACCGGTGCCGGAAGTCGCGCGCGCCGGCGGCAAGCGCGTGTCCGTGCCCGAGTTCACGTCGAACGTCGGGCGCGCGGGCTTCGTCGCTGCGGTCGAGCGCTGCCAGGAGTACATCCGGGCCGGCGACGCCTACCAGATCGTGCCCAGCCAAAGGTGGTCGGCGGTGTGTCCCGTCGACCCCTTCTCGGTCTACCGGGGCCTGCGCTGCGTCAACCCGAGCCCCTACATGTACTTCTTCGATTTCGGCGACTTCCAGCTGGCCGGCGCATCACCGGAGCCGCTCGTCACCGTCAACGGACGACGGGTGTCGCAACGCCCGATCGCCGGCACCCGGCCGCGCGCCGGTACCGCCGAGGGCGATCTCGCCGTCGCCCGCGAGTTGCTCGCCGACGAGAAGGAGCGGGCCGAACACGTGATGCTCGTCGACCTCGCGCGCAACGACCTCGGCCGTGTGAGCGAGTACGGCACCGTCGCTGTCGACGAGCTGATGGTGGTCGAGACCTTCTCGCACGTTATGCACATCGTCTCGACGGTTTCGGGGCGCTTGCGCGACGGGCTCGGCGCCGTCGACGCGCTGCGCGCGGTCCTTCCCGCCGGCACGCTGTCCGGCGCCCCCAAGATCCGCGCGATGCAGATCATCGACGAGCTCGAACCGACGCGACGCGGCCCCTACGGTGGCGCGATCGGCTACTTGTCGTACAACGGCGATCTCGACACTTGCATCTGCATCCGCTCGGGCGTGTTCAAGGACGGGCGTATTTACGTGCAGGCGGGGGCTGGTGTGGTGGCCGACTCGGTGCCCGAGCGCGAAGCCGACGAGACGGAGGCCAAAGCCGCAGCGGTGCGCGCCGCGGTCGAGCTCGCCTGCGAGCGACCCGAGCTCCCCTAGACGACCGCGCCGTGTGTCCGGAGGCGACAGTCGTGACCTCGCAGCGCCGCAGCGGCGCCGACGGCGCCTCCCCGCGGCGCGTCCTCGTGATCGACAACTACGACTCCTTCACCTACAACGTGGTGCAACTGTTGGGCGAGCTCGGTGCCGAGGTAGCGGTGGTGCGCAACGACTCCGCGACGGTCGACGACCTGTTGGCACGAGCGCGCGAGCGCGGCGAGCGGCTGGTCGTCTCGCCGGGGCCGTGCACGCCGCGCGAGGCGGGCATCTCGGTGGCGGCGATTCGCCGTTTCGCCGAGGAGGGGGTGCCGGTGCTTGGCATCTGTCTCGGCCACCAGGCGATCGCTGTGGCGTTCGGCGGACGGGTCGTGCGGGGACAACCGGTGCACGGTAAGGCGGCGACGATCGAGCACGACGGCAAGGGCGTTTTCAGCGGTCTGCCGGCACCGATCGAGGTCGGTCGCTACCACTCGTTGGTGGTCGATCCCGATCTACCTCCCGAGCTCGCGGCGACCGCTTGGGCCGGCGAGGTGCTGATGGGGATACGCCACCGCTCGCTCCCTGTCGAGGGGGTGCAGTTCCACCCCGAGTCGGTGCTGACGCCGCACGGGCGTACGATGCTGGCGAACTTTCTGACCCTCGCTCCGGACAGCGCGAACGCGTAGGCTTCCCCCAACGAGACGTGCCTAATCCCCTGCTGACCGAGGTCATAGAGCGGCTAGCCCGGCGCGAGAACTTGCCGCCCGAGGAGGCGCGCGCGGCGCTCGGCGAGATCATGGCTGGACGGGCTTCCGACGCCCAGACGGCCGCGTTCCTGATCGCTCTGCGCACGAAGGGCGAGACCGTCGACGAGATCGTCGGGCTCGCTGAGGCGATGCGCGAGCGCGCGCTACCCGTGACGCTCCCGGACGGCGTGGTGGCGATCGACACCGCCGGCACCGGCGGCGGTCGGCCCACCTTTAACGTTTCGACGACCGCAGCGCTGATCGCGGCGGCAGCAGGCGTGACCGTCGCCAAGCACGGCAACCGCTCGGCCACGAGTCGCTCCGGTTCGGCCGATCTGCTCGAGGCGCTCGGAGCGTGCATCGAGCTCCCTCCCGAGCTGATCGCGCGCACGATCGCCGAGACCGGGTTCGGCTTCATGTTCGCACCGCTCCACCACGCTGCCACCCGCCACGTCGTGCCCGTCCGGCGCGAGCTTGCGGTGCGGACGATTTTCAACTTCCTCGGTCCGCTCACCAACCCCGCGGGCGTGCGCCGGCAGGTGATCGGCGTCGCCGACAAGGCGTTCCTGGAACCGCTCGCAGCGGCGTTAGCGCGGCTCGGCTGCGAACACTGCCTCGTCGTCGCGAGCGCCGACGGCCTCGACGAGATCAGCGCCAGCGCCCCGACCGCCTACGTCGAGGTCCGCGACGGCGAGACGAGGAGCGGAACCATCGATCCCGCGACGTTCGGGATCGAGCCGATCGCCGTCGACCGTGTGCGCGCCGGCGACCCGGGCGAGAACGCCGCCATCACGCGCGCGATCCTCGCCGGCGAACGCATTCCCGAAAGGACGATCGCGGTGATAAACGCCGCCGCGGCGCTCTACGTCGCAGGAGCGGTGGGGACGTTGCGCGAGGGAGCCGAGCGTGCAGCCGCGGCTGTCGACAGCGGCGCCGCCGCCGAGCTCCTGGAGCGGTGGGTACAGATGACGCGCGAGCTCGCTCCGGTCGGCGCAGGCTAGGCGTGGTGGCAGCGAACGGATCGGGCAAAGCAACCTGCCGGAGGCGTCTAGGGTGCGGCTCGACGCGCTGATCGCCGCCACGCGCGAGTCGCTCGCGCGCCGTCGCGAGGAGCTACCGCTGCGCGAGCTCGAGCGTCTCGTCGAGCTCGATCGCGGTGGCCGCCCGTTCGCCGAGGCGCTGGCCCGCCCGGGCACCTCGGTCATCGCCGAGTACAAGCGCCGGTCGCCTTCGGCCGGCACGATCCGCGACGACCTCGATGTGGCCGACGTCGTCAGCGCCTACGAGCGCGGCGGCGCCGCTGCTATCTCGGTGCTCACGGAGGAGCGCCACTTCGGCGGCTCGCTCGCCGACCTGCGTGCGGCGCGGGCGGCGACCGACCTGCCGATCCTGCGCAAGGACTTCACGATCGACCCGTACCAGGTTTACGAGGCGAAGGCGGTCGGTGCCGACGCCGTGCTACTGGTCGTGGCGGCGCTGCGCGACCGCGAGCTCGGGCGGCTACTTAGCCTCGCCGCGGAGCTCGATCTGGACGCGCTCGTCGAGGTGGCTAACGAGGACGATCTCGAGCGCGCGCTGGCCGTCGACGCCGATGTCATCGGCATCAACAATCGCGATCTGACCGACTTCACCGTCGACATCCGTCGCACGTTCGACCTCTTGCCGAGCATCCCGGCGGGCAAGATCGTGGTCTCCGAGTCGGGCATCGAGACGCGCGCCCAGATCGAGGAGCTCGAACAGATCGGGGTCGATGCAGTGCTCGTCGGCACCGCTCTGATGCGCGCCCCCGATCTCGAGGCGGCGGTGCGGGAGCTCACCCGTTCCGGCGAGCCCAGCCAGGCGTAAGCCCCCCACGCGCGGCTCTCGGCTTTCTCCAAGCCTTCTCTTAGGTAGCGCTTAGCGCGATCGGATTAAATGGCGGGCGATGGAGGAACAGAACGGGGGTCGCAAGATCGCGGTGGGGCACCTGCTGTCCGGTGTGGTCGGCGGGCTGCTTGCCGCTGCCGTCGTGTTGCTGCTCGGCGTGGCGGGTGTCGTCGACTTCGGCGAGACGCGCGACGTCGTGCGCGAGCGCACCGTCGTGCGCGGCTCGGGCGGCAGTTCTCTCGACGTCAGCGCCATCTACCGCGAAGCCGGTCCGGGCGTGGTCTACGTCGAAGCCCAGGGCGGCACCGACACCTCCCCGTTCGGTCTGCCGTCGCCGAACGAGGAAGCCACAGGTTCGGGCGTCGTCCTCGACCGCGACGGCAACATCCTCACCAACTGGCACGTCGTCGAGGGTGCGCGCTCGATCGCTGTCCGCTTCAGCGAGAACGGCGAGCTGGTGCCCGCCGAGCTGAAAGGTCGCGACCCCTCGTCGGACCTCGCCGTCGTCAAGGTCGATCCCGACCGTGTCGGCAGCAAGCTTGTGCCGTTGCCGCTAGGCAACTCGGCGCGCGTGAAGGTCGGCGATCCGGTCGTCGCGATCGGTAACCCGTTCGGTCTTTCGCGCACCGTCACCACCGGCATCGTTTCGGCCGTGCAGCGACAGATCCAGGCGCCGAACGGGTTCACGATCCCCAACGCGATCCAGACCGACGCTGCCATCAACCCGGGCAACTCGGGCGGTCCACTGCTCGACGCCGAGGGTCGCGTGATCGGGATCAACTCGCAAATCGTCACCGGCGGCAGCCGCGGCTCCGTGGGGATCGGCTTCGCCGTGCCGATCGACCTCGCCAAACGCTTGCTTCCACAGCTCAAAGAAGGCGGTGTCGTGAAGCGCGCCTACCTCGGTATCGAGATGACCGATCTGACCTCGCAGCTGGCCGAGGACCTCAACCTGCCGGTGCGCAGCGGCGCCCTGATCACGACGGTCGTTCCCCGTTCGCCAGCGGCGCGGGCCGGCTTGCGAGGTGGCCGCACCAGGCTCGAGAACGGGTTGCGCGCCGGTGGCGACGTGATCGTCGAGATCGACGGTCGGCGCGTGCGTTCGGCCGAGGACGTCACAGCGATCATCGGCGAGCGCAGTCCCGGCGACACCGTGCGCATCGTCTACTACCGCGGCCGCGAGCGGCGCACGACCCAGGTCGAGCTGGGTACGCGTCCGGCGCGCCTCGCCACCCAGACGCTCCAGGAACAATCGCCGCTGCCTTGAGCGATGCTGCTCCTGGTGGCGCCGACGCCCCTCGTCGCCATGCGGTCGCGAGCGCGATCGGCGCGGCGGCCGCGCAGGCACGTTCACGGGCGGCTGTGCCACGATTGACTGCGTGACGAGGGTCAAGGTCTGTGGCCTCACCGATCCCGACCAGGCGCTCGCCTGCGCCGATCTCGGCGTGTGGGCGGTGGGGGTCGTGCTCTGGCCGCAGAGCCCGCGCGCCTGCAGCGTCGAAGCGGCGGAGGCGATCGGCCAGCTGCTCAAGCGACGCGCCGAGGTGGTGGGCGTTTTCGTCGACCAGCCGCTCGACGAGATCGTTTGGCTCGCCGATCGTTGCCTGCTCACCGCTGTGCAGCTCCACGGCCACGAGGGTCCGGCGTTCTGCGCCGAGGTGGCACGGCGCACCGGTTGCAAGGTCGTGAAGGCGGTGCGCGTACGTGACGCGGCGAGCGTTCGCTCGCTGCAGCCCTACCACGTCGACTACCACCTGCTCGACGCCTACGTCCCCGGCACACCCGGCGGCACCGGCGCGACGTTCAACTGGGAGCTTGCCCGGATGCACGACCACGGCGTGCCGGTGATCCTTGCTGGCGGCTTGAACCCCGACAACGTGGCCGCCGCGATCGCCGCCGTGCGTCCCTTCGCGGTCGATGTCTCGTCGGGTGTCGAGCGGCGCCCCGGCGACAAGGATCTGGCCCGGGTGCGGGAGCTCGTGGCCGCGGTCGCTGCCGCCGACCACGAGCTCGCGCACGAGTCCGAGGTGCCCGCGACGAGGTCGCAAACCAGCGCCGCCCCGCGCCGCCACGGGCGCTCGCTGCTGGCCGGCGCGAAAGCGGGGCGCCGGTGACGGGCGGCCGCGAAGGTATCGTCGGGGGCGGCCGCGAACCTGTCGCCGGCACCCCGACGCTGCCGCCACGGCGGTTCGGCCCCTATGGCGGGCGCTACGTGCCCGAAACCTTGATCCCCGCGCTCGACGAGCTCGAGCGGGCGTGGGCCAAGTTGCGTGACGAGCCGTCCTTTCGCTCCGAGCTCGGCGACCTACTGCGCGACTACGCCGGCCGGCCGACACCGCTCTACCACGCGCGCAGGCTGTCGCAGTCGACCGGTGGCGAGATCTACCTGAAGCGCGAGGACCTGCTCCACACCGGTGCGCACAAGATCAACAACGCTCTCGGCCAGGCGCTGCTCGCGCTGCGGATGGGAAAGCGGCGCGTGATCGCCGAAACGGGGGCCGGTCAGCACGGAGTGGCGTGCGCTACCGCATGCGCGCTGCTCGGCCTCGAGTGCGTCGTCTACATGGGCAGCGAGGACATCCGCCGCCAGCGACCGAACGTCGAACGCATGCAGCTTCTGGGGGCGCAGGTGAAGCCGGTCGAGGCGGGCGCTCGCACGCTCAAGGAGGCGGTTAGCGCGGCGATCCGCGACTGGGTCACTAACGTGGAGACGACCCACTACGTGATCGGCTCGGCGGTGGGTCCGGCCCCATATCCCGCGCTCGTGCGCGACCTGCAGCGCGTGATCGGAGAGGAAGCGCGCGCGCAGATGCTCGAGCGGCTCGGGAGGCTGCCGGACCGTGTCGTCGCTTGCGTGGGCGGTGGCTCCAACGCGATCGGCACGTTCGCTGCTTTCCTCGACGACGACACGGTCGAGCTGGTCGGTGTCGAGGCGGCAGGGGAGGGGATCGCGAGCGGTCGCCACTCGGCACCGCTCACAACCGGCGCGCGCGGCGTGCTGCACGGCGCTTTCGAGGCCGTGCTGCACGACGAATGGGGCCAGGTGCTCGAGGCGCACTCGGTATCGGCGGGGCTCGACTACCCAGGCTCCGGTCCCGAGCACGCGTACCTGCGCGACACG
Source organism: Thermoleophilum album (assembly GCF_028867705.1). Lineage (GTDB taxonomy): Bacteria > Actinomycetota > Thermoleophilia > Solirubrobacterales > Thermoleophilaceae > Thermoleophilum. The sequence goes on along the minus strand of NZ_CP066171.1, from coordinate 1,289,435 downwards.
GGTCGGGTGCGCTACGTCGCTGTCGATGACGCGGCCGCGCTGCGCGCGTTCCGCGCGGTCTCGCGCGCCGAGGGCATCATCCCGGCGCTCGAACCCGCCCACGCCCTCGCGTACGTGCTCTACGAAGATCCCGCGCCCGGTGCGGTCACGCTGGTGACGTTGTCGGGGCGGGGTGACAAGGACCTGGCGACCGTGCTGGCGCTGGGCGACGAAGAGGGCACGGGCGCCGACGGCTCTGTGTCGCAAGCGAACCGCCCGGCTGGCGCGGCGTCTAGCCAGGGGCCCCTAGCCGACGCAGGCGCCGCGTCCCGAGCCGACGCGACGGAGAGCTAGAGGTGGGACGGGAAGTCGACAGCCCCCGTCCGGACGGGTGCGAACGGATCGCGGCCGCCTTCCGCGCCGCTGCCGGCCGAGCTGCGTTGATGCCCTATCTCCTTGGCGGCTACCCGGATCTCGAGACGTCGCGCGCCTGTCTTGTCGCCGCGGTCGAGGCCGGTGCCGACCTGGTCGAGCTCGGCATCCCGTTCTCCGACCCCCTCGCCGACGGACCGGTGATCCACCACGCCGCAACGCTCGCACTGGAGCGCGGCGTGACGCCCGGGGACGTGCTTGCGCTCGCGACGAGCGTGGCCGAGCGGGTGCCCGTGGTCGTGATGGTTTACGCCAATGTCGTGTTCACGCGTGGTCCCGAGCGGTTCCTCGACGAGCTGCGGGCAGCCGGCGTGGCCGGTCTGATCGTCCCGGATCTGCCGTTCGACGAGGCGGCGGCGGTGCGTGCCGCTGCCGACGAGCGCGGACTCGCGCTGGTTCCGCTCTGCGCTCCGACCACACCCGACGACCGCCTGCGTGTGCTGGCAGCCGGGGCGCGTGGCTTCGTCTATGCCGTGTCGCTGACCGGCACCACGGGCGAGCGCGATGCGCTGCCGCCGAGGCTCGAGCGCTTCGTGGCGCGCGTACGCTCCCTGGCGCCGGTTCCGGTAGCGGTCGGATTCGGTGTTTCGCGTCCCGAACAAGCGGCGCGCGTGGCCGAGATCGCCGACGGCGTGATCGTCGGCAGCCGCATCGTGCGGGCGGCGGGGGAGGGGGGCGCGGATGCTGTCCGCACCGTCGTGAGCGAACTTGCCGCTGCCGTCACGGCGGTGCGCCAAACCGCCTGACGGCGAGCGACTCCTGTCAGGCACGACACACCGCTCTCGGTGCGGCACCCGGCCCGGCTCGAGGGCGAGGCTCTGGTAGGGTCTCGGCGCCGAGCGCGGGGACCACACGGCCGATCGGGAGGGGGTGGCCAGGATGAGCGACGAAGGCCTGCAGGAGGACGCGACCACAACGAGCCCTGCCGCGATCTGCGCGAAGGGGTACTTCGATGCTCTTTCGCGTCGCGATCCCGACGCGATGATCGCGCACTGGGCCCCGGACGGTATCGACGACATCGTGCCGTTGCGGGTGCTTCGCGGTCACGACGAGATCCGCTCCTTTTTCAGCGGTCTGTTTGCGGCTATGCCCGATCTGGAGACACATGTGCGGCGCATCGTCGCCGACGAGTCACGGGCTGCCGTCGAGTGGCGGATGCGAGGCACGTTCAGCGGTAGCCCGTTCGAGCGCATCGCGCCTACCGGTCAGACACTCGAGCTGCGCGGCATCGACCTGCTCGAGGTCAAGGGAGCGCTCATCGTCCGCAACGTTGCGTACTACGATGGCGCGGCCTTCGCCCGACAGCTGGGGATGCTGCCAGCACCCGACTCCCCGGCCGAGCGGGCGCTCAAGAGTGCGTTCAACGCGTACGTCAAAGTGCGCAGGGACATAGTCGGAAGAATCGGAGGGTCGCGCTGATGGGCGTTCTCGTCACTATCGTGATCGGTCTTGTCTTCTGGGTCGCTGCCTGGGCGTTCGGCGCGAAAGCGATCGACGCCTTCCTCGTCACCGTATTGCTCGCGGTCGCGGCAGCAGCGGTACGGGCAGCGGCGCCGGGCATTCGCCGCGGGATGCGGCTCGAGCGCGATTCTTCCTGACCGTCGGTCGGGGGCTCGTCAACCGAAGAAGGTCGCGGCGAGCTCGTAGAGGTCGTCCGGCACGAGCTTCGGTTCGCGCACCGCGTCGGCGAGCGGCACGAGTTCGATCGCGGTGCCGCGCAGTGCCGCCATCGTGCCCCAGCGGCGCGCAGCGACAGCGTCGGCAGCCGCGATCCCGAACCGTGTCGCTAGCACGCGGTCGAACGCCGTCGGGGAGCCACCGCGCTGCGTGTGGCCGAGCACGACGGAGCGGGTCTCGTAGCCCGTTCTCTGCTCAATCTCGCGCTCCAGGATCTGGCTGATGCCACCGAGGCGCACGTGCCCGAACTCGTCGGTGCCCTGTTCGCGCACTACCAGCGTCCCTTCGCGCGGTTGCGCCCCCTCGGCGACGACGACGATCGAGAAGTAGCGGCCGCGGGCGTGCCGCCGGCGCACGAGGTCGCACACCTCGTCGATGTCGAACGGGCGCTCGGGGATCAGGATCACGTCGGCACCGCCGGCCAGCCCGGAGTGCAGAGCAATCCAACCGGCGTGGCGCCCCATGACTTCAACGACCATCACGCGGTTGTGCGATTCGGCAGTGGTGTGAAGACGGTCGATCGCCTCGGTCGCGACCGAAACCGCTGTGTCGAACCCGAAGGTGAGGTCCGTCGCGCTGAGGTCGTTGTCGATCGTCTTCGGGACGCCAACGACCGGGACCCCGTGTTCGCGCCAGAGCCGCTCGGCGGCGCCGAGCGTGTCCTCGCCGCCGATCGCCACGACACCGTCGAGCTCGAGCTCGGCGAGCGTGCGCCGGACGCGCTCGGGACCGTCGTCGCGCTTGAAGGGGTTGGTGCGCGACGTGCCGAGGATCGTGCCGCCACGTGGCAGGATGCCTCGCGTCGACTCGATCGTGAGCTCCTCGTGAACGTTCTCCAGCACACCGCGCCAGCCGTCGCGGAACCCGAAGAGGGTGTGACCGTGCCGCTCGACACCTCGCCGCACGATCGCCCGAATCGCCGCGTTCAGACCTGGACAGTCGCCACCACCGGTAAGGACTCCGATGCGCATGTCAAGCGAGCCTACCGACAGCGGGCAGGAGCGACTGAAGCCGATAGCGAGGTCTCGCCCCTCGCAACCATGAGCTGGCGTGTGTACGTGCCGCCGCCGGTGGGACACCGACGCGCGAGCGCGCAGGGACGCGCTGCGCGCACGGTGGCGCTACTCGCTGCGGCGCTCGCTCTCGCCCTGTTCACCGGTTGTGGTAGCGAGCGAGTGGCGGCGCGTTCCGAAGCGGGCACGCTCGTCGCTGTCAGCGCACCCGCTCGCGGGCCGCAGGCCGGTCTGGCTCGCGCTTTCGCCGCCGGGGTGGCGGAGGGTGTGCGCCGGGCCCAGCGGCACGGCGGTCCGGCGCTCGAGGTATTGCGTCTCGACTCTTCAGCACCCGACGGCAGCGGGACCGACCCCGAGCGAGTGGCCGCCAACGTCGCGACGCTGTTGCGTCGCGGCCGCGTGCGGCTGTACCTGGGCGACCTCGACAGTCAAGCCACGGCAGTCGCGCTGCCGGAGCTGAACCGCGCCGGCGTTCCGGTCGTGACCGGCGCCCCCGGTGCGGTCGGTTTCGATGCCCGGGGACCGGGGCGGCTTACCGGCGAGCCGGCTCGCTACTACCCGCACGGCGATCGAACGCTGGTGCGCCTCGTCCCCAACGACAGTGCGCGCACGCGGCTTGCTGCGCAGCTGTTCGCGCGCCAGCGGTGCCGCTCGTCGGTAGTTCTGAGCGACGGGACGCTCGACGGCGAGGCGGCGCGCCTGGCCTTTCGTGCTGCCGCGCGCACCGCTGGTCTCCGCGCGCCTACAGAATGGACGTACGAAGGCGGGCGGCTCGACACCGCGGTAGCGGCCGAGCTGGCAGCGGCGCCGCGTCCGCTCTGCGTTTTGGCAGCCACCGGTGGCGGCGCGCGCGGATTGGCACTGCTTGCGAGCGCAGCGGCCGCCGCCAGCGGCGGCGTTGTCGTCGCCTTCGACCGCTTCGACGCTCGCGCACGGGCACTGGTTGCGCGGCGCGCGCGCAGCACGGTGCTCGTAGCGACATGGTTCCGGAGTCCCGGCGAGGACGCCTACCGGGAGCTCGGACGGCGAGCCGGCCGAGTGGCGGCGCGGGCGCTCGCTGCGCGCCCCCGCGACCGGCTTTCGCTCGCCCGGTTGATGGCGCGGCTGCGGCGAGAGGCGGAGCGCGAAGCGCTGTCGTCGTTGCGGGCCGCGCCGCTCGCCCGGCCTCGCGACTAGCCTTTGGCCGCCCATGTCGAGTTCCACTGTGAGCGTGCTCGACGGGTCGACGTTCGTCGTCGCCGACGGCGTCGGTGATATCGACGCTTCCCGCAACCCCGACCACGGGTTCTACGTCGACGACACCCGTGTCCTGTCGCTTTTCCGCTTGCGGGTCGACGGCAGCGATCTGACCGCTTTGTCGGTGAGCAGCGAGCGCCACCTCCACGCCCGCTTCTTTCTCGTGCCGGCGGCGCGACGCAAGTTCGACGACCCGCGCCTGTCGGTGATCCGGGAGCGTGTGGTGCGCGAGGAGTGGGTCGAACAGTTGACCGTTTTCAACCACACCCCCCAGCGCACCAGGGTCGAGCTAGAGGTCGAGATCGACGCCGACTTCGCCGACCTGTTCGAGGTCAAGGAGGGTGCGGTGCGGCCGCGCCCGGCCGAGAGGCGCATCCTGGGCGACAGACTGCTACTGCGCTACCGCCGCGAGCAGTTCGAGCGCGGGGTCGAGTTGGCGGTCATTCCCGAAACCGGCGGCGACAGCGGCGACGGTGCCAGTGGGGGTGCGGCGGTGGCGTCCGCCGTCACCGTACAGCCCCGCTTCGACGGCCGCGGCTTGCGCATCCCGATCGAGCTCGCCGGGCGCGGCTCGGCCCGGCTCGAGCTCCACTTCCGACCGCTCGGGGAAGGGCGCAGCAGCGACAGCGGCGAGCGCCCCACTTTCGCCGCTGCGCTCGCGGCGGCACGCGCCCGCCGCGAGCAGTGGCAGCGCGAGGCGCCCGAGCTCACCACCGACTGGACCGAGCTGGAGCAGCTGTGGCGCGCGAGCATCGCCGACCTTGCCGCGCTCCGTTTCCGCCCGCGCCACACCGGCGCCGTCGAGCTGCCAGCGGCCGGCCTGCCCTGGTTCATGGCGCTGTTCGGGCGCGACACGCTGATCGCTAGCTACCAGGCGCTGCCCTTTCTGCCGGACCTCGCGCGCGCAGCGCTGCGCACGCTCGCTGCCCTGCAGGCGACCAGCGACGACCCCGAGCGTGACGCCGAGCCAGGCAAGATCATCCACGAGCTGCGCTCGGGCGAGCTCGCCGCGTTCGGCGATTCGCCGCACTCGCCTTACTACGGCTCGGCCGACGCCACCCCGTTGTTCTTGGTGCTGCTCGACGAGTACCACCGCTGGACGGGCGACGACGTCTTGGTGCGCGAGCTCGAGCCGAACGCCCGCGCCGCGCTGCGTTGGATCGACCGCTACGGCGATCGCGACGGCGACGGTTTCGTCGAGTACGCGACCCGCAACCCGATGCGCGGTTTGCGCAACCAGTGCTGGAAGGACTCCTGGAACTCGATCGTGTTCGCCGACGGCAGCATCGCCGAACCGCCGATCGCGAGCTGCGAGGTGCAGGGCTACGTGTTCGATGCCAAACGCCGCTGCGCGCGCCTGGCGCGGGAGGTGTGGGGCGACCCCGCGCTCGCCGAACGGCTCGAGGCGCAGGCCACCGACCTCGCCCGCCAGTTCGACGCGGCCTTCTGGCTCGACGAGCGCGGTTTTTACGCCCTCGCGCTCGATCGCAACAAGCGTCCGTGCGACGTTTTGACGTCGAACGTCGGGCACTTGCTGTGGAGCGGCATCGTCCCACCCGAGCGCGCCGCGCGGCTCGCCGAGCTGATCACCTCCGAGCGCCTGTCGAGCGGGTTCGGCATCAGGACGCTCGCCGCCGACGAGCTCGCCTACAACCCTGTCGGCTACCACAACGGCAGCGTCTGGCCGCACGACAGCGCGCTCGTCGCGCATGGGCTGCGTCGCTACGGTTTCGCGCACGAGGCTACGGCGATCGCCTGCGCCCTCGTCGACGCCGCGAAGCCGTTCGCGTTCACCCTGCCAGAGGTCTACGCCGGCTACCCGCGATCGCTGACCGCGGTTCCCGTCGAGTACCCCACTTCGTCGCGCCCTCAGGCGTGGGCCGCAGGTGCAGGTCTCTTGGTCGTGCGGGTGCTGATGGGTCTCGAGCCGGCCTCCGCCGGGGCGCGCACGGACGCGCTTGTGTGCGACCGCGCGGAGCGGATCGAGCTGCGCGGGGTGCGCGTCGGCGCCCGGCGTGTGACGCTCGTGTCCACGCCTGCGCCGGCCACCACCAACCTGTAGGCCGACTCGTACGCCTCGGCGACGCGGGCGACGTCGAAGCGCTCGCGCACGACTTCGCGGCAGCGTGCCGGGTCGATCTCGTCGAGCCGCCCGACGGCGGCAGCCATCGCCTCCTCGTCGGCGACGAGGAAACCTGTCTCGCCGTTCGTGACGATCTCGGTTGCTGCCCCCTCGGCGAAGGCGATAACGGGTGTGCCGCAGGCGAGCGCCTCGATCATCACCATGCCGAACGGCTCGGGCCAGCGGATGGGCATCAACAGCGCGCTGGCGCGGGCGAACAAGCGCTGCTTCTCGACCCCTCCGACCTCGCCGACGTAGCGGACGCTCTTGCCATCGATGTGCGGCTCGACCTCTTCGGCGAAGAACTGTTCCTGCCCCGGCTGCACGGGCCCGGCCAGCACCAGCGGGCGGCCGGCGCGACGCGCCGCTGCGATCGCCCGGTGCGGGCCCTTGACGGGCGCCATCCGGCCGATCCAGAGCAGGTAGTCGTCCTTGTCGGGGGCGAACGGCCACTCGTCGGTGCGCAGCGGGTTCGGGATCACGCCGACGACGCGCAGCCCTGGCGGTGCGGTGCGAAGCTGCGCGGCGCTGATCGCGACGAGCGGCGCCTTGTGTCCGTGACGTCGGTAGAAGCCGTAGGTGCGCTCGTCGAAGGGTCCGTGGAGAGTGTGCAAAAGCGGGGTGCGCAAGCGGTCGGCGAAGGCGAGAGCGACGAAACCGCTGTGGTCGTGGATGAGGTCGTAACCGGCGCTGTCGGCCTCGATCGCCGCCAGCGCGCTCGCGACATGGTCGGCCTCTTCGAGCGCCTGGCCGATCGCGCGCGGGTAGGGGCGCTCGAGGGGGCTTACGACACGTGCTTGCGAGCGCGAACCGGGCGCGGCGAAGAGCGTGACTTCGTGACCGCGCTCGACAAGGGCGTCGGTGAGCTGCGCGACGACCAGTTCGATCCCGCCGTAGCCGGGAGGCGGGACCTCGATCCAGGGCGGCGCGAGCATCGCGATGCGCAGCCGGCGAGGGCTACGGTCGCCGCGCCACGAGCTGACGCGCGGCGAGCGGTAGAGACGTTCGCGCACCGCCTCCTCGCCGGCTAACGGCAGGCCGTCGGGCGCTTCAGGCGTAGGCGCATCGCCGTCGGTCGCATTGTCACGCCGGGAGCGCGCGAGGCGGGCGAACGCGCTCGCCACGAGTGGGGCGAGCCACGGCGAGAAAACGAGAGCGCCACACACGACGGTGAGCAGTACCGTCGCTCCAATGTCGGCAAGCGTTGCAACCTGGACACCCACGTAAATAACTTGGTAGCTAGCGGCGGCCGGCGCGCCAACCACGCCCAGCTACCTGTTAACGACGCGGTAACTGTCAGCGCGGCGACCGGGTCAGCGCGGCGACCGGCCGACGAGGTGTTCGAGCGCACCGTCTAGATCGGGCCAGCGGAAGCGGTAACCCTCTTCCAGCGCTCGCGCCGGCAGAGCGCGCTGGCTGGCGACCAACACAGCGGCGAGTTCGCCCCCGAAGACGAGCGCGAGCGCCGCGCGCGGGACCGGGAAGAGCGCCGGTCGGCGCAGCGTTCGCGCCAGCGTGCGGGTGAACTCGCCGTTGCGCACAGGGTTGGGCGCCGTCGCGTTCACCGTGCCGTGCACCTCGTGGTCGAGCGCCCACAAAAGCAGTCCGACCTCGTCCTCGAGGTGGATCCACGGCATCCACTGGCGGCCACTGCCGACGCGGCCGCCCAGGCCCAGCCGGAAGATGGGCAAAAGGCGCCCGAGCAGGCCACTGCTGCGGTCGAGTACGAGCCCCGTGCGCAGCACGCACACGCGCACGCCCGCGCCCTCGGCGCGTTGCGCCGCACGCTCCCAGTCGACGCACACCCGCGCGAGAAAGTCGTCGCCGGGAGCGCTTCGCTCGGTGAGCTCCTCGTCGCCCCGGTCGCCGTAGTAGCCGACCGCCGACTGGCTCACGAGCGCGCGCGGCCGCTCCCCGTCGGGAAGCGCGGCGAGCGCGTCGACGAGCGCGTTGGTCGCGTCGATCCGACTCGTGCGGATCCGCTCCTTGGCTGCGGCCGTGAGGCGCTGGTCGATGCGCTCGCCGACCAGGTTGACGACCGCGTCGCAGCCCGCCAGCGCTTGCCGGGGTGGCGCTGCCGGCGGATCCCAGCGGTGCCAGTCGAGCTGGGGCAACCGTGCTGCTGCCCGCGCCGGGTTGCGGCTCAGCCCGATGACAGTGTCGCCGCGCGCGGCGAGCGCCCGCGCAAGGGCGGAGCCGATCGTGCCGCTAGCACCGGTGACGAGGACGCGCATACACGCAGATTACGGACGACGCCGCACTGCGGTTCAAGGTTCAAATCGCCGGCGCCGCGCGGAGCGCGAAGCCGTGGTGCGTTCGGGTGCGCCGCTGCGAGCCGCGCGGGCCCGGAGCGCACGGCGGATCGCGGGTGCGCTAAGCGACCGCGGCGGGGCGCCGGGCCTCCGGCGGCGTCGTCGCGCGAGCCGTACCGCTGCGGAGCGCCTCCTGCGCCACCGCCTCCGCGACGGCGTGCACCACGTCGCGGTTGAACACGCTCGGCACGATGTAGTCCTCGTCAAGCTCGTCGTCGCCGACGACTTCGGCGATGCCGCGCGCGGCCGCGAGCTTCATCTCGTCCGTGATGCGCTCGGCGCGAACGTCCAACGCCCCGCGGAAAACGCCCGGGAAGGCGAGCACGTTGTTGATCTGGTTCGGGTAGTCGGAACGGCCGGTGGCCATGACGCGCACGTAGGGGGCTGCCTCCTCGGGGCGTACCTCCGGCTCGGGGTTGGCCATCGCGAAAACGAACGGCTCGGGATTCATCTTCTGCAAGTCGCGCGCGCTGATGATGCCGGGGCCGGACAGCCCGATGAAGAGGTCGGTGCCTTCGATCACGTCGCTCGGTTTGCCGGCCCGGCACTCGGGGTTGGTGTTCTCGGCCAGCCAGCGTTTGGGCGCGTTCATCTTGCCGGCGACGTAGTCCTCGCGTTCGCGGTGGATAGCGCCGAAGCGGTCGCAGGCGACGATGCGGGTGACGCCAGCTTGCATGAGGATCTTCGCCACCGCTACACCGGCCGCTCCCGCCCCGACCATGCACACCGACAGGTCGCTCAAACGGCGGCCGGTGAGTCGGCAGGCGTTGATCAGCGCGGCCAGCGTGACGATCGCGGTGCCGTGTTGGTCGTCGTGGAAGACGGGAATGTCGAGCTCCTCGACGAGGCGCTGCTCGATCTCGAAGCAGCGCGGCGACGAGATGTCCTCGAGGTTGATGCCGCCGAAGGTGGGCGAGATCCGCTTCACCGTCTCGACGATCTCGTCGACGTCTTTGGTGGCCAGGCAGATCGGGAACGCGTCGACGTCGGCGAACTCCTTGAAGAGCATCGCCTTGCCCTCCATGACCGGCATCGCCGCCTCGGGGCCGATATCGCCAAGCCCGAGCACGGCCGTGCCGTCGGACACAACCGCAACGGTGTTGCCCTTGATCGTGTACTTGAACGCCTTCTGGCGGTTCTCGGCGATCGCCATGCAGACGCGCGCGACCCCGGGCGTGTAGGCCATCGACAGGTCGTCACGCGTCTTGATCGGGTGGTTGAGGCCGGTGTGCAGCTTGCCGCCACGGTGCACCTCGAACGTGCGATCGGTGATCTCGAGTACGCGTGCCTGGCGGACCGCTTGGACGGCCGTGATCACCTCGCCGCGGTGTTGCGGGCTCGTGCACTCGACGGTGATCTCGCGGACGGTCGAATCGCCGCTCGCCTCGACCGTGTCGACCGCGACGATCGCCCCGCCGGCGCGCGATATGGCGGCGGTTACCTTGCTCAGCACCCCGCCGTGTGGCAGCTCGACGCGGAGTGTGACGGAGTACTGAGCGGAAGGTGTAGCCATCGGCGGCAGGATACTTGCGCGACGCGGCTTCTCCTCCCGTTTTTGCGCGTGTGCCGCCGCGAGCGTCGCTCGCCGGCTGCGCCGCCGCTCGGGGGGCGGCGAGCGACCGACCGGTCGGCGGGGTGCGGCGGTACGGTTCGCGGCGTGGCTGGGAACGGCACGCGCGAGCTTGTCCTGATCGACGGCAACAGCCTCGCGTACCGTGCCTTTTTCGCCTTGCCCGAAGATCTCGCAACGTCGCGCGGCGAGCCGACCAACGCGATCTTCGGGTTCGCGTCGATGCTCGTGAAGCTCGTCCAGGAGCATGGCTTGCAGCCGACGCTGGTGGTGTGGGACGGCGGCACGTCGGGACGCGCCGAGCTCTACGACGACTACAAAGCGCAGCGCGACGAAACGCCGGACCTTTTGCAACAGCAGCTGCCGGCGCTGCCCGAGATCGTCGAGGCTTTCGGCTTTCGCAACCTGCGTGTCGACGGTTACGAAGCCGATGACGTGATCGCGACGATCGCGCGGAGGGCGGCTAGCGCCGGTCTCGACGTCCTGGTCGTCACCGGCGACCGCGACCTCTTCCAGATCGTCGACGACCGCATCCGCGTGCTCGCCACCGCGCGTGGCATCACCGAGACCAAGCTCTACGACCGCGACGCGGTGGTCGCGCGCTACGGCATCCCGCCCGAGCTGGTTCCCGATTTCGTGGGGCTCAAGGGCGACACTTCCGACAACATTCCGGGCGTCCCAGGTATCGGCGAGAAGACGGCCGCCGAGCTGTTGCAACGTTTCGGCAGCCTCGAAGAGGTGCTCGCGCGCGTCGACGAAGTTTCCGGTACGAAGCGGCGCGAGAACTTGCGCGCTCACGCCGAAGACGCGCGTGTCTCGAAGCAGCTCGCGACGGTCGTCGACACCGTTCCGGTCGAGCTGGACCCAGCCGCTCTCGCCCCTCCCGAGCCCCACCGCGGGCGCCTGCGCGAGGCGTTCATGCGCTTCGAGCTGCGCGAGCCCCTGCGGCGGCTGGAGGAGGCGCTCGGTCCGCTGGGGGAAGGCGCGGCCGGCGACGCTCCGCAGGACGAGGCCGGCATCGCCGTCGCCACCGAGGCGGTGCCGCTGCCCGAGCTGCGCGAGCGCGCGGGCGCTATGGGCCCCCTTGCCGTCGCAGTCGCTGACGACGGCAGCGACAGCGAGCTCGCGGTCGCCGCCTGGACCGGGAACGGACCGGTGGCGGTGGCGACCGCCGAGAGCGCCGACGCGCTGCTTTTCGCGCTCGACGGGGCGAGCGTCGCCGCGCACGACTGGAAGCCGCTTCTGCGCCGGGCTAGCGATCCCCGCCTCGGTCCCCGCCTCGTCCACGACACGCGTATCGCCGCCTGGCTTCTCGACTCGCTGCGCCGCCGCTACGAGCTCGAGGAGCTAGCGCAAGCGGCTGGGATCGCTGTGCGCGTCGACGAAGCGCCGAGGCCCGCCACGCCCGGCAAAGACAACGAGGAGGATGGCGGTGGCGATGAAGAGCGCCGCGCTCGCCGGAACGCCGTCGCCCGCGCCGCAGCGCTCACAGCGCTGCTCGCCGAGCACCAGCGCGCCGAGCTCGAACGCGCCGGTCTCGCTCAGCTTTTCGCCGACGTCGAGTTGCCGCTCGTCCCGATCATCGCCGCGATGGAGCGGGCGGGAATCAAGCTCGATGTCGCCGAGCTCGAACGGGTCTCGGAGGGGCTCGCCGAGCGCATCGCCGAACTGGAGCGCGAGATCTGGGAACTCGCCGGCGAACGGTTCACCATCGGTTCGCCCCAGCAGCTCGCGCGCATCCTTTTCGAGAAGCTCGGTCTCAGCCGCAAGCGACGCGGCAAGACGGGCTTTTCGACCGACGCGCGCGTGCTGCAGCAGATCCGCCACGAGCATCCGATCGTGCCGCTGATCGAGAGCTGGCGCGAGCTCACGAAGCTGAAGTCGACGTACATCGACACCCTGCCGTCCTACGTCGGGCCCGACGGTCGCCTCCACACCACCTTCAACCAGACGGGCACGGCGACCGGGCGTTTGTCGAGCACCAACCCCAACCTCCAGAACATCCCGATCAAGAGCGAGCTCGGCAAAGGTATCCGCGCGGCGTTCGTCGCCGAGCCGGGTTGGGTGCTGGTCTCGGCCGACTACTCGCAGGTCGAGCTGCGGCTGCTCGCCCACATCGCCGGGGAAGAGCGGCTCAAGGAGTTCTTCCGTGCCGGTGTTGACGTCCACTCGGCGACCGCCGCCGAGATCCTCGGCACCGATCCCGACAAGGCCGACGCCGCCACCCGTTCGAAAGCCAAGATGGTCAACTACGGCATCGTCTACGGCCTCTCGGCCTTCGGGTTGGCCGATCGCCTGAACATCCCGCGCGAGGAGGCGCAGGAGTTCATCGACCGCTACTTCGAGCGCTTCCCGGCGATCCGCGCGTTCATCGACCGCACGATCGAGCAGGCGCGGCGGGAAGGGCAGGTGCGCACGCTGTTCGGACGTGTGCGCCGGATCCCCGAGCTCGCCTCGCGCCAGTGGCAGACCCAGCAGCTCGGCGAGAGGCTGGCGGTGAACATGGTGATCCAGGGGACGGCCGCCGACGTGATGAAGGTGGCGATGGTGCGCTGCGATCGGGCGCTACGCGAAGAGCGTCTGCGAGCACGGCTGGTCCTGCAAATCCACGACGAGCTGCTGTTCGAGGCGCCCGCGGCGGAGGCGGAGGCGCTCGCCGCGATCGTACGCCGCGAGATGGTGGCCGCGCTGCCGATCGACCCGCCGCTCGCTGTCGACGTGGGGGTGGGGCGCAACTGGCTGGAGGCGAAGTGAGAGGTGCACGTCGGGGCAATGCGCCCCCTGTTTGCCGTGGAGCCGGCGTGGGGGAGGAGCGGTGAGCAAGCTCGTGGCGGTGGCGGCGACAGTGGTGGCCGGGGGGCTCGTCGGGCTTCAGGCGCCGATCAACTCGGTGCTCGGGCGGCGCGTCGGTGCGCTGGCGGCGGCGTCGGTCTCGTTCGCTATCGGCCTCGTCGCGCTGTGCGCTCTGACGCTGCTCGTCGGCGGCGGGTTCGGACGTCTCGGCGCCGTGCGCGGCCTGCCCTGGTACTACCTGATCGGCGGTCTGCTCGGCGCGGTCTACGTCACCTGCGTGCTGATCAGCGTGCGCACCATCGGGGCCGGCGGAGTCGCGGCGGCGACGATCGCCGGCCAGTTGGCGATGTCGGTGTTAGTTGACCGACTGGGCCTGTTCGGCCTCGAGCAGCGACCGCTCGATCTCGCCCGCGTGGCCGGTGTCGCGCTCCTCCTGGCCGGCACGGTGCTGGTGGTGCGCAGCTGACTTTCTCCGGCGCGGCGCCGGGGGTGGGGCTAGCCGCGCGAACTCGGGCGGCGCGATGCGCAGGTAGTGGTCGAAAGCCCAGGCGGTGAAGCGCTCGCTGCGCTCGAGCGTGCGCAGCAGTCCCCACAGCGCGCGCGGATGGAGGCGCGGCACCAGGCGCTGCGACCGCAGCATCCAGCGGAACTTCCAGGCGTGGCGGGCCGAGAAGTCGTGGTAGCGCCGCAGCGCCTCGTCGCGCGTGCGCATTCCCAGCACCACGGCGCGCAGCTCGCGCCCGCAGGCGATGCCGAAGTACAGCGCGGTGCGGATTCCCTCGGCGGTCAGCGGCAGACAGTGACCGGCCGAGTCGCCGACGAAAAACACACCGTCTTCGGTGGCGTCCCGCAGCCGGTGGGGAATCCAGTTGCCTTGGAAGCGCACCGCCGGTTGGCCGACATCGCCCGCGAGGCGCACGGTCGGCTCGCGCACGTGGTAGCGGGGATCGAACGATCCGACGCCGATCCGCAGCTCGTCACGGGCCGGGAAGCTCCAGCCGTAGCCGGCCGGCACGTAGGAGCGGTCGATCCATACCTCCATCTCGTCGCCACGCCCCGGTGGGTGCACCTCGAGACCGCGCGAGAGCGGCGCGTCCGGCGGCTGGTATCCCCGTGCTGCCAGCACCCGGCGCCAGCCGAGCGCGTCGACGATCAGCGGCGCTGTGAGGTCGCCGCGGTCGGTGTGCACGACGTTGCCGGTGCGACCCTTCACCGTCGCCGTCTCGAACTCGGCGTCGCACCCCTGCCAGAGCAGATCGCACAGTTCGCGGTAGTCGAAAGTCGAGAAAGTCCACGGCAGCTCGAGGCGAACGCTGCCGAGCGGGGTGTGGATTACGAGCCGACCGAACGTCTGTCGGTGCGCGCCCATCAGACCGCACGCCTCGAGCCAGCAGGTCGGGATCCCGCAGGCGCTCGTCGCCCGCTCGCCGATCTCGTAGCGGTCGACGACGAGCACGCGCGCACCGGTTCCGGCGAGCTCGCGCGCGACCGCCAGACCGGCGAAGCTCGCGCCGCAGACGAGCACGTCCCACTCGCCGGCGAGCGGCGTGCGTGCGGCTCCGCGCTTCGTCCGTCGCGTGGGCACGGGCGCAGGTTACAGTCGTCGCGCAAGCGACGAAGCCGTCACCGTCGTGGTTACCGGGGGCCAAGAAGCGCCTCGCTGCCGGGGCGTGGCAGGTGCGCGCGGCAGGGCGCGAGGGGGCGCGTCTCCGCTACCCTAGGCGCCCAGTGCCAGCGACAGAGACCGAACCAGCGCCACGCACCGTCGAGGGCTCGGGGGGCCTGCTCCTCGAGATCGACGGTCGCATAGTCCCCAACTACGACGCGACGATCGTCCCCTTCGACGAGGGCGACGTGGTCACCGGACGCGTCGTTCGCATCGACCAAGACGAGGTCTGGGTCGACATCGGC
This sequence comes from Thermoleophilum album, assembly GCF_028867705.1. Taxonomy (GTDB): domain Bacteria; phylum Actinomycetota; class Thermoleophilia; order Solirubrobacterales; family Thermoleophilaceae; genus Thermoleophilum. The sequence goes on along the minus strand of NZ_CP066171.1, from coordinate 1,274,390 downwards.
TACAAGTCCGAGGGCGTCATTCCGCTCAACGAGCTCTCGATCCGCAAGAACATCGACCCGCACGACGAGGTTTCGCTCGGCGACGAGATCGAGGCGCTCGTGCTCACCAAGGAGGACCAGGAGGGGCGCCTCGTTCTGTCCAAGAAGCGGGCGCGCTTCGAGAAGGCTTGGCGGCGGATCGAGCAGGCGGCCGCCGCGGGCGAGCCGATCGAGGGCCCGGTCATCGAGGTCGTCAAGGGCGGCCTGATCGTCGACCTCGGTGTGCGTGGCTTCCTGCCCGCGTCGCTCGTCGACATTCGGCGCGTGTCCGATCTCGACAGCTTCCTTGGCCAGACGATTCGCTGCAAGGTCATCGAGCTCAACCGTGCGCGCAACAACGTCGTTCTGTCGCGACGGGCGGTAATCGAGGAAGAGCGGCGTGAGCAGCGACAGCAGGTGATCGACCGCCTCCAGCCGGGAATGATCGTCGAGGGCACGATCTCGAACATCGTCGACTTCGGCGCCTTCGTGGATCTCGACGGGATCGACGGTCTGATCCACATCTCGGAGCTGTCCTGGGGCCACGTGAGCCACCCGTCCGAGGTGCTCAAGGTCGGCGAGCGGGTGCCGGTGAAGGTGCTCGACATCGACCGCGAGCGCCAGCGCATTTCGCTCGGCCTCAAACAGACCCAAGAGGATCCCTGGCAGCGCGTAGTTCGCACCTACAACGTCGGCGACGTGCTCGAGGGCAAGGTCACCAAGGTCGTCAACTTCGGCGCGTTCGTCGAGATTCTCGACGGCGTCGAAGGTCTCGTGCACATCTCCGAGCTCGCCGCCCACCACGTCGACAATGCCCGAGAGGTCGTCGAGCCCGGCCAGGACGTGCGCGTAAAGATCCTCGAGATCGACTCCGACCGGCGGCGCCTGTCGCTTTCGATCAAGCGCGTCGACGAGGAGCTGCGCGGCAGCGAGCAGCGGGAGCGCAAGAGCGAGCGCAAGAGCGGCGGGCGGCCACGCTCGAGCGGTGCTTTCGCTGGTGCCAACATCACCGTCGAAGGTGGCGACCTGCGCGCCGCGGTCGAGCGCGCGCAATCGGCGCAGGCCGAGGCGGCTGCCGCCGAGACGGCGGACGAGGATCGGCAAACCGACGACGCTGCTGGCGAAGCTTCCTGACGGCGGGTGGGGGGCGCCCGCCCGCACGCGCCGCCGTCCGAGCCGCCGTTCGTCGGGCTGACCGGGGGGCTCGGTGCCGGCAAGTCGACGGCGCTCGAGCTGCTGCGAGAGCTCGGGGCGGCGACGCTGTCAAGCGACGCCGTAGTGCACGAGCTGCTCGAGCGCGCTGACGTCGCACGTGCTATCGCCGAGCGCTTCGGCCCCGGCGTGCTGCGCGATGGTCGCGTCGACCGGGCGGCTCTCGCCGCGCGTGTTTTCCACGATCCTGCTGCACGCCGAGAGCTGGAGGAGCTTTTGTGGCCGCTGGTCGGTGAGGAGATCGCCGCTTGGCGGGCGCGCGCGCTGGCGGCGGTGCCACCGCCGCGCGCGCTCGTGGTCGAGGTTCCGCTGCTCTTCGAAGCGGGGCTCGAAAGTGCCTTCGACGCGACTGTCGCTATCGTCACCGACGACGCCGTGCGCCGCGCCCGCATCGCCGATCGCGACCAAGTCGCCCTCGCCGAGCGCGAACGCCAGCAGCTGACGCAAGAAGAGAAGGCGGCGCGCGCCGATCACGTGGTACGCAACGACGGCTCGCGGGAGGCGCTGCGCGACGAGTTGTCCGCGCTCCTCGCCAAGATCGCGCCGTGGCCGGCACCTCGCTAGCACGCTCGCGGGCCCAGCTCGCACGCCGTCGCGCGCGCTCGCTCGAGCGGCGCACGACACGCACGCTGGCGGCGCTGGCCGCGCTCGTGCTCGGCGTCGCCGCCGTCGTGGCTGCGCTGGGGCCTTTGCGCCCCTCGCTTGAGCGGGCGCTGTTGCCGCTCGAGTACGCCGCGATCATCCGCGAGCAAGCGCGCGCGAAGGGGCTCGACCCGGCGCTCGTAGCGGCCGTCATCTACGAGGAGTCGAAGTTCCGCGACCGCACCTCGCACGCCGGCGCGCGCGGGCTGATGCAGATCACCCCGCAAACGGCGCTGTTCGTCGCCGAGCGCTCGGGCGGCCAGAGCTTCGTGCTTTCCGACCTCTTGCGGCCCGAGATCAACATCGCTTACGGGTGCTGGTACCTGCGCTACCTGCTCGACCGCTACCGCGGCAACGTCACGCTCGCCGTCGCCGCGTACAACGCCGGTCACAGCAACGTCGATCGCTGGGTTGCGCGGGCCGGCGGTGCGGCCGCGTTCGATCCGCGCAGCGACATCCCCTTCCGCGAGACCCGCGAGTACGTCGCTGACGTCGCGCGCCGCCGCGAGCAGTACCGGCGTCTCTACAAGCACGAGCTCGGTCTCTGAGGAGCGCGACACCGCCGCTACCGTTGCGTGCGTGCCACCTTTCCGGGTGAACCCCGCTTACCGCCCTGTCGCCGATCAAGCACGGGCGCGCGACGAGCTCGCCGCCGGCATCGAGGCCGGTGACCGCTACCAAACGCTGCTCGGCGTAACCGGCTCGGGCAAGACGGCGACGATGGCGTTCACGATCGAGCGCGTTCAACGGCCGGCGCTCGTAATCGCCCACAACAAGACGCTCGCCGCCCAGCTCTGCAACGAGTTCCGCGAGTTCTTCCCCGACAACGCGGTCGAGTACTTCGTCTCGTACTACGACTACTACCAGCCCGAAGCGTACGTACCGCACCAGGACCTCTACATCGAAAAGGACGCCTCGATCAACGACGAGATCGACCGCTTGCGCCACTCGGCGACGGCAGCGCTTCTGGCGCGGCGCGACGTGATCATCGTCGCGTCGGTGTCGTGCATCTACGGTCTCGGTTCGCCCGAGCGGTACCGCGAGCAGAACCTCGTGCTGGCGCGCGGCGACACCGTCGACCGCGACGAGGTGCTGCGCCGGCTGGTGGCGATGCAGTACAGCCGCAACGACCAAGCGCTTGCGCGCGGCAGGTTCCGGGTGCGCGGCGACACCGTCGAGGTGTTCCCGTCGTACGCCGAGCGCAGCATCTATCGAATCCTGTTCTTCGGCGACGAGATCGAGCAGATCGTGCAGGTCGACGCGCTCACCGGCGAGGTGCTGAGCGAACCCGAGCACGTCGGTATCTGGCCGGCCACCCACTACGTCACCGACCCGCCGACGCTCGAGCGTGCCGTCGAAGAGATCCGCGCCGAGCTCGAGGAGCGCTGTCGCGAGCTCGAGTCGCAGGGAAAGCTGCTGGAGGCCCACCGCCTCCGCCAGCGCACCGAGTTCGACATCGAGATGCTGCGCGAGGTCGGGTACTGCAACGGCATCGAGAACTATTCGCGGATTCTCGACGGTCGTCCGCCGGGGGCGCGGCCCTACTGTCTGATCGACTACTTCCCCGACGACTTCGTCTGTTTCATCGACGAGTCCCACCAGACGGTGCCGCAGATCGGCGGCATGTACGAGGGCGACCGCTCGCGCAAGCAGACGCTCGTCGACTACGGCTTCCGCTTGCCGTCGGCGCTCGACAACCGTCCGCAAACGTTCGAAGAGTTCTTGGCGATCGTTCCACAGATCGTCTTCGTGTCAGCGACGCCGGGCGAGTTCGAGCGGCGCGTCTCGACGCGAATCGTCGAGCAGATCGTTCGGCCCACGGGCATCGTCGATCCCGAAGTCGAAGTGCGCCCGACCGAGAACCAGATCGACGATCTGATGAACGAGATCCGTCGCCGCGTCGAGGCGGGCGAGCGCGCCCTCGTCACCACGCTCACCAAGCGTATGGCCGAGGACCTGACCGAGTACCTCCTCGACCACGGCTTGCGTGCGCGTTACCTGCACTCCGAGATCGACACGCTCGAGCGCATCCAGATCATCCGCGCTCTGCGCCTTGGCGAGTTCGACGTGCTCGTGGGTGTCAACCTGCTGCGCGAGGGGCTCGACCTGCCGGAGGTTTCGCTGGTGGCGATTCTCGACGCCGACAAGGAGGGGTTCCTGCGCGGCGAGACAGCGCTCGTCCAGACGATCGGCCGGGCGGCGCGCAACGTCAACGGCAAGGTGTTGATGTACGCCGACCGCGAGACCGAGGCGATGCGGCGTGCGATCGCCGAAACCAACCGCCGTCGTGCGATCCAGATCGCCTACAACGAGCGTCACGGGATCACCCCTGAAACGATCCGCAAAGGCATCTCCGACATCACCGACTTTCTCGCCCTCGAGCAGACCCCGCGGCCGCGGGCGCGCCGCGCTCGCGAGGGCCGCGCGGCCCGGCCGCAGCGCAGCGAAAGCGAGCTCAGGAGCCTGATCGTCGAGCTCGAGGAGCAAATGTTCGCTGCCGCCGACGACCTGCGTTTCGAGGAGGCGGCGCGCCTGCGCGACGAGATCAAGGAGCTGAAGCGCGAGCTCGACGCCGTCGCTGCCGAGTCCTAGGGGACGGGGCCCCCTCGGCTCGACACTCTTTCGAGGCTACGGGGTAGCCAAGCGCCGACCGATCGGTCATTATTGGCACATGCTCCGCGTGTCCCCCACGTGCGCGCGTGCATACGCGCGCCTCGCATCGGTCCAGACATTCCTCGTACTCGCGCTGGTAGCGGTGTTAGCGGTAGTCGCCGCGGCCCCAGCCACGGCCGCGAGCGGCAACCCCGACGTGAAGCGCTACCGCTACCGCATCGGGCCCTTCCATATCCAACCGGGCCAGAACGAGATCGCGTTCCGGCCCGTGCTCAAGAGCGAGCGGCCGGCGGTTCCCGGGTACATCACGCGAATCCGTCCGGACCTGACTTACCTCGACGGTCGTCGGCCGCGTGTCGACGTCGTTCACCTCCACCACGCGGTGTGGCTCAACCTTTCGCGGCGCGACGCGACGATGGGCGGACCCGAGCGGTTCTTCGCGGCCGGCGAGGAGAAGACGATCTTCATGCTCCCGCCGGGCTACGGCTACTACTACGACCCCAACGACCGCTGGGTTCTCAACCACATGCTCCACGACCTCGTCGGCAAGCCCGCGGACGTCTACGTGGTTTACGAGATCGATTTCGTCCCCGCCGACAGTCCCACCGGCCAAAAGATGAAAGCAGTACGGCCGATCTGGATGGACGTCCAGAACGGGTCGCTGTATCCCGTGTTCGACGTCTATCGCCGTGCGGGCGGAGACGGCAAGTTCACCTACCCCGACGAGCAGCCGAACGCCTATAAGGGCCGGCCGAAGAACGTCTGGACGGTCGACCAGGACGGTGTGCTGCTCGCCGGCGCCGGTCACCTCCACCCCGGCGGTCTCTACACGGACCTCTGGCTCAAGCGTAAGGGGGTCCGTCCGGCACGCGTGAGCTGCCGTCAGCGGTCGGCAGCGGCCCGGCGTCGGTGCCGCGCGCGCGCCCTTACTGTCGACGGTAGCTGGGTGCGCTTGCTGCGCTCGAAGGCCAAGTACTTCGGCAAGAAGGGCCCGGTCGACTGGGACCTGGCGATGACCGGCAGCCCGGCGAATTGGCGTGTCGAGGTTCGCAAGGGCGACGAGCTGCGCATCAACGCCACCTACGACTCGAGCCGCGCGGCCTGGTACGAGTCGATGGGCATCATGGTGCTGTACATGGCCGTGGGCGAACGCGGTAAGAACCCGTTCAAGACCAAGGTCGACTACATCGGTCGCACCACCCACGGCCGTCTGCCCGAGAACATCGATCGCGGCGGCCGGCCGACCAACCTGCCCAACCCGCTGAAGCTGCCGGCCGGCGGTCCGGCGCCGCCGGTGATCGGCATCGCCGACTTCCGCTACCAGGTCGGTGACTTCCTGTTGCCCGGCAACGGCAAGCGGCCGCCGATCGTTCGCCGTGGCCAGCGGATCACGTTCGTGAACGGCGACGAAGGCAAGCTCGCCTACCACTCCGTCACCTCGTGCCGCGAGCCTTGCAACCGCTCGTCGGGCATCAGCTACCCGCTCGCCGACGGGCGTTTCGACTCGGGCCAGTTGGCGCGCAAGCTGCCGGGAGTGGGGAGGGTCCAGTGGACCCTGAACACGGCCAGGCTCAAGCCCGGTACGTACACCTACTTCTGCCGGATCCATCCGTTCATGCGCGGGTCGTTCCGCGTCCAGTGACGGACACAAGTTCGGCGATCTGACGCGGTGCGCGGGCCGCACCGGTGCCGCCTCCGGGGCGGTCCGGTGCGGCCCGGCGCGCGTACACTGGCCGGACCGATGGCCAGCGAGATCGTCATCACCGGGGCCCGTCAGCACAACCTCAAGAACGTCTCGCTGCGCCTGCCACGTGACGCGCTGATCGTCATCACCGGCCTCTCGGGCTCGGGCAAGTCGAGCCTCGCCTTCGACACGATCTACGCCGAGGGTCAGCGCCGCTATGTGGAGTCGCTGTCGGCCTACGCGCGGCAGTTCCTCGGCCAGATGGACAAGCCCGACGTCGACTCGATCGAGGGACTGTCGCCGGCGATCTCGATCGACCAGAAGACGACGTCGCGCAACCCGCGCTCGACCGTCGGAACGATCACCGAGATCTACGATTACCTGCGCCTGCTGTGGGCCCGGATCGGCGTCCCCCACTGTCCTAGCTGCGGACGACCGATCGAGGCGCAGCCACCCGAACAGATCGTCGATCGCATCCTCGCGCGCCCGGCCGGCGCTCGGGTGATGGTGATGGCACCGGTCGTGCGCGGGCGCAAAGGCGAGTACCGCGAGCTCCTCGAGCGCCTGCGCTCGGAGGGGTTCGTGCGCGTCAAGGTCGACGGCGAGATCCGCCGCCTCGACGAGGAGATCGCTCTCGACAAAAAGCGCAAGCACACCATCTCGGTGGTCGTCGACCGCCTCGTGGTCCGTCCCGAGATCCGCCGCCGGCTCGCCGACTCGGTGGAAACCGCCGCCGCTCTCGCCGACGGCCTTGTCGAGATCGAAGATGTCGACGAGGGGCGGGTCGAGCTCTTCTCCGACCGCTTCATGTGTCTCGAGTGCGGCGTCTCGATCCCCGAGCTCGAGCCGCGCGTCTTCTCGTTCAACTCGCCCTACGGTGCTTGCCCGCGCTGCACCGGTCTCGGCCACCAGCGCGTGATCGATCCCGAGCTTGTCGTGCCGAACCCGGATCTTTCGATCGCCGAGGGGGCGATCGCGGCGTGGACAGCGACCGGCGGGGGCTACTACGAGCGACTGCTAGCGGCGTACTGCGACCAGGCGGGCGTCGATCCCCACCTGCCTTGGCGCGATCTGCCGGCTGACGTGCGCGACGAGATACTGCACGGCAGCGGCGAGCGCGTCGAGTTCACCTATCGCTCGCGCCGCGGGCGGTGGCGGCGGCGGGCGACGTGGTTCGAGGGTGTGATCCCCAACCTCGAGCGGCGCTACCGCGAGACCGATTCCGACGCTGTGCGCGAGCGGATCGAGAGCTTCATGACGCTGCGGCCGTGTCCCGAGTGCCGTGGTTCGCGGCTGCGCCCCGAGGCGCGCGCGGTGCGGGTCGGCGGGCTCGGCATCCACGAGCTCGCGGCACTGTCGGCGCGGGAGGCGCTCGCCTGGGTGCGCGGTCTCGAACTGAGCGACACCGAGCGGCGCATAGCCGCCCGCGTCTTGCGCGAGATCGAAGAACGTCTCGGCTTCCTCGAGGCGGTCGGCATCGGCTACCTGTCGCTGGACCGCGCCGCCGCCACGCTGTCGGGCGGGGAAGCGCAGCGGATCCGCCTCGCGACGCAGATCGGGTCGAGTCTCGTCGGCGTGCTCTACATCCTCGACGAGCCATCGATCGGCTTGCACCAACGCGACAACGCCCGGCTCGTCGCCACCCTCGAGCGGCTGCGTGATCTCGGCAACACCGTGATCGTCGTCGAGCACGACGAGGGCACGATGCGTGCTGCCGACCACATCGTCGATCTCGGTCCGGGCGCCGGCGAGCACGGGGGAGAGGTGGTCGCAGAGGGCCCGCCCGCGGCGATCATGGCGAGTCCCGACTCGCTCACCGGCCAGTACCTGTCGGGCCGCCGCAAGATCGCGCTGCCCGAGCGTCGGCGCACACCCCGCGGTTGGCTGCGGATCGAAGGGGCGAGCCAGCACAACCTCAAAACGATCGACGTCGACGTGCCGCTCGGCGTCTTTTGTTGCGTGACCGGGGTGTCGGGTTCGGGCAAGTCGACGCTCGTCAACGACATCCTCTACAAGGCGGTGGCCGCCCGCCTGCACCGCGCGCGTGCCCGGCCCGGGCGGCACCGGCGCGTCGTCGGCCTCGAGCAGATCGACAAAATCATCGCGATCGACCAGGCTCCGATCGGGCGCACGCCGCGCTCCAACCCGGCGACCTACATCGGTCTGTTCGACCACATCCGCGAACTTTTCGCGCGCACACCCGAGGCGCGCGCCCGCGGCTACAAACCGGGTCGGTTCTCGTTCAACGTGCGCGGTGGGCGCTGCGAGACGTGTCGCGGCGACGGTCAGTTGCGCATCGAGATGCACTTTCTGCCCGACGTCTATGTGGAGTGCGAGCAGTGCCACGGCCGCCGCTACAACCGCGAGACGCTCGACATCCGCTTCAAGGGCAAGACGATCGCCGACGTGCTCGAGATGACAGTCGACGAGGCGCTCGAGTTCTTCGCCGCGATCCCGAAGGTGCGGCGGCGCCTCGAGACGCTGCGCGATGTGGGGCTCGGCTACGTGCGGCTCGGCCAGCCGGCGACGACGCTGTCGGGCGGCGAGGCGCAGCGCGTCAAGCTCGCTTCCGAGCTTTGCAAGGTCGCGACAGGCAACACGCTGTACATCCTCGACGAGCCGACGACCGGCCTTCACTTCGCCGACATCGAGCGGCTGCTCGCGGTGCTGCAGAGGCTCGTCGAGCAAGGCAACACGGTGCTGGTCATCGAGCACAACCTCGACGTGATCAAGTCCGCCGACTGGCTGATCGATCTCGGGCCGGAAGGCGGGGCCGAGGGTGGCGAGATCGTCGCCGTCGGCACGCCAGAAGAGGTCGCAGGCGTCGAGCGCTCCCACACCGGCCGCTACCTGCGACCGCTGCTCGCCTCTGACCCGTCAGCGTACCCGGACGCGCAGCGTGCGGATCGCGATACGGCCGCTGCTGTCGCGTAGGCGCACGACGAGCGCGTAAGAGCCGCGCCGGAGACGCCGGGAGCGGAGCGTGAAGTAGCGGCCGATGCGCACGCGTGCCGTGGCCACTCTGCGCCCTCCCTTGCGCAGCTCGACGCGGCCGGAGAGACGTGTCGCTCCGCGCACTCGTGCCACGAGCCGGCAGCGCAAGCGTGTGCCGCGACGGCGGCAGCTGACCCGCAGCGCACGGGCTACGCGCCGCACGAGCGGCGAAAGGCCGGTCGTGCCGCCTGTGGGCGACGGGGCGCCGGAGCTGCCCGACGGCGAGTTCGGTGCGCCGCTACTCCCTGCGCCGCCGCTACCCGTACCGCCACTCCCGCCCGGCGCACTCCCCGCGCCCGGCGAGGTGCCGCCCGCGCTGCCACCGCTCGCGTCGCCCGTCGGCGGCGACCACGCGGCGGTCAGCTCGAGCAGACGGCGGACGTCGAGACGACCGCCCGACACCGTTTTGCCGGCGAACGTCGTTAGGCGATCGACGGAGCGCAGCAGAAGATCGCGCACCTGAGCGCCGGTGAGCGTCGGCCGCAGCCCGAGGACGAGCGCGGCCGCGCCGGCCACGGCGGGTGCGGCCATCGACGTGCCGCTCATGAACGCCCACTGCGGGGTCGCGGGGAGCTCGCTGTCGAGGCAGCGCAGCTGCACTCCGTCGAGGGCGACACGCCCCCCTGCCGTGCCGTCGTAGTCGACGGCGATGCCCACCCGCACGCTTCCCCCGGCCGATAGCGAGTCCGCCTCTGCGCCGATGTCGACCGACACTGCCGTCTCGAAACTGCCGCCTGTGTCGTGCGTGTCGAGCGGATACGAGTGCACGTCGCTCGCGCTGTCGGTCGCGACCAGAGCGGACAGGGTGAAAGCGGGCTCGCTCGTGCTGCGCTCGGCGGGATCGTCGACGAGGTAGCGGACGACGAGGCTGCAGCTCTGCCACTGGCGGATGTCGAACGTGCTGCGCGCGATCAACTCCGTGCGCCCGGAGACCGGCGATGGGGACCCCGGCACGTCGAGCACCGCCACCCCGGGTCCCTCGGCGTCGGCGATGGGGGATGTCACCTGCCAGGCCGGCAGACCGCCCTGCCGCTCCTCCCAGTCGTCGGCGAGCGAGTGCGAGGAATCGAACGTCCACTCGCTCACCGAGCGGTTCACGAAATCGGGGTACGACGAGAGGATCAGCGCACCGGGAGCGGCCAGGTCGACGCTCGTCGCACCGTAGTTCGAGAAGTCGGCAAGCCGATCGAACTGGTCGCTCGCCGCCACGCTCACCACATTCGGGCTGTCGATCCCCGACGGGTAGTGAGGGGTGATGTCTGTGTCTGTACCGTCGTTGCCGGCCGCAGCCACGAACACCATCTCGGGATGGCGACGGATCGCGGCGGCCTCGGCCTCCGAATAGGCGGCACTGCCGAGCGCCCCGAACGACATGTTCACTACACGCGCGCCGGCGCGCGCCGCGTACTCGATCGCCTCGACGACCGCGGCGCTGTCTACCCCGCTAGCGAAGCTTCCGGCTCGCAGCGCGACGATCTGGGCGGTCGGTGCAACGCCGGCAACTCCCGCGCCGTCGTTGGTCGCGGCAGCGGCTACGCCGGCGACGTGGGTGCCATGGCCGTCGCTGTCTTCGGGCCGCGCGTCGTTGGCGAGGAAGTCCCAGCCGCGGACGTCGTCGACGTAACCGTTCCCGTCGTCGTCGACGCCGGGCGTTCCCGCCGCCTCGCGCGAGTTCACCCATACCTTGCCCGCTAGGTCGGGATGGTTGTAGGCAACCCCGGTGTCGATGACAGCGATCGGCGCGGCGCGCGGCGGCGCGATGTCCCACGCCTCGTCGGCGTCGATGTCGGCGTCGGGCGTGCCCGCCGGTTCGTCGTCGAAGAAGACCTGGCCGGTGTTGCGCAAACCCCACTGGCGCGGAAAGAGCGGATCGTTGGGCAGGTACTCGAAGCTGCGCTTGCGGGCGGTCTCGGCCACCGCGACCGCGGGCGAGCGCGCTAGCGCGCGAGCGCGCGCAGCAGGACTAGCGCCGCGGGCCGGCTCGACGATCGCCGCCCCTGTTGACGGCAGCCACTTGACCGCGTGCACGCCCGCGGCCCGCAACGCAGCCGCGCGCGCGGCACGTGTCGATCCGCGGCGGAAGATCACGACGATCCGCCGTGCGCGACCCTTGCTGCGCGCGATCGCAGGGGGCGCGGCTGTCGACCGGCGGGCGGCCGGATCGGCGCCCGGAGAGCGGCCCCGCCACGGGGACGGGAGCCGGCCCGCCGGTCGGGAGCCAGCGGCGGCGCCAGCGAGGGCCTGCGGCCGCTCGTGGCGATCGACCGGCTCTGCCCGCTGCGGCGAGGGCACTCGGTCCCCGCTCGCAGCGAGCGACACCGCCACTATCGCCGCCACGGCGAAGCCGGTCAGCGCCGCCCTGCGTCTGCACCTGCCCTGTGTGGTGTCGCCGTCGCCCGTCGTCTGCATCGCTGCCGCCGCCGCCCGCGGCCCGCGGCCGCCGGCCGCCTCACCCGTTTCTATCGGATGCTTGCCTTCGCGGCGCCACTCTCTGGGGCCGCTGGTCGCCGCGCCCGTACACTGCCCGCGTGAGCGAGGAAGTCGGGTGGCTGCGTGCGTGGTGGCGCAAGTGGCGTTGGTTCGAGCGCGACTCGTTGCCGTGGCGGCGTGCCCGCATCCACTGGGAGTTCGCCCGTCGCGGCGCTTACTGCCGCTGGCCGCTGCACGGCAACGCGCTCGAGGCGTTCGCCGAGGGTCGCCTCGAGATCGGCCGCGACGTCCACCTCGAGCCGCACGTCTGGCTTTCGGCACCGGGCAACGCGCGCATCCGCATCGGCCCCGGCACCTTCCTGAACATCGCCGTGATGGTGGCGGCGCTCGAGCTTGTAGAGATCGGCGCGCACTGCATGTTCGCGAACGGCTGCTTCATCAGCGACGCCGATCACCGCTACGACGACCTCGAACTGCCCGTGACCTGGCAAGGGTTCACGAGCAAAGGCCCGACGCGTATCGGCGACAACGTCTGGTGCGGAGCCAACGTCGTCGTAACCAGTGGCGTCACGATCGGCGAGCGCGCGGTGATCGGCGCGAACAGCGTCGTCACCAGCGACATCCCGCCCTACTCGGTGGCGGTCGGTGCGCCGGCACGGGTCGTCAAGCGTTTCGCACCGTCGAGCGAGGATCTCGGCGGCGGCGAGTAACGGCTTCCGCGGAGCGCCCCTAGAGGCTCGGTCCGCCGGTGAAGGGCTCTTCGGTCGCTGCGGCCTCCTCGGCCTCGGCGAGCAGTGAGCGCAGCCGCTCAAGCTCGTCGGGCGCCATCTCGTAGCAGTGCTCGTCGCCGGGGTAGGCGCGACCCCGCACCTCCTCGCAGTAGCGGCGCACTCCCGCCACCATCGCGTCGCGCAGCTCGGCGTAGCGCTTCACGAACCGCGGCTTGTGCCCGCCGTAGATCCCCAACAGATCGTGGAAAACGAGCACCTGGCCGTCGGTCTCGGGTCCGGCCCCGATGCCGATCGTCGGCACCGTGAGACGGGCGACGATCTCGCGCGTCAGCTCGCGCGGAATCGCCTCCAGCACGACCGCGAAGCAGCCCGCTCGCTCCAACTCGAGCGCCTCGCGCAACACCGCCAGCGCACGCTCGGCGGTACGGCCCTGCGACCGGTATCCGCCGAGCTGGGTCGCGGTTTGCGGCGTCAGCCCCACGTGGCCCATCACCGGGATGCCGGCCTCCACGATCGCCCGTGCCCGCTCGGCCGAACGCCCGCCGCGCTCGAGCTTGACGGCGTCGCAGCCCGCTTCCTTGACGAACCGTTGCGCCGACGCCACCGCCTGTTCGTCGGAGCGCTCGTAGCTCGCGAACGGCAGGTCGCCGACGAGCAGCGGCGAGCGCAGACCCCTCCGCACCGCCGCCGCCAACATCAACATCTCGTCGAGCGACACCGGCACCGTGCTCTCGTAGCCGAGGACGGTCATCGCCGCCGAATCGCCGACGAGCACCACGTCGACCCCCGCAGCCTCGGCGACCTCGGCGCTCGGGTAGTCGTAGGCGGTGACCATCACGATCGGCTCGCCGAGCGCCTTCTTCTCGGCCAGCGTCGACAGGGTGACCGGTCGCCCCTTCGCTGGCGGCGCCGAAGCGCGGGGTGCGGCGCTCATCGCACCAGCTCCGAAGCTTTCGTGTCGACCGCCACGATCCGGTTTTGCTCGTCGACGTGGACCACCACAGGGCGGTGATCGTCGAGCTCCTCCTCCTCGTATTCGGCGTAGGAGAGGATGATCAGCGTGTCGCCGGTGTGCACGAGACGGGCGGCCGCGCCGTTGACGCAGATCTCGCGCGACCCGCGCTCGCCCCGGATCGTGTAGGTCTCGAAGCGGTTGCCGTTGTTGATGTCGAGAACGTGCACGAGCTCGTGCTCGCGGATGTCGGCTGCCTCCAGCAGCTCCTCGTCGACGGTGATCGACCCGACGTAGTTGAGGTCGCTGCCAGTCACCGTCGCACGGTGGATCTTCGACTTGAGCATCGTCCTTCTCATAGTTCGGCGCCTCCGAGCGTGACGTTGTCGATTAGCCGCGCGCGCCCGATGCGTGCGGCAACGGCCAGCAGGGCAGGCCGTTCGAGCGACTCGACCGGTCGCAGATCTTCGAGCGAGCGAAGTTCGAGATATTCCGGCTCGACGCCCGCCGCGGCGAGCTCGCCGCGCGCGACCGCGAGCACCTCGGCGGGCGTCACCACCCCGTTCGCGGCAGCCCGTCGCGCCGCCTCCAGCGCGCGCGAGAGGGCGGTCGCGCGTTGGCGCTCATCCGGGCTGAGGTAGACGTTGCGCGAGCTCATCGCGAGACCGTCCGCTTCGCGCACGGTCGGGCAGACGACCACCTCGACCGGGAAGTCGAGGTCGCGCACCATCCGGCGGACCACGAGCGCCTGTTGCGCGTCCTTCTGCCCGAAGTAGGCGCGCTGTGGCTGCACGATGTTCAAGAGCTTGGCGACGACGGTCGTCACGCCGTCGAAGTGCTCGGGACCGCGGCGGTGCGGATCGCCGCAGAGCACCTCGGTGAGACCGCCACGGACGCGCACCGTGGTGCAGTGATCGCTGGCGTACATCTCGTCGACGGGCGGAGCGAAAAAGAGGTCGACTCCAGTCGCGCGCGCGAGCTCGATATCGCGCTGTTCGTCGCGCGGATACGACTCGTAGTCCTCGCCGGGACGGAACTGCGTGGGGTTGACGAACGACGAGACGACGACCGTGTCGCACTCGCTGCGAGCCCGTCGCATCAACGACAAGTGACCCTTGTGGAAGAAGCCCATCGTCGGCACGAGACCCACGCTGCCGCTGCGCCGCTCGTCGAGGGCAGCACGCAGCTCGCGCTTGCTCCGCACGACCTTCATGGCGCGATCGTGGCGGGCCGGGCGGCGTTAGCGAGCGTGCGCGTGTGCGCCGCGAGCACGTCGAAGAGGTCGAGCAGCTCCGGTGCCGACGCTGCGACCGCCGCGCGCTGGCGGGCGACGGTCGCCTCGTCACCGCGCGCGATCGGACCGGTGAGGGCGCGCTCCGGACCGACCGCTGCCCAGCTCTCGACCGTCCGTCGCACGAGCGGTGCGAGCAGCCGCCGAGCGTCCGCAGGAGCCAGACCGGCCGCTGCCGCCACGCGCTCGGCGGCGGCCTCCAGAGTCACGAGAAAGTTCGCCGCGATCGAGGCGGCTGCGTGGTACGCGGCGCGACCGTCGTCCGCGATCGCGAACGGTTCGAGTCCCACCACGGCTGCGAGCGCACGTGCTGCGGCGAGCGCTCGCTCGCTTGTGGCCGCCACCGCGCACCCTGCTCCCGACAGCCGAGCGCGGGCTGCTTGCGGGTCGTCGAGCGGTTCGGGGAAGCTCATCAACGGGTGCAGCGAGAAACCAGCGGCGCCAGCCGCGAGGGCCGGTTCGAGCGCCGCTAGCTCGGTAGCGCCGCTTGTGTGCCCGACGATCGCGACCTGGCCGGCGGCGTCAGCAGCTGCGCTGGTGATCGCCCGGTCAGGTACGCACAGCAGCACGCACTCGCAGCCGTCAAGCGCCCGCGGGGTGCGCTCGCGCCAGCCACGGCCGAGCGGGCCCACGACGTTCACGCCGCCCGCGCGCAGCGCCGCGGCGAAGGTGCGCCCCAGCCGACCGCCGCCGATCACGGCGACGCGTCGCGGCGGCGCGCAGCCGGGGTGTGTGTCCTGTCGCATCGTCCTCGCGACCTGAGGATGGATAAGCGGCCGGTCCACTCCCGCTGGGGTAGCGGCCGGGCGGTCAACGATACAGCCTTCGGGGGCGAGTCCGCCTCCTTTCGCTGTCCACTGGAGTGTCCGGCGCCCTGCTTACCTTGTCGTCCGTGAGCGCTCTGCCTGCGGCCCGCCGTCGCGAGCTGTTGATCGAACTGCTCCACGAGGCACGCGCTTGCACGGCGTGCCCGCTCCACGCTGGGCGCACCAAGGTCGTCTTCGGTATGGGCAACGCCGACGCCGACCTCATGTTCGTCGGCGAGGCGCCCGGCTTTCACGAAGACCAGCAAGGACTTCCGTTCGTCGGCCGAGCGGGGAAGCTGCTCGACGAGTTACTCGCCGGGATCGGTCTGCGCCGCGACAGCGTGTTCATCGCCAACGTCCTCAAGTGCCGCCCGCCCGGCAACCGCGACCCCGAACCGAGCGAGATCGACGCCTGCAAGCCCTTCCTTTTCCGGCAGGTGGAGCTGGTCGACCCGAAAGTAGTCGCGACGCTCGGCAACTTCGCTACCAAGTTGTTGACGCGTTCGCAGCGCGGTATCTCGAGCGTCCACGGTGTCCCCCAGGTGCACGAGATCGGCGGACGCTTGCGCTGGGTGATGCCGCTCTACCACCCCGCGGCTGCCCTGCGCACCCCGCGACTCGTCGACGAGCTGCGCACCGACTTCGCCGCTCTGGCGGAGCTCCTCGCGGGGCCCGAGCCAGCACCGGTGCGGGCCGGCGCCGCTGGCCTCGCGACACCGGGCGAGTCGGGCGCGGGCGTGGCGGCGCGCGCCGACGGATCATCCGAAGCAGTGGGTAGCAGCGAACAGCTCGGTCTTTTCGCCTAACGAGCGCACCTTTCGCGCACGAAGCAGCCACACTTCAGGGGATGGCTGCGCCGACAGCGGCCCGCGAGTTCGGGCAGGCACGCACGATCACGACCACTTCCGCCGCGGAGACGACCCGGCTCGCCGGCGATCTTGCTACCACGCTTGTAGCTGGCGATGTCGTGCTCGTGCGTGGCGAGCTCGGTGTCGGCAAGACCACCTTCATCCGCGGCGCGTGCCGGGCGCTCGGCGTAAGCGGTCCGATCCCGAGCCCCTCTTTCACGATCGGCCAGCTGCTGCCCGCGCGCGCGGTCGAGATCGCCCACCTCGACCTGTACCGGCTCGACCGTCTCGGCATCGAGGAGCTGGCGCTCCTCGAGGAGTACCTGACGCCCGAACGGATCGCCTTCGTCGAGTGGCCGGAGGTGGCCGAGCGCGACGGTCTGCTACCGACGCCCCGCTTCGTAGTGACGATCCGCCACCTTGGCGGAGACCGCCGCGAGCTGACGATCGCCGAGCGACTGGGGGGCGCGTGAATGGCGCTCGCGCTTGCGCTCGACACCGCCCTGCCGGAAGTCACCGTCGCGGTGCGCACCGCGAGCGGCGAGGTCGTCGCCAGCGATCACCTCGAGGGGGAGGCGGGCGTCGCCGGCGCGGCGCTGTCGGGGCGTCCCGCTCACGGTCGCGAACTGCTCGCCGCGGTGCGCAGCTGCTTGGAGCGGGCGGGCGGCGAACTGCAGGACGTCGGACAGGTCTACGTGGGGATCGGTCCCGGTGGCTACACCGGTTTGCGCGTGGGGGTGGCGACCGCGCGCGGCATCGCCAGCGCCCTCGGGCTCGAGCTGCGACCTGTGCCCACCCTCACCGCGCTGGCGCACGGCATCGAGGGCGAGCTGCGCCTGGCGGTGATCGACGCCCGGCGTGGCGAGGTTTTCGCGACGCTTATGCGCGGCGAGGAGGAGCTATGGCCACCGTTCGTCGCCGACCCGCGTGCCCTCGCCGACCGTGTGCGCCGCGCGGGCCTCGAGCCTCGCGCAGCGGGCGACGGCGCTTTGCGCTACCGCGACGAGCTCGCGGCGGCCGGTGCCACCGTGGCTGCCCCCGCATCGCCCGAACACCGGCTGCAAGGTGCGGCGCTTTTCGCTGTCGGCGACTCGCTGCGGGCGGTGCCACCGATGGCCGTCAAACCGCTGTATTTGCGTGACCCCGACGCCCGACCGCGACAGTGAGCGTGCCGCCAACCGACCGCAAGCGCCCACGCGACCTGGCGATCCGCCGGCTCGGGTTCGGCGACCTGCCGCAGGTCATCGCGATCGAGCGCCGTGCCTTCCCGGCTCCGTGGTCGCTGGCGATGTTCGTGCTCGAGCTGTCGAAACAGTCGGGCATCTGTCTTGCCGCCGAGATCGACGGAACGTTGGTCGGCTACCTGATCTGCTCCCGCTACGCACACATCTGGCACGTGATGAACGTCGCCGTCGATCCCGCACACCAGCGTCGCGGAGTAGCGAGCGCACTGCTGCGAGCGCTGTTCGGCGAGGCCGACGCACCCGGGGCCGAGTACACGCTCGAGGTGCGACCGTCGAACACGGCGGCGATCCGACTCTACGAGCGGTTCGGTTTCCGCGTCGAGGGTCGACGCAAGGCGTACTACCACGACAACCGCGAGGACGCTCTCGTTATGTGGCGGCGCGTCCCGGTCGACGCCAGCGGTCCGGCGCCGGTCGAGGTCGCGCAGCGCGGCAGAGCAGCGCGCGCGACGGGCGCGGCTCGGCCCGCACACGACGGAGGTGAGCGCAAATGAGTGGCGGTGACCGTTTGATCCTCGGTGTCGAGACGAGCTGCGACGACACCGGCGTGGCGCTGGTGACGGCAAGCGGCGAGATCCTCGCCAACGTCGTCGCCTCACAAGGTCTTCTCCACGACCGCTACGGCGGCGTCGTGCCGGAGGTAGCGGCGAGACGCCACCTCGAGGTGATCGACGCCGTCGCGAGCGACGCCTTCGAGCGTGCCGGCGTCACACCCGCCGATGTCGATCTCGTCGCGGCGACGCAGGGACCGGGACTGATCGGTGCGCTGCTCGTAGGTTTTTCGTGGGCCAAGGCGTTCGCTAGCGCGCGCCGCCTACCGTTCGTGGCCGTCGACCACCTGCACGGCCACGTCGTCGCTAGCACGCTCGAGGACGAGCCGATCGAGGCGCCGTTCTTGGTGCTGGTCGCTAGCGGTGGGCACACCTTCCTGGCCTGGGTCGAGGACCCCGCCCGGTACGAAGTGGTGGGGGAGACGCTCGACGACGCCGCCGGCGAAGCGTTCGACAAGGGTGCTCGGCTGCTGGGCTTGCCGTACCCCGGCGGCCCGCACCTCGACCGCCTCGCCCGCAGCGGCGACGCCTCGGCCTTCTCCTTCCCGCGTGCCCGCCCTGGGCGGCTCGACTTCAGCTTCTCGGGGCTCAAAACCGCGCTGCTCTACACCGTGCGCGAGCTAGGGGAGGAGCGCACCCGCGAGCGGCGTGCGGATCTTGCCGCTTCCTACCAGCGAGCGATCGTCGACCAGCTGCTAGCACGCGTCGCGCGAGCGGTCGAGGAGTTCGGGGCCGAACGCGTAGCTCTCGGTGGCGGCGTAGCGGCGAACAGCGAACTGCGGGAACGCGCCCGTCAGCTAGCTGCCGAGCTCGGCGTGCGCTTGTGGACACCGCCGCTCGCGCTCTGCACCGACAACGCTGCGATGATCGCCGGCGTCGCTCGCTTCGTTCCCGCGCGGCCGTACCCCGATTACCTGGAGATCGACGCTGCGGCCCGCTTGGAACGGGCGGCGCCGGTGGCTTGAGCCGGGCCGCGAGACGACCGTGCAAGAGCACGAAACAGGCCTCGTACTCGTAGGGAAGGCTGGCTGTCACCTGTGTAGCGAGCGCAGCGAGCTCGTGCGCGCCGAGGCGAGGCGCCGCCACCTGACCTTGCGAGAGCTCGACGCGGCGCTCGATCCGCTGCTAGAGCGGCGCTTCGGGCAGCGCGTGCCGGTGGTGCTGTGGAACGGCGAACCGCTTGTCGAGCTCGACTTCGACGCCGCTGAGCTGCGCGAGGCTCTCGATAGAGTGGGCGCGTGAGCGCGAGCGAGCAGGCGATGATCGAACGCGCGATGCAAGGAAGCCGCGAGCGCCTCCCGCTCGGGGTGGCCGCGCGGCTGTCGCGCTACCTGCAGGTGCTTACTCAGGCCAAGAAGATGGGCCGCTCGACGATCTCGTCACAGGAGCTCGCCGAGTACACGCACATCAATCCCACGCAGATTCGGCGCGACCTTTCAGGCTTCGGAAAGTTCGGCAAGCGCGGTGTCGGCTACAACGTCGATTCGCTCGTCTCGCAGATCCGCAAGATTCTGCGCACGGCGGGGCGCCGCCACAACATCGCGTTGTTCGGGGCCGGACGGCTCGGACAGGCGATCGCCGGCTCGGAGATCTTCGCCGACCACGGCTTCCGGGTAGTGGCTGTGTTCGACGTCGATCCCGAGAAGATCGGGATGGAGGTGGGGCCGGGGCTCGTCGTGCGTCCCTACGACGAGATGCGCCGGGTGATCGACGAAGAGAGCGTCGTCGTGGGTGTGCTCGCCGTGCCGAGCGCCGTCGCCCAGTCGGTCGCGGACGACCTCGTCGCCGCGGGAGTGAAGATCATCTTCAACTACTCGGAAGCGCTGCTGCAGGTGCCGCCGGACGTGACGGTGCACACCTCGAGCCCGGCTGTCGACCTGCTCTACGCTCTGTACTTCTATCTGACCTGAAGCGCGCTCCCGGCGGTGGACGTGACGCAGAGCCCTGCACTGCTCCTCGACATGTCGCACGTGCGGGAGGTGTTCGAAAACTCCCGCGACTTCACGGTGGGGATCGAGGAGGAGTTCCAGATCCTCGACCCCGAGACGTTGTCGCTGGCGCACCGCTTCGACGAGCTGAAAGCGGCGGCCGCCTCCGACCCGGTTCTCGCCGAGGCGGTTTCGGGCGAGCTGATCCAGTCCGAGATCGAGATCCGCTCCGGTGCGGGCAACGACTTCGCTGACGCTCTGCGCCGCCAGCGCGAGGCGCGGGCGCGCCTGTTTCGCCTCGCCGCCGAGCGCGGGGCGGTGCTCGCCGCCTGCGCGACCCATCCCTGGAGCCCTTGGCAGGAGCAGCGCATCATCGACACCGAGCACTACCACCGCGTCTCCGACGGGCTTCGCTACGTCGCCTGGCGCAACAACACCTTCGGCTTGCACGTGCATGTCGGTGTGCGTGGGGCCCAGCGCGCGGTCGCCGTCTGCGACCGCCTGCGCCCGGTGCTACCCGAGCTTTTGGCGCTGTCGGCGAACTCCGTGTTCCTGGATGGTCGCGACTCGGGGCTGCACAGCGTGCGCACGCAGATCTTCACGCGCGCATTTCCGCGCTGCGGGATTCCCGAACCGTGGTACGGGTTCGACGAGTACGCCCGCCACGTCGAGTTTCTCGTGCGCACGAACTGCGTTGTCGAGCACACCCAGCTGTGGTGGAGCGTGCGTCCCCACCACGCTTTCGGAACGGTCGAGGTGCGCATCTGCGACGCCCAGTCGAGCGCCGACGAGTCGAGCGCGCTCGCCGAGTTGATCGTCGCGTGCGTCGCGCAAGCGGCGCGCGACGTCGACGAGAACGTTCCCTTCGTGCACCCGCCGGTGCGGCTCGTCGAGGAGAACGTGTGGCGGGCGCTCCGCTACGGCCTCGACGGCAAGTTGATCGACCTCGACAAAGGCGAGGAGTTTCCGGCCGCCGCCGTCGCCGAGCGGCTTTTGCGTTGGACCGAGCCGGCGCGCAGCGAGCTCGGGCTCGATCCGCAGCTTCCGGCCGTCAACGGCGCGCAGCGGCAGCTGCGTGCGTACGCGGGCGGCGCGTCGATCGGCGAGGTTTTTCGCGCCGAGGTCGAGAACGCCCAGCGCACTTATGCGGCTGCCAGTGTCGGGACCTGAGCGGTAGCGGCGGACAGCGCTAGACGGTCGCGGAGGGACGAGGGCAGTGTCCGACTCACGCGAAAGCGAGGCAGCCAAGGGCAGGTCCGGTTCGCGCGCGGACGGGGCGCGCACCGGTGGAGGGGAGCGGCCCGGTGGCGAGGGGGCGCAGTCGCCACCCGTCCCGCCCAAGACCGCAGACCTCGCTGCGCAGTACGGCGCGGTTTTCGTGAGCGTCGCCGCTGCGCGCCTCGAGCGCCCGGAACACCGCGACCTCGACGAGGCGCGGCGCGCCATCGACGCGGCTCGCGCTCTCGTCGAGCTCTGTGCCGAGCGCGAGCGACGCGCTCTGCGCGACGCCCTCGCCGCGGTGCAGTTAGCGTTCGCGCGCGCCGTTCGTGCGCCGGCCGCCGAACGCGGCACGGGTGCCGGAAGGGCTTCTGGCGACAGCGACAAGAACCGGCTGAAGGATGGGGACAACTAACAGAGCGCTGGACGAGCTGAGGGAACGCGAGCCGGTCGGGATCTTCGGCGGGTCGGGCTTCTACTCGTTCCTCGACGACGTCGAGGAGATAGTGCTCGACACGCCGTACGGCCCGCCGTCGGCGCCGATCCGGGTGGGCGAGATCGACGGTCGCGCGGTCGCCTTCATGCCGCGTCACGGCGACCGCCACACGCTCCCGCCGCACCGCATCAACTACCGCGCCAACGTCTGGGCGATGCGCGAGGTCGGTGTCAGGCGCATCATCGGTCCCTGTGCCTGCGGGTCGCTCAAGCCCGAGCTCGAACCCGGCACCTTCGTCATCTGCGACCAGTTCATCGACCGCACGCGCGGGCGGATCGACACCTTCTACGACGGGCCGCGCACCACGCACGTCGCCGCTGCCGACCCGTACTGCGCCGATCTCGGCCAGCTTCTCGCCGATTGCGCGCGCGAGCTTTCGATCCCCGTGGTCGAGGGGGGAACGGTTGTAGTCATCCAGGGGCCGCGTTTCTCGACACGCGCCGAGTCGCGTTGGTTTGCCCAGATGGGCTGTGACGTCGTGAACATGACGCAGTACCCAGAAGCGTGGCTGGCGCGCGAGCTCGGGCTTTGCTACGCGAACGTGTCGCTCGTCACCGACTACGACGCTGGTCTCGAGGGTCGCGACGACATCGAGCCGGTGTCGGCCGACGCCGCTTTCGAGGTCTTCGCCCGCAACATCGATAGACTGCGCGCGCTCCTGTTCCGGGCGGTTCCGCGCGTCGGGCCGCAGCCGGAGGACCAGTGCGCGAGCGCCCTCGACCGCGCGATCGTCCAAGGATAGGAGCGTTCCCGCCGTCCAGGCGGCACTCGGAGAGCCACTCACACGACGGAGGAGAGCTTCCTTGACCGACTTCTTGAACGACTACGGAGTGATCGTCGCGCTCGCCTGCGCAGCGGCGGCGATCGCGTACGGCCTGCTTACGACGCGCTGGCTGCTCGCCCAGCCAGCCGGCAACGAAGAGATGCGTGCGATCTCGGCCGCCGTCCAGGAAGGCGCGAGCGCTTATTTGCGGCGCCAGTACACGATCATCGGTGCCGTCGGCGTGGTGCTCGCCGTTCTCCTCGGCGCCGCGCTCGAGGCGCAAGGCACCAACGGCGTCCAGGTCGCGATCGGCTTTTTGATCGGCGGTGCGTTCTCGGGCGCGGCCGGCTTCATCGGCATGAACGTCTCGGTGCGCGCCAACGCTCGCGTCGCCGAGCAGGCGCGCAAGGGTGTGGCGGCGGCGCTGAGCGTCGCCTTCAAGGGCGGCGCGGTGACGGGCCTGCTCGTCGCCGGCCTCGCTTTGCTGGGCGTCGCCGGCTACTACGGCGTGCTCTTGCTCGCCGGTGTCGACGAGAAAGAGGCCGTCGATGCTCTCGTCGGTCTCGGTTTCGGCGGCTCGCTGATCTCGGTGTTCGCACGTCTCGGCGGCGGCATCTTCACCAAGGCCGCCGATGTCGGCGCCGACCTGGTGGGCAAGATCGAGGCCGGGATCCCCGAGGACGACCCCCGCAACCCCGCTGTGATCGCCGACAACGTCGGCGACAACGTCGGCGACTGCGCCGGCATGGCGGCCGACCTGTTCGAGACCTACGCGGTGACGGCCGTCGCCGTGATGCTGCTCGGCGTCCTCACTTTCCAGCAGAAGACCGAGGTCGCCGTCTACCCGCTCGTCGTCGGCGGTGTCTCGCTAATCGCGTCGATCATCGGCACCTTCGCGGTGCGCACGCGCAACGACAACGTCGAGCGCGCGCTTTACAAGGGCTTGATCACATCGGGCGTGATCTCGGCGATCGCCTTCCTGCCCGTCAGCAACTGGCTGATGGACGGTCTCGCCTTCAAGGAGAACGCCTCGTCGCTGCTGAAGGGAGGTAGCGACGTACCGACGGCGACCGACCTGTGGCTCTGCACGCTGATCGGCGTGGCCGTAACGGCCGGGCTTTTCATCATCACCGACTACTACACGTCGACGCGCTTCCGGCCGGTGCGGACGATCGCCCGCGCCTCGCAGACTGGCCACGCGACGAACATCATCCAGGGTCTAGCCCAGGGCTTCCAGGCGACCGCGGCGCCCGCGATTCTGATCTCGCTGGCGATCCTCGGCGCTTACGAGCTCGGAGGCCTCTACGGCATCGGCGTCGCCGTGATGGCGCAGCTGTCGCTGACCGGTCTGATCGTCGCGCTCGACGCCTTCGGACCGATCACCGACAACGCCGGTGGCATCGCCGAGATGGCCGATCTGCCGGAGTCGGTGCGCAACGTCACCGACCCGCTCGACGCCGTCGGCAACACCACCAAAGCGGTTACGAAGGGGTACGCGATCGGCTCGGCGGTGCTCGCCGCGCTCGTGCTCTTCGCCGCCTTCGTCGAGGAGCTCCGTGACGAGGCCACCGCTTCCGGTCACGCCGGTGACATCGGGCTCGGCACGTTCGACGTCGCCCAGCCCGAGGTGCTTATCGGACTCGTGATCGGCGGCATGATGGTCTACCTGTTCGCTTCGCTCGCGATCGAGGCCGTCGGCCGCGCCGGCGGCGCCGTGGTAGAGGAGGTGCGGCGCCAGTTCCGCGAAAAGCCGGGCATTATGGAGCGCACCGAGAAGCCCGACTACGGTCGCGCGGTGGCGATCGTCACCGCCGCGGCACAGCGCGAGATGATCCTGCCGGCGCTGATCCCGATCGTCGTCCCGCTCGTTGTCGGCTTGCTGTCGTACAAGGCGCTCGGCGGGCTCTTGATCGGCGTGATCGTCGTCGGCTTCTTCGCCGCTGTGTCGATGACCTCCGGCGGCGGCGCATGGGACAACGCCAAGAAGCTGATCGAAGATGGCGAGTTCGGCGGCAAAGGGTCGGAGGCGCACGCTGCCTCGGTCACCGGCGACACCGTCGGCGACCCCTACAAAGACACCGCCGGGCCGGCGATCAACCCGATGATCAAGGTCGCGAACATCGTCGCGCTTCTGATCATCCCGTTCCTCGTCTGAGCGCTCGGCTCCCGACTTCAGCGCGTCCGGTGCGGAAGCTGGCGACCTTGGGGTCGTCCTTCCGCACCGGCGCTGCTGTCCCCGCGCTCGCCTCCTGCGGCGACTAGCGTTCCAGCGCGATGGCCCGCTTTCGGCCGCGCAGCGTCGGACTCGAACGGGTGCTCGGGGCTGGAGCTCTCTTCAGCACCGCCTACGGCAACGTCGGCAGCTCGATCTACTACGCGCTCGGCCTCGTCGCCGTCTTCGCGCTCGGGCTGACGCCGGCCGTTTTCGTCATCGCCGGCTTGATCTTCGCCTGCACGGCCGCGACCTATGCGGAAGGAACGACGATGTACCCGGAAGCCGGCGGATCGTCGTCGTTCGCTCGCCACGCCTTCAACGAGCTGTGGGCGTTCGTGGCCGCGTGGGGGCAGATGCTCAACTACATCATCACGGTCGCGATATCGGCCTTCTTCGTCCCGCACTACCTCGGGGTTTTCTGGCCCGAGCTGGGACGCTCGCCGGCTGACATCGTCGCGGGAATCGCGGTGATCGCGGTGCTCGCGGCGATCAACGTGATCGGTGTCAAAGAGTCGGCGCGGATGAACGTGATCTTGGCCGTCACCGACTTCTTGACGCAGGTCGCGCTGGTGGTCGCTGGCCTGGTGCTGGTCTTCTCGCCAGAGGTTCTCGTTCGCAACGTCGACTTCGGCCGTAACCCGACCTTAGGCGACTTCCTCGTCGCGATCCCCGTCGGGATGGTGGCCTACACCGGCATCGAGACGATCTCGAACATGGCCGAGGAAGCGCGCGACTACGGGCGCACGATTCCGCGCGGCATCGCCGCGGTAGTCGCCGCTGTGTTCGCGATCTACGCCTTCCTGCCGGCGGTCGCCCTCTCGGCGATGCCGGTGGACAACGGGCGCACCCTGCTCGCGCTGTCGAAAGAGGAGGGAGGTTTCGCCGACGACCCGGTGCTCGGCATCGTCGAGAACATGCATCTCGGCGTGCTCCAGCGCCCGGCCGAGATCTACGTCGGACTGCTGGCGGCGACGATCCTTTTCCTCGCCACCAATGCGGGCCTGATCGGCGTCTCTCGCCTCACCTACTCGATGGGCCAGTACCGCCAGTTGCCGCAGAAGCTGCGGTCGCTGCACCCGCGTTTTCGCACCCCGTACGTGGCGATCGTCACCTTCAGCCTCATCGCCTGCGCGACGCTTCTGCCGGGGGAGGCCGAGTTTCTCGGCACGATCTACGCCTTCGGGGCGATGCTCTCGTTCACGATCGCCCACGTTGCCGTGGCCACGCTGCGCGTACGCGCGCCCGAGGTCGAGCGGCCCTGGCGCGGCCCCGGCACCCTGCGCGTCCGCGGGCACGAGTTGCCTGTCTACGCGGTGGTCGGCGGAATTGGCACCGGGCTCGCGCTCGTCGTCGTTTCGGCACTCGATCTGCGCACCCTGGCCGTCGGTTCGGTGTGGCTCGCGGTCGGGCTCGCGCTGTACGTCGCTTACCGCAAGGGGCAAGGGCTTGGGCTGACGGAGACGCGCAAGATCGTTTTGCCCGAGCCGGTCGTCGAGCGCGAGGTCGAGTACGAGTCGATCCTCGTGGCGTTCGACGGCGGGCAGTTCGAACCCGAGGCGGTGCGCACCGCCTGCAAGCTCGCGGCGCGGCGCAACCGAGCGGTGCACGTGCTGGTGCTGATCACCGTGCCCTACAACCTGCCGATAGACGCGGCGATGCCGGCCGAGGAGGAAGCGGCCCAGACCGTTATCGACTCGGCACGCGTTATTGGCGGTCGGCGCGTGACCGGCCACTGGGAGAAGGTGCGGCCGGGCGGTGCCGGGAGGCGCATCGTCGACGAGGCGCGTGCGATCAAGGCGCGGGCGGTGGTGATGCCAGTGCCGTCGCGGCGCGCTGGTGGCGGTTTCGGCAACACGATCGAGACCGTCTTGGCGGAAAGGCCGGGCCGCGTGATCCTGGTCTCGCCGCGACCGGCGCAACGCGATCTGCAGCGCGCGGCGTAGCGGTTCGGGCCGAGCGCGAGCGTACGATTCGCGCCATGGAACGGCTGTACCTGGCTTCCGCCGTCGCTCTCGCGCTGGCTTTGTTGGCCCTCGGGCTCGCGATGATCGCGGTCACGACCGCAAGCGGCGGCGGTCCGGGTGCAATCGGTGTCGTCGGCGGCGTTGCGCTCGCGACGCTCGGTTTCCTGCGCCTTGTTCTGCTGCGACGGCGACGGTGAGCGAGCTGCGCAGGTCCCAGTTGGGTGCATGGCGGCGGCGCCCGGCTCACGTGTCGCGCCCCGGTAGCGACCAGGGGCGGGAGGCGCGCTTGGAACAGCTGGAAGCGACGATCGCGCGCGGCATCGGCGAACCGGCGATCGTTGGCGTCGCGGTCGGGACGGTCTCGGCGGCCGTCTACTTCGCCCTCGGTGTGGTGACGCGCGACGCGCTCGGGCTCACCCCGCTCGTGCTCGTCTTTGTCGCCTTCTTCTACTTCTTGACCTCCCTCACCTACGTCGAAGGCAACGTGCTCCACCCCGAGCGGGGCGGTGCGTCGACGTTCGCGCGCTACGCCTTCAACGAGCTTGTGAGTTTCGTCGCGGGATGGGCGATCGTGCTCGACTACCTGATCGTCGCTGCTGTTTGTGCGCTCGCCGTGCCGCACTACCTCGGCGCGCTGTGGGATCCCCTCGACACGAGAGCCGCCGAGATCGGCATCGCCGCGCTGCTGCTCGCGCTCGGTGCCGTGCGCAACGTGCGCGGGCTCGGTGTCGAACGGTTGCGTCGCTCGTTTCGGATCGGGGTAGTCAACCTCCTCGCAGTGCTGTTGCTAGCCGTCCTCGCGCTCGCCTTCGGACCGACGCTGGCCGATCCCTTCGCCGATGTCGAGCTCGGCAGCCGGCCTGAGCTCGCCGACCTCGCGTTCGCGGCGGCGCTCGCCACGGTCGCCACCACCGGTATCGAGGCCGCCTCGGGGCTTGCCGAGGAGGTCCGGCTGCCGCGGCGAGCGCTGCGTCGGGCGGTGGGTGCGGGCGCCATCTCGGTCTTGCTCCTGCTCGGCGCGATCTCGCTCGTGGCGCTGTCGCTCCTTCCCGCGCGCGACGGCCGCACCCCCCTTAGCGACGAGTACCTGCTGACACCGGTGCTAGGCATCGCCACGGTGCTCGAACCGGAAGCGCTGCGCGAGGTAGCGCGTGTAGCTGTGGTGCTGCTCGCCACGCTGGTCTTGGGCCGGGCGGTCACGTCGCAGCTTCTCGGCGTTGCACGGCTGACCTACTCGCTGGCGACCAACCAACAGGTGCCGAGCGCGCTCGGGCGCCTTCATCCCCGCTGGGCTACGCCGTACCTGGCGATCGGCGGCGCGGCGGCGCTGGCGTTCGTGCTGGCCCTCGCCGGCGACGTCGATCTGTTGCTCGGGCTGTACGCGTTCGGCGCTCTACTCGCATTCACCATCGCGCACCTGTCGGTGCTCGTCCTGCGCTTCCGGGAAGGTGCACGACAGCGGCCGTTTCGGGTTCCGCTCGGGATCCGCGTGCGCGGCGCGGTCGTGCCGCTGCCGACCTTGTTGGGCGCGCTCCTCGCAGCAGCGGGATGGGTGAGCGTGCTCGTGCTGCACCCCGGCGCCCGCTGGCTCGGGTTGGCGTGGCTCGCCGTGGGTCTCGCACTCTACGTCGGCTACCGGCGGACAAGCGGCAAGCCGCTGACGAAGCGCTTCCGGGTGCCCGAGTCGGTGCTGCGTGAACCGCTGGAGCAGGAGTACCGCAGCATCCTCGTCCCGGTGACGGGTGATCCGATGGACGTCGAGATCGTCGGCACGGCCGGCCGGCTCGCCGCGGAGGAGGCTGACGAGACCGAGGGGCCGCCGATGCTCGAGGTGATCTATCCGCTCGAGATCCCGCTCTCGCTGCCGCTCGACGCGGCCCTGCCCGAAGAGCGGCTCGAGACGGCCCGTCGGGCGCTGCAGCGCGCTCGCGCGGTGGGCGAGGAGTACGAGGGAGTGCATGTGCAGACGGCGGTCGTACGCACGCGCCAGGCAGGGCAAGCGATCGTCCAGGAGGCGCGTCGTCGCGGCGTCGAGGCGATCGTTTTGGCGGCCGAGGCACCGTCGCGCACGCGCGGGGGGCGGGTGCTGGGCGGACGTGGCTCGCCGCGCGACCGCACGCTCGGCGAGCTCACTCGCTATGTGCTCGAGAAGGCGCCTTGCCGTGTGATCCTCACGGCACCGCCCGCCGGCGAGGAAGGCGAGCGCGTCGGCGTCGCGCCCTAGGCCGTGGCGTTCGCTGTGCGCGGCGGTGGCCGCCGAAAGCCCGGCTCGTGCTCTCGTCGACAGCGGCCGGGTGCGCACGGCTGTGCGCGCGTGACGGTAGATCACGCGCTTGCCCAGAGGTGCCGATAGAGTGAACCCTCGATGTTCGTGCTCATCGTCGGAGCGGGACGGGTCGGATCGGCGATCGCCAAGGCGCTTCTCGCCGACGGCCACCAGGTGTCGGTACTCGACGAGGACCCGGAAGCGATCCAGCTGCTGAACCAGGGCAGCGACCTCACGTGGGAGGAACGTGGCGGACGGTTCACCGTTGGCACGGCGCTCGAGCTCGACGCCCTCAAGGAGGCGGGCATCGAGCAAGCCGACGCCTTCGTGGCTTCCACCGATGGCGACAACACCAACCTCGTCGTAGCGCAGATCGCCAAGCGCCAGTTCAACGTCGAGCGCGTCGTGGTGCGCGTGCTCGACCCGTTGCGTGCTCGCTGGTACTCCGAGCAAGGACTCCAGACTGTCTGTCCCACCCAGACCGCGATCGACCTGATGCGCGCCGCCGTCTACGGTCAGATCCGCTTCGAAGGCGTCGCCGGCTAGCGATGGCGAAACCGATGTACGTGATCATCGTCGGCGCCGGCAAGGTCGGCTGGAACCTTGCGCGCGAGCTGATCAACAAGGGCCACGAGGTCACCGTCATCGAGTCGAACCTGCGCCGCTACCAGATCGTCGAGGAGGAGCTCGAACACGCAATCCAGTACGGCGACGGGTCCGAGCTGTGGGTGCTCGAGCGCGCCGGCATCGAGCGCGCCGATCTCGTTATCGCGGTGACCGGCGACGACGAGGACAACATCCTCATCTCGCAGGTCGCGCGCGAGAAGTACGGCGTCCCGCGGATCGTCGCGCGCTGCAACAACCCCCGCAACCTCCAGCACTTCAAGCTGCTCGGGATCAGCCCGGTGGTTTCCGCCACCGACCTTATCCTGCGCCTCATCGAGCACGAGGTTCCCGAGTACGGCCTCGTACACCTCCTCGACCTGCCCGCCGAGCAGCTCGAGATCATCGAGCTCGAGGTCGACGCTGGCAGTCCCGCTGCCGGACGCCGGGTGGGCGACCTCGAACTGCCCGACGGTGCGCTCGTCACCGCAATTCTCCGCAACGGAAACGGCTTCGTGCCCAACCCGGATTCGGTGATCGAGCCAGGTGACGAGGTGCTCGTCGTGCTCGACGTGGGATTGGAAAACCAGGTCACCGACATCTTCCGCAGTCGCCCGGAGGCGGCTTGATGACCGCCGTCCGCGAGGTCGATTTCCTGATCGTCGGTGGCGGCCTGGCCGCCGCCGCCTGTGCCGCCGAGCTGCGCGAAGCGGGCGCCGACGGCGCGATCCTGCTGGTAGGCCGCGAACCCGACCCGCCCTACGACCGGCCGCCGCTCTCGAAGGAGTATCTGCGCGGCGAACAACAGCGCACTGACGCCTACTGGAAGCCGGAGAGCTTCTACGCCGAGCGCGCGATCGAGTTGGCTACCCGCACCTCGGTGATGGCGATCGATCCCGGCGAACGCAGCGCGAAGCTTTCGAACGGCGAGACCGTACGCTGGAAGCGCGGCGCTCTGCTGGCCACCGGTGCGAACGTCCGCCGCTTGCGGGCGGAGGGCGCCGATCTCGAGGGGATTCACTATCTGCGGACGTTCGGCAACGCCGACGCGATCCGTGCCGACGTCGAGCGCGCCGAGCGCGTCGCGCTGGTGGGCGGGAGCTTCATCGCGTGCGAGTGCGCAGCGTCGATCGCGTCGCGCTGGGACAAGCCCTGCGAGCTCGTGATGCTCGAGGACGAGCCGCTCGAGCGCCAGTTCGGGCCTGTCGTCGGCCGAGCGATCGGCGGGTTGCTGCGCGACCGTGGTGTCGTCACGCACGGCGGCGAAGAGGTCGAGCGCTTCGAGGGCGACGGGCGCGTGCGGGCGGTGGTCACCAAGAGCGGCAAACGCATCGCGGCCGACTGTGTGATCGTCGGCGTCGGGGCGGTGCCCGACGTGATGCTCGCGCGGCGAGCCGGTCTCGCGCTCGGAGAAACCGGGGGAGTCGCGTGCAACGAGCAGCTCGAGACGTCCGCGCCGGGGATCTACGCTGCCGGCGACGTCTGCGAGTACCGGAGCGCGCTGCACGGCGGTCCGCTGCGCGTCGAGCACTGGGATACCGCCCTCAACCACGGCCGCCACGCCGCCCGCAACCTGCTCGGGGCGAACGAGCCCTACGACACCGTCCCGTACTTCTTTAGCGACCTCGCCGATTGGCTTTCGCTCGAGTACGTCGGTTCGGGCGGCGGCGAGGCGGTCGTGCGCGGCTCGCTCGACGACGGGTCGTTCACCGTCTTCTACGTCGCCGACGGTCGGGTGCGTGCCGCCCTGACCGCGGGCGGCCGCTCCGGGGAGCTGGAACAAGCGCGACGCCTGATCGAGTCCGGCCACGCGGTCGACAGCGACCGGCTCGCGGACCCTTCCAGCGACCTAGCGGCGCTCTAGCGGGGCGCGAAACGACTGTCCGGCTCGCCGCGGGCTGGGCGCCAGCGCGCCGCGTATTGCAGCTGGCCGCGTCTTACAGCTGGGGAACCAGGATTCGAACCTGGACTAACGGGGCCAGAACCCGTCGTGCTGCCGTTACACCATTCCCCAACGCTTTTGCGCCGGCCCGCGGCGGTGAAGCTCTGGCACCGCGGCGCGCACGGCGCGGGACGCGTCAGAGTCTAGCCGCACCAGCCCCGTTGCTGGACCCCTCGACCCATGCCCGCCACAGGCGGGCGTAGGCTCCGCCGGCGGCGAGCAGCTGCCGGTGGGAGCCGCGCTCCACGAGCCGCCCGTGTTCGAGCACCGCGATCTCGTCGGCGCGCACCGTGCCCGCCAAGCGGTGGGCGATGACCAGAACTCCACGCCCAGCGCTTAACCGTGCGAGCGCAGCACGCACGTGCGCCTCCGTGGCGGCGTCGACGGCCGAGCTCGCCTCGTCGAGGATCAGGATCGCCGGGTCGGCGAGCACCGCGCGGGCAAGGCACACGAGTTGTCTTTCGCCCGCCGACAGGCGACCCCCGGCCTCGCCGACGTCGGTGTCGTAGCCGGCCGGCAGACGCTCGATCGTCGCGTGCACACCCACGGCACGCGCCGCGTCCTCGACCGCGGAGCGTCCGGCGCGCGCATCGCCGAGCGCGATGTTCTCGGCGATCGTGCCTGGAAACAGGAACGGCTCCTGCGGGACCAGCAGCACACGCCGGCGCAGCTCGGCCTGGGCGAGCTCGCGGGCGTCGATGCCGTCGACTAGGACGGCGCCGTCGTCGGGATCGATCAGCCGGCAGGCGAGCCGTGCGAGCGTCGTTTTGCCCGCGCCGGTCGGGCCGACCAGGGCCACCGTGCGTCCCGGCGCGAGAGCGAGCGAAACCCCGTGCAGCACCCGGTGCGCACCGTCGTACGAGTAGCTCGCCTCGACGATGCGCACCGCGGGTCGGGCGCGGCGGAGTGGGCGCGGACGTGGCGGGTCGTCGAGCTCGGGTTCGCGCCGCAAAAGTTCGAGCACGCGGTCGAGACCGGCGACGCCCGCTTGGTAGGTGGTGTGAAGCTGCGAAAGCTGCTGGACGGGATCGAAGAAGTTCTGGAGGTAAAAGACGAACGCCGCCAGCGTGCCGATCGACGTCGCACCGTCGAGCACGCGCTTGCCGCCGACCACCACGACCACCACCGTGGCGAGCCCCGTCAGAAGCTCGACGCCCGGGAAGTAGGCGGCGTTGAGGCGGACCGTGCGCATGTTCGCCGCCACGTTGCTTTCGCCGAGCTCGGCAAGCTCGCGCAGGTGTCGCTTCTCCTGGACGAAGAGCTTGCTCGTGCGAATTGCGGCGAGGGTCTGCTGGATGTAGGCGGTGATCGCGGCGATCCGCTCGCGCGTGATGCGGTAAGCAGCGCGCGACGCCGAACGGAACCACAGACCCGCAGCCAGGACGGGCAGCGCGAAACCGAATGCGAGCGCGGCAAGCGTGGGGTCGAGCAGGAACAGCACGACGGCGAGGCCGACGAGCGTCAGCGTCGCACTGACGAACGTCACGGCGCCGTCGCTGAGGAGCTGATCGAGCGCCTGGACATCGTTGGTGAGACGCGACAGCGACGTTCCGGTGGCGACACGGTGGTGGTACGCCAGCGGCTGGCGCAGCAGGTGGCCGAACGCGCGCACGCGCAGGTCGCGCAACACGGCTTGGCCGACGATGCCGACTAGCAGCGTCTGGGCACGGCTGGTCGCGAAGACGAGGGCGCTGCTGGCGAGGAAGGCCGCTGCCAACAGCGCGATCGTGCCGTTCCCGCGGTGGTGTGCGGCCGCGTCGACGACGCGGCCGGCCAGATACGGCGGCGCGAGCGAAGCGGCGGTCGCACAGACGATCGCGGTCGCCGCGGCCAGCGCGCGACCGCGTTGCCCGGCAAGCAGAGCCCACAGGGCGCGCAGGCGGTGCTCCGGAAGCTCGGCGCTGGTGTCGCGAGAGCGCGCGTCAGGCATCGACCGTGCTCCTCCCGTGCGCGCCCGGCGCGCCCGCGCTCGATCGCCCCGCGGCGCCCGCTCGACGGTCGCGCACCTTGCCGCCGTCGAGCGCCACCACACGGTCCGCCAGCTCGAGGAGAGCGGGACGGTGGGCGACGATCAGCGTCGTCTGGCGGCGAACGATCGGCGCGATGCGCTCGGCGATAAGGCGCTCGGTGCGCGCGTCGACGCTCGCCACCGGATCGTCGAGGATCAAAACGCGCGGGCGCAAGAGGAGCGCGCGCGCCAGCGCGACGCGCTGGCGTTGACCGCCGGAGAGCCGCTGGCCGCGCTCGCCAAGCAGCGTGTCGAGCCCCTGGGGAAGCTCTTCCAGCAGCTTCTCTGCACCGGCCGCGGTGAGCGCGGCGACGATTTCGCTGTCGCTCGCCGCCGGGTCGCCGTAGGCGACGTTAGCGCGCAAAGTCAAGGGCAGCAGCGGGGCGTCGGCGCTCGCCAGACACACTGCGCGACGAAGCTCGGCGAGCCGCAGCTCGCGCACGTCGACGCCGTCCAGCAACACCGCCCCGCGGTCGACGTCGTATAGGCGGGCGACGAGCGCGGCGAGCGTGCTCTTGCCGCAGCCTGTCGGTCCCTCGATCCCAAGCACGCTTCCCGGCTCGATGGTGAGCGAGAGTCCGCGCAGGATCGGCCGTGCCGGGTCGTAGCCGAACCACACGTCGCGCAGCTCGAGCTGCCCGTGCCCGCGCGGTAGGGGGCGCGCCGGCCGCCGTTCGACGATCGCGGGGCGGCGATCGAGCACCTCGAACACGCGGTTGCCGGCAGCCACCGCACGCTGTGCCATCCCAAGGGCCATACCGAGCGTGCGCATCGGGCCGCTCAGCACGACGACGTATCCGTAGAAGGCGACGAACTCACCGAGCGTCACCGACCCCGACCGCACCGCCTGCGCGCCCACGACGAGCAGCGTCGCCAGCCCGAGCTGAGGAAGGAACGCGATCAGCGGCCCGTAGAACGCGCGCAGCCGGGTAGAAACCAGCGCCTGGGCGTAGAGGCGTCGGGCGGACCCAGCGAAGCGGTGTTGGCGCCACGCCTCGGCAGCGTGGGCCTTGACGACCTGGATCCCGGCTAGCGACTGCTCCGCCTCGGCGGTGAGCTCGGCGAGGCGCTGCTGGACGAGCTGGCTCGCCGGGCGGTTTCGGCGGCCAAAGCGTGTCGCCGCGGCGATCAAGAGCGGCGCCGGCCACAGCGCGACAACTGTCAAAAGTGGGCTCGACCAGACCATCACCGCAAGCGCTACGACCAGCGTCACGAGCGACTGGATCGCGAAGACCAGGCCGTAGCCGAGGAAGAAGCGGATCGACTGCAGGTCGGCCGTGGTGCGCGAGACGAGCTGACCGATCTCGCTCCTGTCGAAAAACGCACTGTCGAGGCGGTGGAGGTGGGCGTACATGAGGTTGCGGAGGTCGCGCTCGACACCGAGCGAGACACGACCCGCCACCAGCCGGCGGGCGACGCTGACGAGCCAGCGCACGATCGCAAGCGCGGCGATCGCAGCCCCGTAGAACTCGAGCCTCGCGCCGCCGGCACGGATATCGTCGACGGCGCGGCCGATCACGTAGGGGATAGCGACCCCGGCCGCGAGCGCCGCGCAGGCCAACAGCACCGAGGCGACCACGGCGGCGCGGTAGCGGTCGAGGAGACCTAATAGACGGCGGAACGTGCGCAACGCACCGACTGTACGAACAGGGCGCGTGAACGCGATCGCCCGGCGCGAGACGCTAACCCCGAGCGTGGCCACGACGATCCTCGTGGCCACGACGCTGCTCCTTGCCGCAGTCGCGTCGCTGGTGGGTGCGGGCCCGGCTGCCGCTGCCCCACCGGCGCTGCGTTTCGGCATCGCACCGCTCGCGCAGGCGGGCCAGATCGGTGCGACCCCAGCCCCCGCCGTCGGCGAGGATCTGCGCGCGACCTTGCGGTGGCTTGACCGTCTGCGGCCCGCGCGGCATCCTTTCGTGCTCCGCCTCAACCGCTTTTTCTGGGCCGACGGCGAACGCGGGTTCGCCCGCTACCTGCGGTTGGCGCGGCGCTTCGGCGCCGCCGGTTACAAGATCGAGCTCCAGGTCCGCTACCGCCCACCGGTCGGCAAGGCGGGCGATATTCGCGCCTGGACAGCTCACGTGCGGGCGGTGGTGCGCCGCTTCGGGCGCATCCGCGCGGTTGAGGCGCTGCAGATCGCCAACGAGGTGAACTTCGATTTCTCGCCCGACTCGTCGGACGGGTGGTTCCCGGGGGCGCGGCGCGCCCTCGTTGCGGGAGTGATGGCCGCGCGCGACGAGGCGCGGCGACTGCGCTTGCGCCATCTGCGGATCGGTTTCAACTGGGCTTACCGCCGCGACCCGGCCTTCGAGCGAGCGTTCTGGCGCGACCTCGGGCGTCTCGGTGGAGCTCGCTTCGCGCGCTCGGTTCAGTGGATCGGTCTGGACGCATATCCCGGCACGGTGTTCCCGCCCCCGTCGCCGGGTCTCGACGAGGGGCGGGCGCTGGTCGCCGCCGTCCGCGAGCTGCGCAAGTACGCCCGCCTCGCCCATCTCTCCTCGCGTCTGCCGCTGCGGATCGAGGAGTGCGGCTGGCCGACGTTCCCCGGGCGCTCCGAGCGCTACCAGGCGACAGCGCTGGCCCGCATGGTGCGCGCGGCGTGGCGCGCCCGCGGCGAGCTACGGATTACCGACTTTCGCTGGTTCAACCTGCGCGACGGCGACAGTTCTTCGCCGCTGCCGTTCCAGCATTTCGGCCTATTGCGCAGCGACTACACACCGAAACCGGCGTTCGCGACCTATCGACGCTTGCTGCGCGACCTTCTCAGCCGCGGCCACCGCTAAGCGAGCAGCGACCGAAGGGCGCGGAAAATTTTTTTCTCCGCACCCGCAAGTTTCCGCGCCGCCCTGCGTTTCCCCTTGCAAAAGCGCCAAAAGACTTCCCCAGGGGGCAGGGGAATCGCCGACCGCAAGGGAGGCGTCCAGCACGAGGGCGGTGTAGTGGGGGCACCGCCCTCGTTCCTTTTCGGGTGCCTTGCGCGCGGGCGCAAATAACGTAGGCGGCGTGCTGTGGCTGGTCGACGGCATGAACGTCGTCGCGGCAGGACCGCCCGGGTGGCAGCGCGACCGCGACCGAGCGATGGCGGAGCTCGTCGCCGAGCTCGAGACGTACGTCGCGCGCACCGGCGACGACGTCTGCGTGGTGTTCGAGCGCCGACCGCGGCCGCTGCTGCGCTCGCCTTTGGTCGAGATCGTTCACGCGCGCCGGCGGGGTCCGGACGCCGGCGATTTCGAGCTCGTCCGGAGATTGCGCGCGTGCCAGGCGCCGACCACGGTGTGCGTGGTTACGTCCGACCGCTGGCTGGCCGATGCGGCCCGGGCGCTGGGGGCGGCGGTGGTCAGCGCTGACCACTTCCGGCGGCGTCTGGCTCAAGTGTGAGCCTCGGTCGGCTGAGGCGCGTCCGTGACCGGCGCCGGCTCGCGGAAGCATGCGCACCGGGGGCGACTGCCCCGAGATCCGACACGGCAGCGGTGCCCGCTCGCCTGACCGTCGGCCCGATCCGGCATGATCGTCCGGGTGCACGCGACCGACACGACTGGCGACAACGAAGCGGAGATGAACAGGGCGGCGCGGGGGGAGCGCCCGCCGCGGCGCGCCGACGGGCGCGGGGCGGCGATCGTCGCTGTGGGCGCAGCGGTAGCTCTCGCCGCGACGCTCGTGCTAGGCGACAGCGTCGGGGCGGTCGCCGGTACCGACCGCGAGCGCCCAGGTCTGGTGGCGACGGCGCGCTTCGTGCCGCCGCCACCGCCCACAGGGCTCGACCCCAACCCCTGCCTCGACCGGCGCAAGCGGCGCCAGCTCTACTGTCCGGATCTCGTGATGAAACGGCCGTTCGGCCTCTACGTCGACACCTGGACCAAGCCCGGGCGTCTCCTTTTGCGGGCCGGCAACTCGATCGACAACATCGGGTCCGGCCCCGCCGAGCTCCACGGCGTACGCCGCAAAGCGAGCTGGATGGTCGCCTGGCAGCGCATCTACCGGCGCGGCGGGGGGCGCATCCGTGTGCGCACGCGCGCCTACCTCTACTTCAAGCGTGCGCACCTCGGGCTGCGCTGGTGGAAGGTGTGGCGGGCAGCTCGGTTCGAGCTCTGGCGGCTCGACCGGCGCGGAAGGGCGATTGCACGGGTGCGCGTTGGTCCGAAGGTGTCGTACTGCTTCCGCGACCTCCGGCGTACGCGACCGTGGGTGCGCCGCTCGCCGCCTGCTCCGGTGTATCCCGCTTGCAGCACCGATGCGAGCGCGCAGCGCGTGACGCTCGGTACGTCCCCGGGCTGGTCCGACATCTATCCGCCCACCTACCACGAGCAGTGGATCGACGTGACGGGGTTGCGGGGCTGCTTTGCCTACGTCCACATCGCCGACCCGGCGAACTCGGTGTACGAGTCGAACGAGCGCAACAACCGCGCGGCGGTCGTCGTACGGCTTCCCTATCGCCCAGGCCCGCAAGGGTGCCCGGGCGCAAAGCTGCCAGCCCCCGAGGGACCAGCCGCACCCGAGGTTCCGCCGCCGGCACAGCCCGGCGACGGCGGCGGGGACGGTAGCGGTAGCGGCGGCGCCTACTGATCGCGCCGGGCGGGGCGCGTCCCAGTGCGCAGCGGCGCGCCTCGCTCGTTCAGCCCACTCGGGTTGCCGCAGGGACGTGCTCGCCGTCGCCGGCACGGTCGTGCGCGGGGGAGCTGCCGAGCCTGTCGAGCTCCGCCGCGAGCGCTTCGACCAGCTCCACCAGGCGGTCGCGCTCCGCAGGGGAGAGGCGCTCCAGTCCGCGCGCGAGCACGGCGAGGAACGTGCGCCGCCGGCGGTCGATCAGCTGGCGGCCGGCGGAGGTGGCCACGACGCGCACGCTGCGCCGGTCGTGTGGGTCGGGCTGTCGCTCGACGAGGCCCGACCGCGCCAGCGCGTCGACCGTCCGGCTGGCCGTGGCGTCGCTCATCCCGGTCGCCCGGGCGATCTCGCCGACGCGCATCCCGCCGCGGTCGGCGAGCAGAGCGAGCACGGTGCGCCGCGGGTGGGTGAGGTGGTGGCGCTCGCTGGCGTCGACGATCGCGGGGTCGCCGCAGCCGAGCGCGAGCCCGATGCGCTCGAACGCCGCGGCGAGGCGCTGTGACTCCGGCAACGGACGGGTGCGGTCTTCTCGTGCGCTGTCGCCGTGCGCGCCCACTTCGTTAACCGACGCTTGCCTCGGCGGCGGACTCGCCGACCGTCCGTCGCAGCTCGATGTGTTCGACGAAGAGGGCGCATACGAACGCCACGAGGAGCAACGGTACGCCGGCCACGAAAACCGGGTGCAGCGCCGACGCCAGCGCTTCCCGTGCCGGGAGCGCGCTTGCGAGCGCCTGCTCGGCGTGGCCGCCGGTACGCGGTGCAGCGAGCGTGCTGCTCGCTCCCGCCGCCTTCGGGCCGAGGCGGGCGGCGAGCTCGTCGG
Organism: Thermoleophilum album; assembly: GCF_028867705.1. Taxonomy (GTDB): domain Bacteria; phylum Actinomycetota; class Thermoleophilia; order Solirubrobacterales; family Thermoleophilaceae; genus Thermoleophilum. Next base: position 1,235,549 of record NZ_CP066171.1, on the reverse strand, counting down.
CGAGCCGGCTCGACACCACCGCGCCACCGATCGTCACGCCGATCGTGGCGCCGATCTGACGGAAGAACTGGGTGGCGGCGGTTGCGGCGCCCATCAGTCGACGTGGCACAGCATTCTGCACGACCACGACGTACGTCTGCATGCACAGTCCGAGCCCGATCCCTGTGACTGTCAGGGCGAGCGTGACCTGTCCGGGTGTCGAGCGCGCGCCGAGACCAGCGAGCAGTCCGAAACCGGCCGCCATCACGAGCGGTCCGGCTGCGAGCAGCGCGCGGTAGCGGCCAGTGCGCGAGACGATCTGTCCGGCGCCGGCGCTCGCTGCGACGAGGCCCAACATCAGCGGCGTGAGCACCGCCCCAGAGCTCGTGGCGCTGCGGCCAAGCGCGCTCTGTACGAACAGCGGCACGTAAACGATCGCGCCGAACATCGCGGCGCCCACCGTGAACAAAGCAGCTTGGCTGGCGGCGAACGTGCGCTCGCGGAAGAGGCCGACCGGGATGATCGGCTCGGCGCGCTGCCGCTCCCAGGCAACGAAAGCCACGAGCGTCACAAGGGAGAGTGCGAAAAGGCCAAGCTCGACGGGTGAGGTCCAGGCGAGCTTGCTCCCGCCCCACACGCACGCGAGCAAACCGGCGGTGACACCGGTCACGAGCAGAGCAGCACCCACGTAGTCGATCTCGTGCGGTCGCCGCTCGAACGCGCCCCGGAAACCGACGGCGACGACGGCGAGAGCCATCAGGCCGAACGGCATGCCGACGAAGAACGCCCAGCGCCAGCTGGCGGTGTCGGCGATCCAACCGCCGAGCGTGGGACCGACGACAGAAGCGACACCGAACACTGCACCCGTCACCGCCTGCCAACGTCCGCGTTCGCGCGGGGCGATGATGTCGCCGATGGCTGCGATCGCGAGCGGAATCAAACCGCCCGCGCCGAGACCCTGAACCGCGCGACCGGCGATCAGCATGCCCATGCCGGTGGCTAGGCCGCAGACCGTGGAACCGATCATGAACAGGCAGATCGCGAGAGCGAAGAGCTCGCGCCGGCCATAGATGTCGGACAGCTTCCCGTAGAGCGGCACCGTCACTGTCGAGGCAAGCAGGTACGCCGAGACCACCCACGAGTAGTGGTCGAGACCGCCGAGGTCGGCGACGATCTTCGGCAGTGCCGTCGCGACGATGGTTTGGCTGACGGCGGCGAGCAGCATGCCGAGCATCAGGCCGCTGAACACCACGACGGTGCGGCGCAGGCCGAGCGGGTAGGCGGTCGACAGAGAAGATCCTTGCATATCGCAAGTATTGCGGCGTGCAAAGAATTGCGGCGAACAAAAAAACCGGCAGACGCTGCGGCCGCCGGCTGTTCTATAGCTCCGGCAGGATTCGAACCTGCGACCTCTCCATTATGAGTGGAGCGCTCTAACCGCTGAGCTACGGAGCCGCGTCGTCCCCAAGATTATCCCCGTGCTGCTCGCCGTACCGAACATCAGCGAGGGACGCGACCGCGAGCTCGTCGTGGCGATCGCCCGCGCCTTCGCGCCCTGGCGGCTGCTCGACCTCCACCTCGATCCCGACCACAACCGCTCCGTGCTCTCGCTTGCTGCGCCGTACGGAAGCGAAGCTCTCGGCGGCTTGAAGGGCGGCGTGGAACGCGCCCTCGCCACGCTCGACCTCGGCCGTCACGAGGGCGTGCACCCGCGTGTGGGTGCGGTCGACGTGTTGCCGATCGTCTACGCCGACACCACCGCACGCCCGAAAGCGCAAGCTCTCGCTCTCACCGCCGCAGCTCTCATCGGCGAGGAGCTCGAGCTGCCGACCTTCCTCTACGGCGAGCTCGCTACCGCTCCGGGTCGCCGGGAGCGCGCCGAGCTGCGGCGCGGCGGGCCTGCTCTGCTCGCGCGGCGCATGGCAGCGGGCGAGCTGCGGCCCGACTTCGGCCCGCTGCGGCTGCACCCGCGCGGCGGTGCGCTGCTCGTCACGGCACGACCGCCGCTCGTCGCATTCAACGTCGAGCTCGCTAGCGACGACGTCGAACAGGCACGACGCATCGCCAGCGAGCTGCGCGAGGCCGGTGGCGGGCCTGCCGGCCTGCGCGCGATCGGCGTGCCGCTGCGTTCGCGCGGTCGCGCGCAGGTTTCGTTCAACGTCCACGATCCGCTCTCGCTTCCGCTCGCCGAGATCGTCGCTTCGGTGCGTGCCCGCGCTCCCGTCGCTGCTGCCGAGATAGTGGGTCTCGTGCCGTCGGCGGCGCTCGACGGGTTCCCTCCCGACGTGCCGCTACGCGGCTTCGACCCCGAGCGCCAGATCCTCGAGCGCGCACTGGCGCTCGCCGCCGACGATTAGCGCGGGCGGCCCCGCTGCCGCCCGAGCTGGGGCGCCCGCGGGCGCTCGCCGCGACCGCTCGCGCAGCTCCGCCGAGCGGTACCCTGCCCGCCGTCATGGGCGAAACGCGCAGGCGCAGGCGGCGCAAGCACCGCGGCACCCCCGCGGGCACGATCGAGCGCAAGCGCGGGGTGCCTGCGACCCGCCGCGAGGCGCGCGAACTTGCAGCTCAACGACGCGCCGAGCGGCTCGCCCGGCCGCCAACGTGGCGACAGGCAGCGGTTCGCGCGGCGATCGCGGCGGCGCTCGTGTGCGTCATTTTCGTGGTGCTCGGCCGCCCGCTCGCGAACGCGCTGGCGCTGGCGGTGTTTCTGTTCCTGCTCTACCTGCCGCTCGGCTACCTCACCGACCAGGCGCTCTGGCGTTGGCGGCAACGGCGGCTTGCGGCGGCGCGCAGCGGAGCGGGCGGATCAGCTCGCGGCGGGACGAAGACGCGAAAGGGTTAGGCTCGCGCCCGTGGACGTGCGTTGCTTCACAGTCGGTCCGGTGGCCGAGAACTGCTACCTCGTGCGCGCAGAGAACCGGCCGGGTGCGCCGGCGCTGCTCGTCGATCCCGGCGACGAGGCCGAGCGGCTGCTCGACGCGATCGAGCGTCTCGAGGCCCGCGTCGAGGCGATCCTGATCACGCACTGCCACTTCGATCACATCGGTGCTGTCGCTCCGGTCGCACGTGCGACCGGAGCACCGGTGTGGGTACCCGCTGCCGAGCGCCACGTTCTCGCCGACATCAACAGCTACGTGCCGTGGCCCGGGTTCGGTCCGTTCGAGAGCTGGGAGGCCGAGCACACGGTTGCTGGTGGCGAGAAGCTGGAGCTCGCCGGGTTCGAGATCGACGTTCTGTTCACCCCCGGCCACAGCCCCGGCCACGTGAGCTATTCCCTGCCGGACCGCGGTGCGCTCTTTTCGGGCGACGTGCTCTTCCGCGGGTCGGTGGGGCGCACCGACCTGCCCGGTGCCGACTGGGACACGCTGCTCGCCAGCATCCGCAAGCTGCTCGAGACGCTCCCCGGCGAGACGACCGTCTATCCCGGGCACATGGGCGTGACGACGCTCGAGCGCGAGCGGCACACGAACCCCTTCCTGGCCGAGATCGCTAGCTGAAGTGGCGGCCGAGCGACTACGCGCACCGCGCGGAACCTTCGACGTGCTGCCGCCCGACAGCGGGCGCCGGCGCTGGCTCCAGGCGCTGTGTGCGGAAGTGCTGGAACGCGCCGGGTTCAGCTACGTCGAGACACCGGTGCTCGAAAGCACCGAGCTTTTCGCCCGCGGCGTCGGTGCCTCCACTGACATCGTGCGCAAGGAGATGTTCACTTTTTCCGACAAGGCGGGCCGTTCGCTCACTCTGCGGCCCGAGAACACGGCTGGCATCTGCCGCGCCTACATCGAGCACGGCATGCACAAGTGGCCGCAGCCGGTGCGCCTCTGGTACTGGGGGCCGTTCTTCCGACACGAGGCGCCGCAAGCCGGCCGCTACCGCCAGTTCACGCAGGTGGGCGCCGAGACGCTTGGCTCCGACGATCCCGCGATCGACGCCGAAGCGATCCTGCTGCTCGCCGAGATCCTCGAGCGCGCCGGCGTCGAACGTTTGCGCTTGCGGATCGCGAGCCTCGGCAGTCCCGAGACGCGCCAGGCGTACGCCGAGGAGTTGCGCAGCTACCTGCGTGGGCGCGAGGCGGAGCTAGCACCGGAGGTGCGCGAGCGTCTCGACGTCAATCCGCTGCGTGCGTTCGACTCCGACCACGCCGGCACGCGCGCTGTGATGGCAGCGGCGCCGCGTCTGCTCGACCGGCTCGCGGCGGACGACGTCGAGCACTTCCGGGCGGTGCTCGGGTTGCTCGACGCAGCCGGGCTCGAATACGAGGTCGACACGACGCTCGTGCGCGGCCTCGACTACTACACGCGCACGGTCTTCGAGTTCGAGTCAGCGGCGCTCGGTGCGCAGCGCGGCGTCGGCGGCGGCGGTCGCTACGACCGTCTCGTCGCCGAGCTGGGTGGTCCCGATACGCCTGCGTGCGGGTGGGCAGCGGGTGTCGAGCGCATCCTGCTCGCCGGTGCTAACGGGCCGGCAAAGGCCGGTCCCGACGTGGTCGTCGCCACTGCCACAGGCGCTCGCGACGCTGTCGCGCGAGCTCTCCGGCTCGCGCGCGAGCTGCGCGCCGCCGGACTGGCGGCGGAACTCGCCGAACCCGGCCGTGCGTTGCGGCGCCAACTGCGACGGGCCGATCGCGTCGGCGCGCGCGCGGTGGCGATCGTCGGCGACGACCTGCAGCTGAAAATGCTCGACTCGGGAGCCCAGACGCCCGTCGCCGGCCCAGCGGAGGTCGTGCGGGCGCTGGCTAGCGGCGGAGAGGGTGCAGACCCGGGGGTGACAGCTTGAGCGGCAACGAACTCGGCGCCAAGGACCTCGTACCTCGCGATCCGCGCTTCGCGCCCGTCGCACCGAACCGCTACCGCGACCGCTGGGCCGGCACTCTGCGTCCCGCCGATGCCGGGGCGCAGGTACGGCTGGCAGGGTGGATCCACCGCCGCCGCGACCACGGCGGCGTCGTCTTCTGCGACTTGCGCGACCGCAGCGGGCTCGTCCAGCTTGTGTTTCGTCCCGACGCCGACCCCAGCGTCCACCAGCGGGCTCACCAGCTGCGTTCCGAGGACGTCGTCTCGGTGCGCGGCACGGTCGTCGAGCGCCCGCCGGAAACCGTCAACCGCGACCTCGCCACCGGCGCCATCGAGGTCGTCGTCGACGAGCTCGAGGTGCTCGCAACCAGCGCTACGCCGCCGTTCCCGATCGACGAACCGCGTCAGCTCGGCGAAGAGACGCGGCTGCGCTACCGCTACCTCGATCTGCGACGCGAGCAGATGGCCACCGCGCTGCTGTTGCGCGACCGCGTGTGTCGCGAGATCCGTGACCAGCTCGCCGGCGAGGGTTTCGTCGAGATCGAGACGCCGATCCTCACGCGCTCGACGCCCGAGGGAGCGCGCGACTTCCTCGTGCCGGCACGTCTGCGCCCGGGGACGTTCTACGCGCTGCCGCAGTCGCCGCAGCTCTACAAGCAGCTCTTGATGATCGCGGGCTACGAGCGCTACTTCCAGATCGCGCGCTGTTTCCGCGACGAGGACCTGCGCTCCGACCGCCAGCCCGAGTTCACCCAGCTCGACATCGAGATGGCGTTTGTCGACGAGGACGACGTGATCGCCACCTGCGACCGGTTGGTGGCGCGTCTGCTCGCGCTCGCCGGTATCGAGGTCCGACTGCCGATCGAGCGCGTCACCTACGACGAGCTGATGCTGCGCTATGGCTCGGACCGCGCCGACCGGCGGCTGCGGCGCGAGATCCACGACCTCAGCGACATCTTCCGCACCAGCGAGTTCAACGTGTTCGCGAAGACGGTGGCCGACGGTGGCTGCGTGCGCGGTTTCGCCACGGCAGGCGACTTCCCGCGGCGACGCTTCGACGAGCTAACCGAGCGCGCACGCGAGCTGGGGGCTGGGGGGCTCGTGTGGGCTGTCGTTGAGGAGGGCGGAAGCTGGCGCTCGCCGGTAGCGAAGTTTCTCTCGCCCGCCGAGATGCACAGCACCGTCGAGCGTTTGGGGGCAGCCCCTGGCGACGCTCTTTTCATCGTCGCCGACCGGCCGCAGCTGGCCGCGAGTGTGCTCGGCGCACTGCGTGTCGAGGCGGCACCGGCGACGGTGTCGGGCCACGACATCTACTGGGTCACCGATTTCCCGATGTTCGAGTGGAACAGCGAGGAGCAGCGGCTGGACCCGCTCCACCACCCCTTCACCGCCCCGAAAGGCGACCTCTCGGACGATCCTCTCACCTGGCGCAGTCGCGCCTACGACCTGGTGGTCGACGGCTGGGAGCTCGGTGGCGGCTCGATCCGCATCCACGACCCCGAGCTGCAGCTGCGCGTTCTCGACGCGCTCGGCATCGGCGAGCAGGAGGCGCGGGAAAAGTTCGGTTTCCTGCTCGACGCGCTTCGCTACGGAGCGCCGCCGCACGGTGGTATCGCTTTCGGCCTTGATCGGCTGGTGGCGCTTTTGGCCGGGCGCGAGTCGATCCGTGACGTGATCGCCTTCCCGAAGTCGGCGAGCGGGGCCGACCCGCTCACGGGGGCGCCGACCCCCGTCACCGACGCGCAGCTGCGCGAGCTCGGAATCAGGTTGGCGCACGTGCCGTCGCGGGCGCAGGAAGGCGCCGGCCGCAGCTGATCGCGCTCCGTCGTAGTTGACCGCGCGGCCGCAGTTGATCGTGCACCGTCCGCTGGTAGCCTCGATACAGCCCTAGCCTGTTCGCCAGCCGGCCTCTTACTGCGCGGTTGAGCCAACACCACGGGTCGTACTGGGGGCGGCTCGCCGAGGCCAGGCCACGCACGGCTCAGCAGCCGAAGCGGCGGCCCCCAATCGTGTCGATCAAGGCCCAACACCCGCACCGGCAGCGGCAGGCTGGGGCGCGCACGTGACCAGCCCGGGGTCTCCCTACCCTTGGGCGCTGTGGAAGCCTCGGTCGCCGATCGCGAACGCTTCGACGAGCTGCTGCGCTCGCGGCGCGGCGCTGGCGCGCTCGCCGAATGGCCGCACGCTGGTGTGGCGGGCGGAGCTCCCTGCGGCGACAGCGTTCGCATCGCCGTACGCTGCGACAACGGCGTCGTGGCCGAGGTCGGTTTCGACGCGCACGGCTGTGGCGCGGCGCGGGCGTGTGCCGCAGCGGTCGTCGAGCTCGTCGAGGGACGCAGCGTGCTCGCCGCCGGGCGGATCGGCGTCGCCGACGTGTCCGCCCACGTCGGCGGCCTGACGCCGGGCAAGTGGCACGCCGCCGTGCTCGCCGCTGATGCTTTGCACCGCGCGCTCGGGCGTGCCGTTGCCGACGGCGCTGCGCCTCTTGCACCCGATCCGCGACGGGTGTGCGTCGCCTTGTCCGGCGGGGTCGACAGCGCCGTCGCCGCTTGGCTCGCCGCGCAGGAGGGGCGCGAGGTCGTCGCTGTGACGCTCGAGCTTTGGTCGCACCCCGACACCGATCCCGAGCGCAGCTGCTGTTCGCCGCAGGCCGTTCTGACCGCGCGCGGCCTCGCCCACCGGCTCGGCCTGCCGCACTTCACGCTCGATCTGCGCGAGCGCTTCCGCGCCGGTGTCGTCGAACCGTTCCTGCGCGAGCACGACGCCGGTCGCACTCCCAACCCGTGCATCGTGTGCAACGGGCAGGTGCGCTTCGACGCTCTGCTCGCCGCTGCCGACACCCTCGGTGCGGCGAAGCTCTTGACCGGTCACTACGCCCGCGTCGAGGATGACGGCGAGGGGGTGCTTTTGCGGCGCGCGTGCGACAGCGGCAAGGATCAGGTGTACATGCTTGCGCGCCTTAGCCCGCAGCTGCTCGAGCGGCTGTCGTTCCCGCTCGGCACGCGTAGCAAGCGCGAGGTGCGCGAGATCGCCCGCCGCGCGCAGCTGCCGGTCGCCGAACGGCGCGAGAGCCAGGACCTCTGCTTCGTGGCCGGGCTCGGCACCCGCCGTTTCCTGCGCCGCCATGCCGCCAGCAACATCCGTCGCGGCGAGATCGTCGACAGCGCGGGCCGCGTCGTCGGCGAGCACGAAGGCCACCAGCTGTACACGGTCGGTCAGCGGCGCGGTCTTGGGCTCGCGGCTGGCGAGCCGCTGTACGTCCTGGCCAAGGATGCGCGCCACAACCGCGTCGTCGTCGGCGGGCGCGAGGAGCTGCTCGCCCGCCGTGTGGCGCTCGCCGAAGACCTCGTGTTGCACCGCGATGCCGACCGGGTCGGCAAGGTCCAGTTGCGCTACCGCCAGCGACCGCTTTCCGCCCGCCTCGTTCGCTCTGGCGACGGTTTCTCGATCGAGCTCGCCGAGCCAGCACCCGCCCCCGCGCCCGGTCAGACCGCTTGCCTCCTCGACGCGACAGGGGAGTTCGTGCTCGGCGCGGCGACGATCGCCGGTTGGGAGCGGTGAAGCGGTGAGCGAGCAGGCAGGTGGGATCGGCGCGCCGCAAGCCGGTGAGCGTGTGGTGCTCGAGTCGACTTTCGGGTTCGACGACGACCCGTTGCTGCGCATGCTCGTCGCCGCCCTTGCAGCGCGCGCGGAATTGACGCTCGCCGCCGCCGACGACCTCCAGCTAGCGCTCGAAACGATCCTCGCCGCCTGCGATCCCGCGTTGCCGGTACGCGTCGCGTTCGACCTCGAACCCGGGCGTGTCGGAGCTACGGTCGACGGTCTGCCGGCGACGTTGCGCGAGCTTTTCGCGGCGCCCGAGAGCACGGCGGGCGAGCAGGGGAGTGTTCGGGATCCGCGTACCGCTGGCAGGGAGGCTTTGCCGTCGCTGCGCACGATCGTTGCCGCCGTCGTCGACGTGTTCGCTGTCGAGACGCGCGGCTCGGCGCTGTCGTTGCGTCTGGAGAAGCTGGAGCGCAGGGAGGTTTAGCGATGGCAGCCGGTGCCGTGGACCGCGAGCTTCTGCGCCGGTACCACGAGCACGGCGACCGGCGGGCCCGAGAGCTCCTGATCGAGCGCCATCTGCCGCTCGTGCGCGCCCTTGCGCGTCGCTACGCGGGGCGCGGCGAACCGGTCGAGGACATCGAACAGGTCGGCGCGATCGGCTTGATCAAAGCGATCGACCGTTTCGACCTCTCGCGCGGCGTCTCGCTCGCCACGTTCGCGACACCGACAGTCCTCGGCGAGATCCGCCGCCACTTCCGTGACCGCGGCTGGGCGGTGCGCGTTCCGCGCGCCTTGCAGGAGCTACATGCGGCGGTCGTCGCCGCGGTCGATCGTCTCGGCGCCGAGCTCGGGCGCTCGCCGAGCGCGAGCGAGCTCGCGCGCGAGCTGGGAACGAGCGTCGAAGAGGTGATCGAAGCGCTCGAGCTCGGCTCGGCGTACACACCGGCTTCGCTCGACCAGGGCGGCGGGGACGAGGAGGAGACCGATGCTCTGGCGGCGCTAGGCGGCGAGGAGCCCGGGTATGCGCGCTCCGAGCTACGCGCGACGCTCGCCCCGGCGCTCAAGCAGCTGCCGCGCCGCGAGCGCGAGATTCTGCACATGCGCTTCACGCTCGGTTTCTCGCAGGCCGAGATCGCGCGTCGTGTAGGACTTTCGCAGATGCACGTGTCGCGGCTCATCAGGCGCGCTCTCCAGGTGTTGCGCGAGGAGATCGGCTGACCGGTGGCCGGCTGCATGAGGCGGCCGTTGGCTGTGCTCGCGGCGGTCGTCGCCGTCGCCGCTAGCGGGTGTGCCGGGGCGGACGGGCGCCGGGGCAGCGCCCTGCGCGGCGGCTCCGTGGAGGTGGCGGTCACCGCACCGCTCCGCGTGCTCGACCCGGCGCGCGCCAGGACACCGACCGAGATCGCGCTGGTGCGGGGCGCCTACGCGACGCTCTACCGGCGGAAAGTGGGGCAGGGCGGCCGCGTGCGGCTCGCGCCGGCGCTCGCGGCGGGGCTGCCCGAGTCGCGCGCGGGCGGCCGGGTCCTCGTGGTGCGCCTGCGTGACGGTGTGCGCTTCTCGGACGGGCGGCCGCTGCGCGCGGCCGACGTGGCGCGCACGATCGCGCGGATCGTGCGCGGCGGGGGCGGGCGCGCTCGCGCATTCGCGGCTATTCGCGGCTGGCGGTCGGTGGCTAGTGGCCGTGCCGAACGTATGGCGGGTCTCGTGTCTCGCGACAAGGGGCGCCTGCTCGAGATCCACCTCGCGCGGCCGGACGCAACTTTGCCGTGGGCGCTCGCCGAGCCGTGGAGCGGGGTGGTGCCCGCGACCACGCCGCTTGCGCCGCTCGCCCGCGGCGCGCCGCCGGCGAGCGGCCCGTACCGTGTGCGCTTCACTGGGGTGGGGCCGCGCGCGGGCGCGGTTCTCGTGCGCCGGCACGGGATGCGTGTTCCCGGTTTCGGACCCGCGTTCCTTGACCGGATCGAGACGGTGACCGTCACCGGCGATCCGGTCTCGCTCGCGCTGCGCAACCGTGTCGATCTCGCGAGCGCGGTGCCTGCTCGCGGCCGCTTGCCGATCCTGCGCTCGACTTATTCCGGTCGCTACCGCGACGTGCAAACCGGCGCGATCGCCTACATCTTCCTCGACCCGCGCTCCTGGCCGTTCGGGGACCGCCGGGTGCGGCGCGCGATCGCCGCTGCGCTCGACTACGACAAGCTGTTGCGTCTGGCGCTCGGTTTCGTCGACGCGAGCTGCGATCTGTTGCCGGCAGGAGTGCTGGGGCACCGGGGGGACGCAGCGTGCAGCGCGGCCGCGCGTGCCGACGAGCCGCGACCGGACGATGCACAGCGCGTGCTCGCTGACGCGGGCGTAACAGCGGCGCGGGTCACGGTGGCGGCCGCAGCCGACTGGCGGATCGTGCCCGTCGCGCGCGAGTACGTACGGACCTTGCGCGGGCTCGGCCTCGACGCGCGCTTGCGCGTAGTGCCCGCTCCGGTGCTCGGGCGCCTTTTCGCCGGGCGGACACCGCGCCTGCAGACGGCGGTCGCTGTCGCGCGGCCTGTCGTCGCCCACCCGTACTACTTGCTTCGCGAGCTGCCGACGGTCGACCGCGCGACCCGGCGCGAGCTCGCGCGCCTGCGGCGGCACGGTGGCTCCGAGGAAGATTGGCAGCGGCTTGTCGACCGCGCGGTAGAGGAGGGCTGGCTGGTTCCGCTTGGGGCGGTGCGGCGGCCGCTGCTCCTCTCGCAGCGCATCGACACCGCCAGCTGCCTGGCGCTGGATCCGCTCGACGGCGTCGACCTCGCGCGGCTCTGCTTGCGCTGAGCGAGCGCCGCCCTGTCTACCGGCGCGGATGCCCGCTCGGCGTCCTTGTCTTAAAGGCCGCGTGACCGCTCGACGACCGCCACCAACGCGGCCGCGACCCGCGGATCGAACTGGCTGCCGGCGTGGCGCTCGATCTCGCGCAGCGCCTCCGCTGCTCGCAGCGGGCGACGGTAGGCACGCGTGCTCGTCATCGCGTCGTAGGCGTCGCAGGCGAAAACGATCCGCGCCTCGAGCGGTATCTCCTCGCCGCGTAACCGGCGCGGATAGCCGCTTCCGTCCCAGCGCTCGTGGCTCGCGGCGACGATCGCCGCCACCGGTCGCAGCTCGGGGTGGGCTCGTTCGATGATCGCCGCGCCGGTGAGAGTGTGCCGTTCGATCAGCGCGAGTTCGGCTGCCGAAAGGGGTGCGGGCTTGTCGAGGATCTCGGTCGGGATTACGACCTTGCCAACGTCGTGGAGCAGCGCCGCGATCGCGACGCGCTCGCGCGTCGCGCTGTCGAGCCCGAGCTCGACCGCCACCGCCTCGGCCAGTGCCACGACCGCGCTCGAGTGGATCGCGGTGTAAGCGTGTTCGCTGGCCAGCAGTCTTGTCAGAAGGACCGCGCTCTTGCGCGCTTCAGGCGAGAGCGGGCTGGCGTCGCCGGGGTCAGGGCTGCGCTGCGAACGAGCGCTAACGACCGCCCGTGCCCGCCCGCGCGATCCGAGAGAGTTGCGCCGGCGAAGCGAGCGCCAGAACGGCCGCGCCGCCCGCCACCGCGACTGTCCCCGAAGTGCGCCGAGACTGGCGCTCGTCTGCGCAGAGGTCATGGCTGTCATCGTCGGGCCGGTGGCCGGGGGCGGCGAGCGCTGCGCAGGAAGGCTGTAGCTTCTGCGCAGGGAACCGCTCCGCGCGGGCGCAGTTTTCCTTGCGAGCGCGCATAGACTGCGGCCGATGCAGGCCGAGGAGATTCGCGAGAGGTTCCTGAGCTTCTTCGAGGCGCGCGGCCACAAACGACTCGCGTCGGCGTCGCTCGTGCCGTCGGTTTACGACCCCTCGGTACTGCTCACCACCGCGGGGATGCAGCCGCTCAAGCCCTACTTCCGCGGAGAGGAGAAGCCGCCCGCGCCAAGGCTCACCTCTTGCCAGCGCTGTTTCCGCACGACCGACATCGAAAACGTCGGGCGTACCGCGCGCCACCTGACGTTCTTCGAGATGCTCGGCAACTTCTCGATCGGCGACTACTTCAAGCGCGAGGCGATCGAGTTCGCTTTCGAACTGTCAACCGAGGGTTTCGGGTTCGATCCCGAGCGCATCTGGATCACTGTCTTTGGCGGTGACGAGGCGCTCGGTCTCGGCCCCGACGAGGAGGCGATCGAGTACTGGCGCGCTGTCGGTGTGCCCGAAGAGCGCATTGTGCGCCTTGGTCGCGACGACAACTTCTGGCAAGCAGGTCCGACAGGGCCTTGCGGCCCGTGCTCCGAGCTGTACCTCGACCGCGGCCCCGACTACGGCGCGGACAGCGAGCGTCCGGGCGACGACACCGATCGTTTCCTCGAGTTCTGGAACCTCGTCTTCATGCAGTACGAGCTGCGCGAGGGCGACCGCCTCGACGAGCTGCCCCAGAAGAACATCGATACAGGCGCCGGCCTTGAGCGGCTGGCGGCGCTGCTCCAGGGAGTGCCGTCGGTCTTCGAGACCGAGCTTTTCCGGCCGCTCATCGAGCTCGGCGAGGAGCTGTCGGGACGCCGCTACGGCGAGAGCTTCAAGGTGACGCGCGCTTTGCGCATCCTCGCCGATCACGGTCGGGGCGCCACCTTCCTGCTCGCCGACGGCGTCGTCCCGTCGAACGAGGAGCGGGGCTACGTGCTGCGACGGATCATGCGCCGCACGATCCTGCAGGCACGCGTGCTGGGGATCGAAGAGCCCGTGCTCGAGCGCCTCTACGGGCGCGTGATCGAGCTGATGGCCGGCGCCTGGCCGTACTTGCGCGAAGAGCGCGAGACGGTGTTGCGCTGGGCGCGCGACGAAGAAAGCAACTTCTCGCGCACGATCGAGCAGGGGCGCGAGCTCCTTGCCGAGCTCGTCGAGCGCGCCCGCGCCGAGGGGCGGAGCGAGGTGGCGGCGGAAGATGCCTTCCGGCTGCACGACACCTACGGCTTCCCGTTCGAGATGGCGCGCGAGCTCTTGGCCGAGGAGGGGCTTGCCGTCGACGAAGGTGCGGTGCGCCGCTTGATGGAGGAAGCGCGTAGCGTCGCGCGCCGTGGCGCGGGGCGGGCCGGCCAGAGCGCGGCGCGGCGCGAGCGCGCGAGCGAGGTGGCACGCCAGGCAGCGAGCGCGACCCGCTTCGTCGGTTACGAGCAGCTGGCGGCCAACACCACCGTCCAGGCCGTCGGCCGCGACGACGGGCTGCTGCTCGTCAAACTCGCCGAGAGTCCGTTCTATCCCGAAGGTGGTGGCCAGGTGTCCGACACCGGCACGCTCGCCGGCGAGTGGGGGAGAGCGAGGGTCGTCGACGCTGTGCGTCTGCCCGACGACCAGGTGCTCGTGTGCGAACTGGAGGAGGGCGAGCCGCCCCCGGTCGGCGCCGAGGTTCGTGCGAGCGTCGACGTCGAACGACGCCGCCGGACGATGCGCAACCACACCGCGACGCACCTGCTCCACGCCGCGCTGCGACGCACGCTCGGCGCCCACGTCCGCCAGGCAGGCTCGTACGTCGGGCCCGACAAACTGCGCTTCGATTTCACCCACGGCCAGCGCCTCGGGCGGGACGCGGTCGACGAGATCCAGGCGCTCGTCAACAAGTGGATCGGCGCCTCGCTGCCGGTGCGAGCGTTCGAAACGACCCGGGCCGAGGCCGATCGTCTCGGCGCGATCGCACTGTTCGGCGAGAAGTACGGCGATTGGGTGCGCGTCGTCGAGATCGACGATGTGTCGCGCGAGCTGTGCGGCGGCACGCACGTGGCGTCCAGCGCCGAGATCGGTCTGTTCGATATCGAAACCGAGACTTCGAGCGCGAGCAACGTGCGCCGCATCGAGGCCGTGACCGGGCCGGGGGCCGCCGAGCTGTTTGCCCGGCGCAGCGCCGCGCTGGCCGAGCTCGCCGCACTGTTGCGCGTGCCCGAGCACGAGATCGTTCCGGCGGTGGAGCGTCTCCAGCGCGAGCTCAAGGAGGCGCGCAAGCGCCGCCAAGCGGGCGACGGGCAGGTGCGCGCCGAGGATCTCGTCGCACGGGCGCGACAGGTCGGCGACGCCGCGGTCGTGGTGGAGGCTGTGGCGGGAGTCGAGCCCCGCGAGCTTGTCGATCTAGCCGACAAGGTGCGTCAGAAGCTGGGCCGGGCGGTCGTGCTGCTCGGGGCGGGCGCGGGCGAGCGTGCTCACCTGGTGGCGACTGTCGCTCCCGAGCTTGCCGAGAGCGATCTGCGCGCCGACGAGCTTGTCCGCGTCGCCGCGGCGGTGATCGGCGGGGGCGGTGGCGGACGCCCGACGCTCGCCCAGGCCGGAGGCCGTCACGTCGAGCGCGTCGGCGAGGCGCTCGAGCAGGCGGCCGCGGCGATCGAGCAGCGGTTGCGTTGACGGTGCGCGTGCTCGCCGTCGATCACGGCGCGGCTCGGATCGGCCTCGCCTTGTCGGATCCCTCGGGCACGGTCGCACGCCCGATCGCCGCGATCCCCGGCCGTCCGGTCGAGGAGGCGGTCGCGCGCATTGCGCGCCTCGTCGACGAGCACGCGGTCGAGCGCGTCGTGGTCGGACTGCCGCTGACGCTGCGCGGTGAACGTGGCGAGCAGGCGCGCCGAGCCGAGCGCTTCGCCGCCGCGCTCGCGCGCGCTGTCGCGGTGTCGGTCGAGCTCTACGACGAGCGCTTCACCACCCGGCTGGCCGAGGATCGCGGCGGGGCGGCGCCGGCCGACGCGCGCGCGGCAGCGGTGCTGCTCGAGGGTTGGCTCGCGTCGCACGCTTCGGCGCGAGCGGAGGGGGAGTGAGGTGAGCGCCCGAACCCGCCGCCGCCGCGCCATCGCGCTCGCTGCGCTCGCTGCGGCGCTCGCGGTGGTGGCGGCGTTCGCGGTCGCTCTGTGGCAGCCGTTCCACGGCGGTGGACACGGGCGGGTCGTGTTGACCGTGCCGCGAGGAGCGACGCTGACCGACGTCGCGCGCCTGCTCGAAGCGCGCGGTGTCGTCGCCGACGCGACGCTGTTCTCGCTACGCGTACGCCTAGCGGGGGCGGCTTCCGCGATCGAGGCCGGCACCTACGAGCTGCGCCGGAACATGAGCTACGGAGCGGCTATCGCCGCGCTGCGCGCCGGCGCCGACACCAGCGTTCTTCGCATCGTCATCCCCGAGGGGCTTTCGCGACGCGAGGTGGCGCGGCTACTCGCCCGCCGGGTGCGTGGCGACTACCTGGCTGCGAGCCGCAGCGCGCCCGGTTTCGATCCGCGCAACTACGGCGCACCGGCGGGTGCGACGCTCGAGGGTTTCCTTTTCCCTGCCACCTACGAGCTACGACCTGGCGCCACCGCCGCGCAGCTCGTGCGGCGCCAGTTGGAAGCCTTCCGCCGCGCCTTCGCGAGCGTCGACCTGGCGTACGCACGCAGCAAGAACCTCACCCCCTACGACGTTCTGATCATCGCCTCGATGGTGGAGCGGGAAGCGCGCTTGGCGCGCGAGCGGCCGCTGATCGCCTCGGTCATCTACAACCGCTTGCGCGCCCGGATGCCGCTCGGCATCGACGCCACCTTGCGCTACGCCCTCGACAACTGGACCAGGCCGCTGCGTGTCAGCGAGCTGAACTCGCCGAGCCCCTACAACACGCGCCTGCGCAGCGGCCTGCCGCCCGGACCGATCGGGAACCCGGGTCTTGCCTCGATCCGTGCCGCGGCACGCCCAGCACGCACCGACTTCCTTTACTACGTGGTCAAGCCGGGAACCTGCGGCGAGCACGCCTTCTCGACCAACGCGCGCGACTTCGAGCGCGATGTCGCTCGCTACCGCGCCGCTCGCGAGCGCGCCGGCGGCCGCTCGCCGACACGTTGCTGACGGCGATGGCGACTGATGCGAGCAAACGCACGCAGCCGCAGGTGCTCCTGGCGGTCGTCGGCTGGCCGGTCGCACACAGTCGCTCGCCGCAGATGATGAACGCCGCTCTGCATGCGGTCGGTCTCGATGCTTGGCGTTACCTGCGCCTGCCGGTCGCGCCCGAGAGTTTCGTGGCGGTGGTGCGGGAGCTGCCAGCGCTCGGCTACCGCGGTGTCAACGTGACGATCCCGCACAAGATCGCGGCCGCCGAGCTGGCCGAGGTGCGCAGCGACGCTGTCGAAAAAACGGGGGCGGCGAACACCTTGTGGTTCGCCGACGGTGCGGTCGCTGCCGACAACACCGACGTCGGTGGCCTCCTCGACGCGATACCGCGGGAGGTTCGTGGGCTCAGAGCGGTGGTGCTCGGCGCCGGTGGCGCGGCGCGCGCTGCGGCCTGGGCGCTCGTCAGTGCGGGGGCGGCCGATGTCACGGTGTGGAACCGCACGCGCGAGCGGGCGCGTGAGCTCGCCGAGAGCATCGGTTGCCGCGTCGCCCACGACCCGCTGGCTTCCGCGCCCGATCTGCTCGTGAACGCGACGAGCGTCGGGCTCGATCCAACCCTCGCGCTCGACGACGCTCTCGCTGCGCTCCGGCTCGCCGGAAGCACGCCGCCCGCGACGGTGGTCGACCTTGTCTACGCCGATCACGAAACGCCGCTCGAGCGCTGGGCGCGGCGGGCCGGCGCTTCGTTCGTGCACGGACTCGAAGTGCTAGTGCGCCAGGGGGCGCGGAGCTTCGAGCGCTGGACCGGCCGCACGGCTCCGCTAGAAGTGATGCGTTCGGCGGTCGGTCTCGATAGCGGCGGCGATCGTCCTGCGCCGGCGCGCGTGCGGGTCTAAGCCGTTCGCGCCTTCCTGCCGATAGCGACCACATGGCGATTTCGCGTCCCCTCCTCCTGGCTTTGATCGCAGCGGTGCTCGCGGCCGCGACCTACGCCGTTTCGATCAGCAACAACTCCGACGAGAGCGCTGGCACAGCAGCACCACCCCCCGTAGCCCAGCGTCCGAGTGAGAACGCGGTGCAGAGCGCTAACCCCGCGCAGCGATCGGCTGCCGGCAAACGTGGCGCAGGATCGCAGCGCACCGCGCGCGACAGCAAGCGTGCAACCTCGCCGACGGAAGCGCGCAATGCCGCCGGACGGGAGCGGTCCGGCGCCGAGACCCGCCAGCGTGCGGTCACGAACACGCGATCGGCGCCACGCAGTTCTGTGCAGCGCGGCTCGTCTCTGCCGGCCGCGTTCCTGCGCTCGATCGAACGCGGGCGGACGGTCGTTCTCTTCTTCTACGACCCGCGCGGCATCGAAGACAGCGACGTGGCGGCCGCCGTGCGTGCTGTCGAGCGCAGCGGTCTGGCGCCGGTCGTCCGCGCCCGCTCGACGCGGATCGACGATTACGCGCAGGTCCTCGGCAAGATCGAGATCAACCAGGTGCCGGCCGTGGTGATCGTTGGGCGCGACCGCAAGGCACGGGTCGTCGAGGGTTACATCGACCCGGAGACGCTCGTTCAGGAGGTCCGGGACAGTAGGCGATGAGCGACGCCAGGGGCCAACCGCAGACGCGGACGGTCTCGGCCCCCGGTAACGCCAAGCAGGCGGCTGAATCCGAGGACGAGGCCGCCGTGGCCACCGCCACCAAGCCGGCAAGCGGCCGGGGGAGCCGCGCGGCGGACTCGGCGAACGGCAAGGCGGGTGCCGCCGGTAGCGCCCCCGGGAACGGTGGGGGTAGCAACCGCAGCCCCAAGGGCCGCTTCGTTTCCGACGTCATCGTCGAGCTCGGTTTCGCCTCGCGCGCTGTCGTCGATCGCGCGGTCGAGCAGGCGCGCGCCGAGGGCGCCGCTCCGGAAGAGCTGCTCGTAAAACAAGGGGTGATCACGCCCGACCAACTCGCGCGGGCGATCGCCGCACGCTACGAGCTCGAGTACTTCGATCTCCAGGAGCGCAAGCCTGACCCCAACGCCCTCAACCTGATCCGGCCCGAGGACGCCAAGCGCTTCCAGGCTGTCCCGGTCGGGTTCGAGAGCGACGACGTCGTCACGGTGGCGATGGCGAACCCGCGTGACATCGTCACCCTCGACGACCTCAAGCTGCTGATCCGTCGCGACGTGCGGCCCGTCGTCGCGTCGGTCGACGACATCCAGACGCTGATCAAAAAGATGTCGTCGAGCGTCGAGCTCGGCGCCGACGTCGTCGAAGAGGACGAAACCGAGCTCGAGGAAGCATTCGGCGAGCTGCGCGAAACGGCGAGCGACTCGCCGGTGGTGCGGCTCGTCAACCAGATCCTCCAGCAGGCGATCGAGGAGGGCGCGTCCGATATCCACTTCGAGCCCGAGGACTCCGAGCTCAAGGTGCGCTTCCGGGTCGACGGCGTTTTGCGCGAGGCGACGACGATCCAGCGCAAGTTCGTCGCGAGCGCGATCTCGCGGATCAAGATCATGGCGAACCTCGACATCGCCGAGAAGCGCATCCCCCAGGACGGGCGGGTGTCGCTTAACGTCGACGGACACGAGATCGACGTTCGCGTTGTGACGATGCCCTCGGTGCGCGGCGAGGGCGTCGTGATGCGCATCCTCGACAAAGAAAAGGCGCTGATCGGGCTCGACAAGCTCGGCATGAGCCCGCGCAACCGCCAGCGCTTCGAAGAGTCGTTCAAGCGCCCGCACGGGGCGGTTCTTGTCACGGGCCCGACCGGTTCCGGTAAGTCGACGACGCTGTACGCCGCGCTGAACGAGCTCAACTCGCCCGACCGCAAGATCATCACGATCGAGGATCCGGTCGAGTACCAGCTGCCCGGGGTCAACCAGCTGCAGGTCAACAACAAGGCGGGCTTGACTTTCGCCGCCGGGCTGCGGGCGATGCTGCGCGCCGACCCCGACGTGATCATGGTCGGCGAGATCCGCGACGCCGAGACCGCGCAGATCGCGATCGAGTCGGCGCTGACCGGCCACCTGGTGCTGTCGACCCTGCACACCAACGACGCGCCCTCGGCGATCACGCGCCTCACCGAGATGGGTATCGAGCCGTTCCTGACAGCGTCGGCGGTGGTGTGCGTCGTCGCCCAGCGGCTGGTGCGGATGCTGTGCGTGCACTGCAAGGAGCGGACGATCCTCACCGTCGAGGCTTTGCGTGCCGCCGGTTACCACGCGGCCTTCGACATCGAGGCGTACGAGCCGGTCGGCTGCAAACACTGCGGCGGCAGTGGCTACAAGGGCCGAACCGGCATCCACGAGGTGATGCTGATGAGCGACGAGATCCGCGAGCTCACGGTCGAGCGCGCCTCGAGCGATCAGATCCGGCGCGTCGCGATCGAACAGGGGATGCGCCCGTTGCGCGAAGACGGCTTCGAGAAGGTCAAGCAAGGTGTCACCTCGATCTCGGAGGTGGCGCGTGTCGCCGCTTAGCGGACTGCGCCCGGATTTCATGGGTCTCGGCGTGCTGCCGATAGTGCGAGAAGAGCGCTGCCCGCAGCGAAGTCGCCGGCACACTCAGGTGTCCGAGCGCTCCGTCCGATAGGAGACTGCGATGGAACTCGATTTCGCAGAAGTCGTCTTGCAAACGGTCGAAAAGGGTGCTTCCGACCTGCACCTCACCGCCGGTGTACCGCCGATGGTGCGCGTCCATGGTCGCCTGCAGCCGCTCGACTTCCCGGTGCTCACGCCGCAGATCGTGCGCGAGGTCGTCTACTCGATCCTCACCAACGACCAGCGCCAGCGCCTCGAGACCGACTGGCAGATCGACTTTGCGTACTCGGTTCCGAATCTCGCCCGTTTCCGTGTCAACGTCTACTTCCAGCGTTCGGCGCTTAGCGCAGCGTTCCGCTTGATCCCGCGCGACATGCCGAAGCTCGCTGAGCTCGGGCTGCCGCCCGTGCTCGAGGAGTTCACGCGCAAGCCGCGCGGCTTCGTGCTCGTCACTGGCCCCACCGGTTCCGGTAAGTCGACGACGCTCGCGGCGATGCTCGACCTGATCAACGAGCACCGCCACGAGCACATCCTCACGATCGAGGACCCGATCGAGTTCCTGCACCGCCACAAGAACTGCATCGTCAACCAGCGCGAGGTCGGCTCCGACGTCGAGAGCTTCGCGCTTGGCTTGAAGGCCGCGCTGCGCCAGGACCCCGACGTGATCCTTGTTGGCGAGATGCGCGACCTCGAGACGATCTCGACGGCTTTGACCGCAGCGGAAACCGGTCACCTCGTTTTCGCGACCCTGCACACCCAGGACACCGCGCAAACGGTCGACCGTATCGTCGACGTCTTCCCTCCCAACCAGCAGCAGCAGGTGCGCGTGCAGCTGTCGGTTTCGCTGCAAGGCATCGTCACCCAGCAGCTCTTGCCGCGCGCCGACGGCCAGGGGCGGGTCGTGGCTGCCGAGGTGCTTGTGCCCACCCCAGCGGTGCGCAACCTCATCCGCGAGGGCAAAACGCACCAGATCTACTCGGCCTTGCAGACCGGCGGCCAGTACGGGATGCAAACGATGGACGCCGCGCTCGCCGATCTCGCTCGTCGTGGCCTCATCACGCGCGAGCTGGCCGAGGCGCGCGCCGGCTCGCCCGAGGAGCTGCGGCGCCTGATGGGAACGGTGCGGGTGGCGTGAGCTTGGTCGCGCAAGCGAGGAGTCTGGAGGGCTAGAGGATGGCTACCTTCGCGTTCAGGGCCGTCGACCGCGCTGGCGTAGCGACGCGCGGCGAGATCGAAGCCGACTCCAAACAGGCCGTCACGGCCCAGCTCCGCCAGCGGGGCTTGATCGTGCTCGACGTCGAGGAGAAGGCGCCGCCGAGCGCCAACGACATCCTCGCTCGCTTCAAGCGCGTCAAGGCCGACGCGCTGGTCATCGCGACGCGCCAGCTAGCCACGATGGTCTCGTCGGGAATGACGCTGCTGCGCGCGCTCTACGTCATCGAGGAGCAAACCGAGAACGAGAAGCTCAAGGAAACGCTCACCGCCGTTCGCAAAGACGTCGAGGCCGGTCTCTCCTTCTCGCGCGCGCTCGCCAAGCACCCGGACGTCTTCAACGACCTCTACGTGGCGATGGTGCAGGCCGGCGAGTCGGGCGGCATCCTCGAGCAGACGCTGCAGCGCGTCGCCAACCAGCTCGAGAAGGACGCAGCGCTGCGGCGGATGATCAAGGCGGCGATGGTCTACCCGTCGCTCGTCATCTCGTTCTCGTTCTTGGTCTTGATCGCTCTCGTCGCCTTCCTGGTGCCGGTGTTCGAAAAGATCTTCAAGGACTTCGGTGGCGAGCTGCCGGCGATCACGCAGTTCACCGTCGGGCTCTCGCACCTGATCACCGGGCGCTGGTACCTGATGATCGCCGTCGGCGTTGGCGCCGTCGTGCTCTTCCGCCGCTGGAAGCGCACCGAGTGGGGCCGTATGCAGTGGGACACCTTCAAGTTGAAGATCCCGATGAAGATCGGCGACATCGTCCAGAAGGTGGCGCTCGCACGGTTCTCGCGCACGTTCGCAGGCTTGGTGGCAGCCGGTGTTCCGATGCTCGAGGCGATCGAGATCACCGGGCGCACCGCTGGTAACAAGGTGATCGAAAAGGCGATGCGCGAGGTGCGCGAGTCGGTGTCGCGCGGCGGAACGATCTCGGCGCCGATGGCAAAGGCGCCGAACGTTTTCCCGGCGATGGTCGTGCAGATGATCAGCGTCGGCGAAGAGACCGGTGCGCTCGAGACGATGCTCGGCAAGGTCGCCGACTTCTACGAGGAACAGGTCGAGGCGGCCGTCAAGGCGCTGACCTCGATCCTCGAGCCGGTGATGATCGTTCTGGTCGGTGCGATCGTCGGTTTCATCGTCATCTCGATGTACATGCCGATGTTCCGCGTCTACGACCAGATCAGGTAGTAAGCTCGGCCGCGAATACCGCAGAACGACCGGGGAGCTCCTGTGCGAGGGGCTGAGAGGGCGCTTCCTAGCGCCGACCCGCCGAACCTGCCCTGGGTAATGCCAGCGAAGGGAGGATCGAGATGGCCGAGCGCAGTTTCTTTCCCGCCGACGCCGACTGCCGTACCCAGCTCGCGCTAGCCAAGCAAGGAGTCGTATCGCCCGAGATGCGGCGCGCCGCCGAGCGCGAGGGGCTCACGCCGGAGCTCGTCCGCGACGAGGTCGCAGCCGGTCGCATGATCGTGCCGGCGAACGTCAACCACGAGCGACTCGACCCGATCGCGATCGGCTTGCGCGCGCGGGTCAAGATCAACGCCAACATCGGACGCTCGCAGGTCACCTCGTCGATCGACGAGGAGCTCGCCAAGCTTGAGCTCTGCGCACGCTTCGGCGCCGACACGGTGATGGATCTCTCGACGGGCAAGGAGATCGTCGAGACGCGGCGCGCGATCATCGACGCAGCGACGATGCCGATCGGCACGGTGCCGATCTACGAGGCTGTTGAGCGCGTCAAGCGCATCGAAGATCTGACTCCGGCGCTGTTGCTCGAGGTGATCGAGGAGCAGGCGGAACAGGGCGTCGACTACATGACGATCCACGCCGGCGTTCTGCTCGAGCACCTGCCGCTCGTGCAGCACCGAGTGTGCGGGATCGTCTCGCGCGGCGGCGGGCTGTTGGCGCGCTGGATGGTCCACCACCGGCGCGAAAACCCGCTCTACGAGAACTTCGACGAGGTACTGCGGATCTGCCGCCGCCACGACGTGACGATCTCACTCGGCGACGGGCTGCGCCCGGGCGCGATTGCCGATGCCTGCGACGCCGCGCAGTACGCCGAGCTCGACACGCTCGGCGAGCTGGTACGCCGAGCACGCGAGCGCGACGTGCAGGTGATGGTCGAAGGCCCCGGACACATCCCGATGCACCGGCTCGAAGAGAACGTTCGCCGCCAGCAAGAGGTGTGCGACGGCGCGCCCTTCTACACCCTCGGGCCGCTCGTCACCGACGTGGCTCCCGGCTACGACCACATCACTTCGGCAATCGGCGCGGCGATCGTCGGCTGGCACGGCACCTCGCTGCTTTGTTACGTGACGCCGAAAGAGCACCTCGGTCTGCCCAACGCCGAAGACGTCCGTCAGGGGCTCGTCGCCTACCGCATCGCCGCTCACGCTGCCGATCTTGCGCGCGGCAACCGTGCCGCCTACCGCTGGGACAGGGCGATCTCCGAGGCGCGCTTCGCTTTCGACTGGCGGCGCCAGTTCGAGCTGGCGATCGATCCCGAGCGTGCCCAGGCGATGCACGACGAGACGCTCCCCGACGAGTACTTCAAGACCGCGGAGTTCTGCTCCATGTGCGGCCCGAAGTACTGCCCGATGCACAACTTCCGTGACGTCGACTGGGGTGCGCTGCGGGAGCTCGTCGAGCGTCGCCGCGCCGAGCGTTCGGAGCACGTGACGGCGGCTAGCTAAGCCGCGGCGGCACGCTGACGGCGCGACACGCGGCGCGCGCCCTACTCTTCGCGGCGATGCGTCACCAGCTGCGCCCGCTGTTCGACCGTGTGGTGATCAAGGAGCTCGAGCCCGACCGTGTCCGGCGGTCCGGGCTTATCGTCCCGCCCGGTACCGACGAGCCGCCTCCACAGCACGGCATCGTGCTCGCGGTAGGGCCGGGTCTCGACTGGTGGGCGCACGTCGGCGTGAAGATGCCGGTCAAGCCCGGCGATCACGTGGTGTTCCCGGCGTCGGCGGGGGTGTGGGTGGAGGTCGACGAGGAGCGCTTGCTCGTGTGTCGCGTCGGCGAGCTCCTCGGTGTGCTCGAGCAGGTCACGGATTGCTACTACTGCTCGGAGCGCACGCTCGCGGCCGGCGACACCTGCCCGGTCTGCGGACGCGAGGGCGCGACCATTACGCGCGACGCGCCCGGCGATCCGGATCCGGGCGCCTGAGCGCAGTCGCAAGCTGCACGCTCGCTGCACGCGCGCTGACGGGCACCGCCGCAGCAGGCGTTCGCTTTTCCACGCGGTCGAACACTCGTTGGGATCGCGCCAAATAAGTGCCTTGTGGCCTAAAGCGGCGCGGGGGCGACGCCGATCCCAACGACACCCGGGCTTCGTCCCCTGTCCGTGCAACCGGGCGATCGGAAGGCGGTCGGGGGTGCTCGGGACCCAGGCCAAACGACCCCTCATGGAGGAGGTAGCAAGCAACATGTTGCGCACGCTCCGCGAGCGGATGAGCAGCGAGCGAGGCTTCACGCTGATCGAGCTGCTCGTCGTGATTCTGATCATCGGCATTCTGGCCGCGATCGCGCTGCCGGCGTTCTTGGGGCAGCGGCAGAAGGGTCAGGACGCCGAGATCAAGTCGGCGGTCCGCAACCTGGTGTCGCACATGGAGTCGTGCTTCACCAACAGCGAGACCTACGTCGGCTGCGACACGTCCCAGGACGTGCAGAACTCGGGCATCCCAATCGGGAACGGCCAGGGTCAGGTGGAGATCACCGTCGGCGGTGCGAACTCCTACACGCTGGTCGGCCGTTCGCGCTCCGGTAACACGTTCACGTACACGAAGAACGGGTCGACCGTGACGCGTACCTGCCAGACGGCAGGCCAGGGTGGATGCCCGAACAACGGTCAGTGGTAGTCGGTCGACAGCGACGTCCTTCGCTGCGGGGCGGGCCGGAAGGCCCGCCCCGTTCTTTGTCGAACCGGTAGGCGAAAGTGGGGGAGTTGCCGACAGGTGTAGCGGTCGCGGTGGCGCTCGTCGTGGGCGCTTGCGTCGGCAGCTTCCTCAACGTCGTCGCCTACCGACTTCCACGTGGGGAATCTTTGCTTCGGCCGCGCTCCCGCTGCCCCGCCTGCCACCAGCCGATCGCGGCTTACGACAACATCCCCGTCGTTTCGTTCCTTCTGCTGCGTGGCCGCTGTCGCCACTGCAGCGCGGCGATCCCGCGTCGCTACCTGACCGTCGAGGGGCTTACAGCCTTCGTGTTCGCGGCGGTGACGGCGGCGCGCTGGCCCGACTCGCGTCTCGCCCTCTGGCTGCCGCTATCCGCTCTTCTCATCGCCGTGGCGGTGATCGACCTCGAGCGGCGGATCATTCCCAACCGCCTCGTGCTCGCGGCGCTTGCCTACGCGCTGATCGCGGCGCCGCTCGTCGCGCGCTCCGAGCTCGTCGAACTGGCCGCCGCCGCCGCGGGTGCGTTCTTGGCGCTCTTCGTCGTTGCGCTCGCCTACCCAGCCGGCATGGGGATGGGGGACGTGAAGCTCGCCGGCGTGCTCGGGCTGTACCTTGGCGTGGGCGTGATTCCGGCGCTGTTCGTCGCCTTCCTGGTGGGCGCTGTGGTGGGGATCGTCTTGATCGCCCGCGAGGGGCGCGGAGCGCGCAAGCGCGGAGTCCCGTTCGGTCCCTTCCTCGCGTTGGGCGCGCTGGTCGGGATACTCGCCGGCCCCGAGCTGGTCGATCTCTACGTCGACCGGTTCCTCTCGTAGACCGGGCGCGAACGGCAGCTGCGGTCGCGCGACGTCGCGCCGGCGGACGGCGCGTTGCACGACATCGACCAGCCGTCGAAGAAATTCAAGCGCTCCGACGGTTTGCCGATACGTGGAAGGACTCCCTTCGTACCTCCCCTCAGCAAACGACTTCCTCTGCCGAATGTCTCCATCGCTTTTCCGCCGACCGTCGTCACGCGGAACAACCGGTCTCGATATCGACGGCCGCTACCTGGCAGCTTGCGAACTCGCTGGCGGACGGGTGGTCAAGGCCGCCTCGCACGACCTCCCGCAAGGTCTGGTTGTCGACGGCGAGGTTCGCGACAAGGAGGGTCTCGCCGCAGCATTGCGCGAGTTCGCGCGCACCGCCGAGCTCGGTCGCGACGTTTGGCTCGGGGTCGCCAACCAGCAGATCGTCGTTCGCCTCGTCGATCTGCCACCGATCGATGACGAGGAGGAGCTCGAGGCGGCGATCCGCTTCCAGGCTTCCGAGGCGATAGCGATGCCCCTCGAGGAAGCGGTTCTCGACTATCAGCCGATCGACACCAACACCGACGAGACCGGCGCCGAGCGCATGCGCGTGATCGTCGTGGCGGCGCGACGGTCGATGGTGGAGGAGCTCGTCGCCGCCGTCAAGGCGGCCGGTCTGCGCCCCTTGGGGCTCGACCTCGACGCTTTCGCCCTCGTGCGTGTACTGACCCGCGCCAACGGTGCCGGCACCGAACCGGGCACCGGCGGGGCGCGCGTCTACTGCCATCTCGGCGGCATCACCAACCTCGCTATCGCGCGCGGACCCGCGTGCCTGTTCACGCGCACTGTCGCGACGCACTGGGACGACGAGGGCAGCGCCGATCGTCTCGCCGACGAGATCCGCTTGTCGATCGACTACTACATGGCGCAGCCGGGCTCGCCACCGGTGGAGGAGGTGGTGCTGTCGGGTCCCGGTTCGCGCGACGAGGTACTCGTCGGCGACCTCGCCGCTCATCTGGCACTGCCGGTGGCGATCGCCGATCCGCTGCCCGGTCTCGATCCCGAGGGGCGGGCAGCGCACGACCCGACGCGCTTCACCGTGGCCGCAGGGCTCGCTCTCGGAGGTCAATCGTGAGGCCAGTAAACCTGCTTCCCGACAAGCGCCGGCGGGCGCGCAAAAGCGACGGTCGCCGTGCCCAGATCGTCGTCGCCGCGCTGGCCGTGCTCGTGGTGATGGTCGGCCTCTACGCCCTGACCGCGCGGCAGGCGAGCGAACGGCGCGACAAGGCCGAGCAGGCGCGCCTCGAGGCGCAACAGCTGCAAGCGCAAGCTGCGCAGCTCGGCGCGTTCGGCCAGTTCGCGCAGATGAAACAAGCGCGCGAGCAGGCCGTCCGCCAGCTGGCGTCACAACGCTTCGACTGGGAGCGATTCCTGCGCGAGGTGTCGCTGGTTATGCCGCGCAGCGGCTGGCTGCAGGAAGCGGAAGCTTCGGTGTCGGGGCTGCAGAGCAGCGCGACCGCTCAGCCGACCGCCGCACAACAAACGGCGAGCGAGCCGCAAGCGCGTCTCGCTGGTTGCTTGCGCTCGCAGACCGAGGTGGCACGGCTGATGGTGCGGTTGCGCCAGCTGCACCGGGTCAAGGACGTCGAGCTCGTCTCGTCGGGCCAGGACCAAGCCGGCGAGCGGCCCTCGCCGAGCAACTGTGGCTCCTTCTACAAGTTCGAGGTCCGCTTGACCTTCACCCCGGCGCCCCCGGCTGACGAAGCGCCCGAGGGCAGCAACAAAGTCCCCGCGAAGCTCGGAGGCGGCTCGTGACGCTCACAGACCGCGATCGCAAGATCCTCACCTTCGTCCTTCCCGTTCTGCTGATCGTCGCCTACTGGTTCCTGCTGCTCTCCCCGAAGCGGGATGAAGCAGCGAAGGCCGGCGAGGAGCTTCAGCAGCAGGAGCAGGCGCGCGACGCCGCTCGCCAGCAGCTCGCGCAGCTGCAGGCGAACCGCGCGAACTTCGAACGCGACTACGCCGTCGTCGTGAAGCTCGGTAAGGCGATCCCCGCCGATCTCGACATGGAAACCGTGCTCGTACAGCTCGACTCCGCTGCCAAGGGGACGGGAGTCAAGTTCACCAAGATCGAGGTCGGCGAACGCCAGAGCGCACAGGCGGCGAATCCGGCCAATCCGGGCGCCTCCGGCAACGCTCAGACCGGCACGGGCAGCTCGCAGCCTCCCGCTGCGGCCGGAGGCCAGCAGGCCCAGAGCCAGCCCGGGCAGGCCGCCGAAGCGGCCAACAACGCAAGCCAGGCGAGCGCCCAGCGCAACCAGGCCGCCGAGCAGTCGGGCGTGAACCCCTCCGACACGCAGACCTCCACGTCCTCGGGCAGCGGGCTGCCCGTCGGGGGCGGGGCGGCGGCCGGTGGGGCGCAAGGCCAGGGCGCAGCCACCACCGCTTCGGGCGCGCTCGACTCGGTGCAAGTCACCCTCACCTTCAACGGCGACTTTCTGCGCCTAGCCGACTTCTTCCACCGTCTGAAGCGCTTCGTGCGGGTTGCGGGTGACCGCCTGCTGGTGCGCGGGCGCCTGCTCACCGTCGAGTCCCTGCGCTTCACCAGCGACGAAGAGAAGTTCCCACAGGTGGGGGCCGAGCTCGTGGCCAACGTCTACCTCGCACCCAAGTCGCAGGGAGCGACGGGTGGCGCCACGCCGCAGGGCCCGGCCCCGTCGACGACCGTGT